>NZ_JABXKF010000105.1 GCF_017115165.1 Nostoc sp. LPT | reverse complement strand
CTGAGTGCTGAGTGCTGAGTGCTGAGTGCTGAGTGCTGAGTGCTGAGTGCTGAGTAAAAATATTAGTTCCTAGCCCCTTGCTCCCTGCTAAGAGCCTATTTTCATGCTTGGTGATGTACGAAGTTCATGGGGACTGCCTCCAGCAAGAACTGCCTCAAAACCCGTAACTTTGTACTTCATGCAAATGAAAACTACTGTAAAAGCACAACAGCTTATTACTTTAAAGCAGTCAAATCTTGTTGCTCTAAAACCACATTGAAAATCAATGTAAAGCTCACGTTTGGGATGAGTCGGCGTAAAACTTGTAGATGAGCTTCCGCATCACTACGGCGACGAAAACGAGCTACAACTTGGTTCTGCATATTAGGTAGAAGCCGGATTATACACCAAGGATTGAGCTTTTCGAGATAAGTCATCGAATTCTCCTCGTAAAATCTGTAATTTCCAAGACAAAAGCCAGCCTACTGTGACGGTGGCTGGCAAGAAATATCAGAATGATATTGAAATTAGATGCAGTTTCTACTCACTCTTGTCTGGAAAACAAAGCTTCTGCAACACTTCTTCGGGGATATCTTCAAAGTGTTCCAGCAAAAAGTTCATCAGTGCAAGGTGGCGTAAATCGGTAGGCATAGGACGGCGGTAGTTTTTACCTCTAGCAAACCAGCGCCGAACGGTAGAAAGGGAACGAGAGCAAATCTGAGCAATTTCTTCGTAGTTCACCTGCCATTTGGAGTAAAACTGCTTGGGAGTCATGCCCAATTGACAGTAACTGTAGAGTTGGATCAAATCTTGCTCTCGCTGCTTGAGTGGATGAGGATTCATCAGTATATATCCTCGCTAATGGGTTCTAAATCCTCTTCCCAAGCAATATCGGCAGATGTCCAAGCCGCACTGGGACTGTCTTTGCTCAACCAAATCAGGTAACACCAACTCCAGCAGCAGCGATCGCCAGTAAAGCTATAAAATCGACCAATGACAATGCCCCAGTCAGTATCGCTTTGGGTAGAGATCCAACGCAAGCGATCGCCATATAAAAATCTGGGTGTCTTTGCTACATCAGGAAAGTTAGCAGGAAGCTCAATAGATGCGTCTGGGTATTTCAGGTTAATCAAACCTGAGACTATATCTTGGTGACTGTGCCGGATGAGATTGAGATAAGCAGCAATCAACTTACCATTGATACTCTGAGTTAACCCAGATATCAGAATTGCAGCTAGACTTTCTATTTCTTGCTGCTGGAGTTGCATCCAAGTGCTATCAAAGTCAGCATCAGAGTAGTTGTTGAGCTTTGCTAGTAATTCTGTGATGCTGAAATCATCTAAAGCTTGTTGATAAGCTTTGTGTTGATCTGTTTTGTAGCTAACAGGCTTTAACATTGTATATGTCTCCTGTGATATGGGGGCCAAAAGCCAGCATCCGCCCTGAGAAAGTTGATGGCTGGCTTTTGACTTACAAGTAATTATACGCTAAAATAAAGTAATTTTATGTTAATTAGTGTGTTTTAATGCGTTTAACATAAAAAAATCAAAATTGCTTATGATGATGACATGGCAAAAGTAACTGTAACTATTTATATGGAAGAAGAAGACAAAGAAGCCCTGCAACAATTGGCTGATGCAGAGGAGCGTTCTTTGTCTCAAATGGCGGTGTTAATCTTGAAACGAGCGATTAAACAAGCTCAGAATGACCGGACAATTACACCACAGTAATTCGTAATTTATTAAATAAGCGCGAGTAGCGACTGTCTAATTTCTGCCTATCTGTTGGGAAACTTTGGTTATGTGGGCTTGTAATTTACTGCTGTACATCCTTGAGATATTTGCACACAGATGGTGCATTCCCAAGGAATGTAAAAATTTTAGATATATACCAAGGTAGGGTGTAAACCTTGTGCTATTTTGTTAAACAGCTTCTAACATCCTCTACTCGTGTCTAATATTTCTATTGGAATCCGAATACCAGCTAATCTTTATCAGCAGTTGGAAAGCTATATTGCCAAGACTCACTTAACCAAAACTGAAGTGATATTAAATGCGTTGGCTCAGTATCTGGATGTCAGCGAAGAAATTTCATTGAGCCAGAGAGTGGCAGCATTGGAAGCTCAAATGATAGAGCTAAAAAGTTTGGTTAAAAATACTTCCAGTACAAATATAAGCGCCATTTAACTGAATTCTCTTTCCGAAGTTTTTATTTAAAGATTTGGCAATATGAAAATTGAAATCCAAGGACGAGATGCAGTAAAAGCTACAGAAGAACTCTTAGCAATTGAAGGAATAGAAGGAAACTATCAAACCATTAAAGAAGTCGAACGGGAAGGAACCCTAGCCACTATAGCTACGATTGTGGGAATTGTGAGTGGAACATTGACCATTGCAGAGAGCATTCACAAGTGGAAGGAGAAAAACCAGAAGTCTTTACACGACCCAACTGGTGCCAGGATTGAGAAAGTTTTGATTGTTACAGATGACAACCGTCGATTACTGCTTAAAGACGCAACATTAGAGCAAATCAAAGAGATTCTGGAAAACTACAAGTAGCAATGAAGATTCTTCACCTTGACCTCAAACCCGTTGGGGATCAGTACGCCGAGTTCTGTTTCTTCTGGGATAACCCCAATGATTGTCAGCCCCGTCAGCTACCCCTGGCAGAAATCACTGAGTTGATTCAAAAGGCAGAAACAGACTATTACACCAGGCTACCTGAAGACTATGCTAAAACTGGGCAGGCACTTTATAACTGGTTAGACGGGAGCGATCGCAATCTCCAACGTGAAATTGACAAGCATTGGCGTGAAGGTATAGTTCTAGCCATTGCGGCGACAGAAAAACTCGCCCATTTACCGTGGGAAATACTGCATGATGATAAAAGTTTTTTGGTGGAACGGCGACCTGCCATTATTCCCATTCGGTGGGTAAAGGATGATAATTCCAAACAACTAACTTTGGAACATCAACCAGCAAATCGAGCATTAAATGTTCTTTTTATGGCAACTTCCCCATTGGGAATCGAACCTGAACTGGATTTTGAGGCAGAAGAAGCCCAAGTTTTGTCAGCAACGAAGCGCGAACCCTTATCTTTGATAGTGGAAGAAAGTGGTTGCCTAACTGAGTTAGGTTCTTTGGTGGAATATTACAAAAAGGATTACTTTGATGTTATCCACCTGACAGGTCATGCTACGTTTCGGGATGAAAAACCATGTTTTCTCACTGAGACGGAATTGGGAGAAGCAGAATATAGCAGTGCAGAAGACATCGCTACAGAACTGCAATTCCAACAGCCTGAGCTAATTTTCCTTTCCGGTTGTAATACTGGATACTCAAGGGACGCAGGTGCAGTACCATCAATGGCAGAGGCATTAATAAAGGAAGGTGCAACTGCTGTTCTCGGTTGGGGTCAGCAAGTGTTGGATACTGATGCAACCGCAACTGCTGCTGCCTTGTACAAAGAATTATCAGCCGGAACAGAGCTAACAAAAGCAGTGGCAATCACCTATCAAGTACTGCTAAACAATCAAGCACGAGATTGGCATTTGTTGCGCTTGTATGTGGCAGAAACCCTGCCGGGTGCCTTGGTCGAGCGCGGACGTAAACCCGTACCTCGTGCTTCTGTTGCTCAAGAGTTTTTAGATCCAGAGAAGAAACTTAGAGTTGCCACCCGTGAGACTTTTGTTGGTCGTCGTCGCCAGTTACAAAACTGTCTGCGGGCACTCAAGCCCTATTCAGAAAAGATTGGGGTTTTAATTCATGGCATGGGAGGATTAGGAAAAAGTACTATTGCTGCCAGATTGTGCGATCGCTTATCTGAACATGAAACAATCGTTTGGTCGTAGCAAATTTCTGAATCTTGTTTTGTGAGTAAGCTAGCAGATAAACTGAGGAATGCAGAACTACGGACAGCAGTCAAAGAAGGCAAAGAGGAACTCAAATATCGATTGCGAGATGTATTCAGGGAGTTGAACCAACCTGGAAATAAACCCTTTTTGCTGGTATTTGATGACTTTGAGTGGAATTTAGAACATCGTCAAGGAAGGTATATTCTCAAAACTCAAGTAGCCGAAATATTGAAGTCATTAGTGTGGGCAATTAAAGAGAATAATGCCGACCACCGTATTATTATTACCTGTCGTTATGACTTTGAATCAGACCTGAATGAATCATTCTACAAACAGTGTCTAGAATCCTTCCGCAAATCGGATTTACAGAAAAAACTGAGTCGATTAAAAGCTTTTAATTCCAAGGAAATTTCTCTAAATTTAATTGAGCGAGCCAAAACATTAGCTGATGGCAATCCTCGTTTGTTGGAATGGTTAAATGATGAGGTGTTTTTAGGAGAAGACGCAGAAACAAAACTCACTCAACTTGAAGCTAATCCTACTAAATGGAAGGGAAGAATAATTTGGGAAGAGTTATACAAGCAACTTGACCAAGATATTGAGCGAATACTCAGTCGATGTTTGGTATTTCAAATTCCCGTCCCCATGCTAGCATTAGAATTAGTAGCAGTTTTTGAACCTATCTCTGGCTACAAAGAACAGTTAAAACGAGCGATTGAATTAGGGCTTATAGAAGTAAGCCCCGAACCAGAAGAATCAAATCGACTTTATCGAGTTTCCCGTCTTGTACCTCACATCATCCCCAATATCCACCTCCCTGAAGCGTCAGAAGTCTATTCTCTCTACCAAAAGGCTCATGAAATATTACGTCAGTTATGGAGTAATCCAGAGAACGAAAGCGAAGAAAAATGGCAAGAGATTTTTCGATTGAAATTCGCCAATAAAAAAAATCCTGAACGATTCAGGCAAGGCTTTTCTCAGATGTTGGCAGTTCAATTTAACCGCGAAGCTGATAGTGCTTTTAAATCCGAATTGAGAAAATGTACTGATGAATTGGTAGCAGATAGACTATGTGAAGCATTGGAAAATTATCTTCAGCAAAAACAGTGGAAAGATGCAGATGAGGAAACTGCTTGGATTTTTTACCAAATCATCGTTAAACAAAACTACAAAGATTGGGACGATTTGTTAGAAAATATTCCCTGTGAAACTCTCAAGGAAATTGATCGGCTTTGGCTTCAAAACAGTAATAATCAGTTTGGTATTAGCATTCACCGTGAAATTTTTTCCCAGAGTTTAGACAGTTCGCGCATTGCGAATTTTTCTTCTTGGCATGCTTGTACTTTTAGTGAGCGCGTAGATTCATCATCATTACCTGTATTACCTGGGATATTACCTTGTCTAATTTATACAGATCGTGGTTATGAAAATTTATATAGGACTTGGGATATGGAGCGAATCTCTTCTCTCGCGCAGAGACTTGTAAACTGTAACATATAAAGCATTCAGGTTTTTGTAAACATTTATCACAGCCCTTTTTTCTACACAGTAATCAGCATTTCATAAATCCGAGATGCACAAAGCATAAAGTTTAAATCCATACTTCTGGTGCGCTTTTTTAATGGCATAAAGGAAGACTTCACGACATTCCAAGCGTGTCAGGCGAAATTCCCTATTATTGCAACGGGTAGTACCGCAGCGCGGAAGTCAAAAGTCAAAAGTCAAAAGTCAAAAGTATTATGTAATGAGGTTTTTAGGGATTTTAAATAGTGAACCCGATAGCCGTAAGGCGTGGCAGAGCGCCATAGGGTTGCCCTATTTACGCCGCGTTGTAGTAGTGATGTGGTTGGAGTAGTTGGGCTTGAGGTCACGGGGTTTTCGAGCCATCTTTTCACCAATTAGGGGTTAGTTATCACATACCAGTAATAGCCTCAAGACAGTTTAGGAATAGTTTCAGGGATGCTGTAGAGTAAGTCAAAATTATTACAAATGCGCTGCCAGTGTTGGCGGATTCATCGGGATTTTGTGAGCAGAGGAGTTGAGCGATCGCACATCATAAAAGCGTAGAGCTAAAGATGAATGGTACATCAATTAGTTCACCAGTTGCGATCGCTTAAATTAGCTACTAAAGTTTTTGAGATTGTCTCTTAATTGTTGATGAATGCGTTGGCGTAGACCGCCGCAGGCATCGCACCAAAAAGGAATTACAGTCTGCCCTTGACAAAGAAGCTTCTAGCGCTACTTGCTTGTCAAACTCTGCCAATTGTAAAGGTTGTTCAGGCGATCGCGTGGTTAATAACATTAGTCGCTTCATCTTTTCTTCGGGAAGAGACTCATCAAATAACCAAGGTTCTTAATCTGTTACCGACGACAAATAATTAGTCACTGTACATTGATTTATGTCAGACTCTAAGATTGAGGAATACTTTCATCAAAGCCGATGATGGGATTTGAACCCACGGCCTGCTGATTACGAATCAGCTGCTCTACCACTGAGCCACATCGGCGTACACAATCTAAGAGTATAACATGATTTAATCATGGCGGATCAAAATCCTAAAAATCGCCTTAACCCTGAACAGTATGCCAGCCTGAAAGCAGAAATAGCCGCTCCTTATCGCGGCTTCCGACAATTTTTCTACATTGCTTTCGGTGCTTCTGGCTCACTCGGTGCATTCGTCTTTTTCTTCCAAGTCCTTGCCGGACGCAATGTTGAGAGTGCTTTGCCTAGTTTAGCTCTCCAAATAGGAATCGTTGCTTTAATGGTTTTCCTGTGGCGGTGGGAACAGCGTCGGCAACAACGCCCCAACTCGGGTAAAAATCCTAATTCCTGAAGGGAGAAATTTTAGCTAGTTAATTTTTGACCACTTTCTTTTAATATATCTTTTCTTCAAATTTACTCATGCTTTTATGAAGATTAAAATATTTAGAAAGAAAAAATAAAAAAATTATTAGGAAATCCCAAAAAGCAAAAATTTCTGAGAAAATAGAAATCGTTGAAACGGGGTCAGCTAATATAAAGACCTTGACCATAAACCCAATCACATTCAAATGGGGTCAGCTATATTTAAAGACCCCAAATTTTATGATTAAAAAACCCTAAAATTAAAAAACCACTAAATTGGAAGCGCCAGACTGATAATTTTTTAGTCTGGCGCTTCCAATTTGCTAACTAGACATTTACTGAACTGTTACCAAATAAGATGAAGGAATTGGTTGGGCACGTCCAGCATTAACGAGTGCCTGGTAAACAAAGGCAGCAACTTCGGCTCTAGTCGCTTCACGATTAGGATTGAGTTGCTTGGCTGTGGGATAGTTGATTACTAGTTGCCGTGTAGTTGCGGCGGCAACTGGTGCGATCGCATAATTAGGAATCTGAGCAGCATCGGTGTAAAAGGAAACGACATTTTGATTATTTGCTGTTAAGCCCAAACCATTAGCTAAAGAGACTAACGCCTGCACTCTAGGAATTTGCTGCTGTGGCTTAAAAGTGCCATCGGGATAGCCAGAAACAAATTGACTCTGGTAAGCAGATTGAATGGCAGCGTAAGCCCAGAAATTGCTTGCTACATCCTTAAACTGAATGGCTGCGCGTTTAGTTGGTGGCTTTAGGGCTTTAGTGACAATAGTGGCAAATTGAGCGCGGGTTACAGGTTCATTGGGTTTAAAGCTGCCATCAGGAAAGCCCGCAATAATATTTTGGGAGGCTAAAGCTTCGATGTAGGTTTTTGCCCAGTAACTTGCTGGTACATCTTTAAAGGCAACAGGGCCTCCAGGGGGTACGTCAACAGTTGCAGCAACAAAATCTACTGAGCCAAAAATCTTTTTCTGATCGATATCGTTGCCAACAGCGACAATTTTACTGGTTTTAGTGGCGTTGTTCACATCATAACGAGTGTTATTGCGGATCAGATTGCCACCAGGATTTTCGTTGGTGCCAAGGTCGGGTGAAGCGTTGACAGTTGCTACTACTCCATCCCGTTTATTGTTTTGAATGAAATTTTTACGCAATACGGGCTTGGCTGACTCTGAGATAAAAAGACCGTCTTGGTTTTCGATAATTTGGTTTTCTACAACTAGAGGTGTAGAAGTCCCACCGATCGCAAGCCCAAAACCAGTATCCTGAAATAAGTTACTCCGAATTTCTCCTTGAGCAGCTCTAGCAACTGAAATCCCATTGCCTTTGTTTTGCACAAAAAGGTTACTTTCAATTTTGGGATTACCTGTACCCGTGACAAAAACACCCTCTCTGACACTGTTAGTAAAAGTACTGTTTTTGATAATTGGATTAGTTGACTCTACCCACACAGCTGTACCCCGGCTATTTGGGTTGGTGACGGTGACACCAGCGATCGTGGTATCTTGCTCGGCAAGGATGGTAATGTCCTGTCTGGCAAAGGTGCGACTCGTATAGAAGCCTCCACCTGTAATCAATATCGCCTGACCTTTACTAGCTTCATCACCCCGCAGCGTCACCCCTGGTTTAAGTAAAAGCGGGAAGGTTTCACCACTTTCCTGGTTATAGGTACCAGGTGCTAATTGAATCACTGCACCTGCTTGGGCTTGACTGAGAGCGAAACTGATGCTTTTGTAGGGTGCTGCCGAGGTTGCACCAGCACCAGCCCTATCTGCACCAGTTGCTGGATTAACATAAATCGCTGTGGCAGTTGCAGGAGCTTGCGCTGTATGAGTTGGGGCGATATTTTCTGGATGAGTGGTATCAGCATTAACCTCATTAGGTAGTAATATTGACCCACTAGAAACAACAAGGATTGCCGTTAGCCCGGCTCCTACGCGCAAAGTATATCTGAGATGACTGCTGGAAAGAAGGCGAAAATTTTTCGCAAGAGTAATGTGAGAACCCCAATATTTCATTTTTTGAGTCTGTGATGTGCTGAATTACGGTATGTCAAACAAGGTTAAAGATAACAGCGTTGTAACTGCTCTAAAACCCATGCAAAACTATACTGGATGATTAGCACTGATTCAGCTAAATTCCCTAGATAGGTCACAGAACTTATACATTAGTTATATTGTGTTATTCAGAAAATTTTCTTAGGGGCACTATGGGGATGAGGCGATTTTTAGTATTCCCTAAAGCTAGGTGCTGCAACTAATTCTGCTGGAATATCATCACAGAAAAAGCAAACCTATTGGAAATCGGGAGAAATGCGTTTTAATTTTTTGGAGCTGCGTCGCGTCTTAATTTTAGTAGGCATTATCTGTCTTCTGTTTTTGTCCACTCCTGCCTTTGCAGCAGAACGAGTAGTTCTGAAGTATGGTATCTTCCGTGAATCACTTTCTGTAGAGGAACTATCCACCTTTGCCCAAACAGGTGAACTCTCAGGTTCACTAAGAGTTAATTTAGCTTTGGTGCGACAAGACCCCAAAGCCATTCGTCAGTATTTAACAAAGCCTGTGAAGGCAAGCCCTGTATTTTTAGATAGAGTGCTGAATAGCCAGATTGGTAATATTATTTTGGATCAAATTAGTCAAGTTATTTCTACACCGTCTCAAAGAGCAAACCGCCAAGCTTTACGAGCCGCTTTGGTACTTTCTGCGAATCAAGACGGGCAAGTGTCGCTAATTGAAATTATTAAGAATTATCCCACAAATGAAGTGGAAGTTGATGGCGATCGCTTGCAGGGTGCATACCGTCAACTCCGCCGCTTGCAAACAAACCTACAAGATTTATTTGGTCTTTAGTAAGCTAAAGTTTCTAAAGTTTCCCTTAAATACCGTTGTACCTGATGTTCCAAGCGAATTCCTTCTAATTGAGCATCGCGTTCTAGTTGCCAGCGTTGAAAACCGGAACTAGTGGAGATCGCACATTTGAGGCTATACCAAATTTCAGTATTAACAGAAAATTGGCGATCGCTAGAAGCTGGAATTTGAGCCATAGTTTCTCATTCCTTTGTTTTAACTTCAACGGTAACTTAGTATTGGCAATGGGGCATTGGGGAGCCACTGCGGTCTTGGGGTCTCCCCAAGTGGAGCAAGTGGCGTCATTGGTTATTAATTATTCTCCTCTGCACCCTGCCTCCCCTAATACTTATTTGTAGCTCTTTAAAGTGAAATAATATACTTTACAGGCTGCTACGAATCTGTATTTATCCTAAACAAGGATTGCAACAATCGGGGCACGATTTGATTAACCCGCACTCCTAAAATGGTGAAATCTTGCTTAATCTTTTCTAAAGATAATGGCTCGATACCAGCGAATTCTGTCTCATTAATCACCAAAACTCGCATTACACTCACAGGTATTTGTAAAAAAAGATTGCCGCCCAAAAAGGCTAATCCCGCAAGTACTAATGCAAGACTGCGCCATTGTGGGAGAAATTTCGCTGAATTTGCTACTAATGGGGCAATTTGGTAAAGATACCACAGTATCCAAACCGACAATACTGCTGCAACTAATGCCAGGATACGATTTAATTTTGTATTAATTAAACAGAGAATTTTCCGCTGCCGTTCAGTCAGATTTTCTGGCTTTAGGGCTATTCCTAAAAGAGCAAATATATAAAAGGGGCGACGCAACTGCATCCATAGCAGTGGCATAACACCAATGGCGGCAACTAAGAATAGCTCCATCCAGACTGGCAAAAATGGTTCGCCTACAGACAAAAACAATAAGCAGAGTACTAAAAAAACAGGCAACGTCGCCAATCCAGCGACGTGAATCCACAAAATAGGTTCAGAGCGGAATGAATGCATATTATAAAAAGTTGTGAGTTAAGAGTTAGGAGTTAAGAATCAGAAGCCTTTAACTCCTAACTCCTAATTTATTACTCCTAACTTCTAACCATTTTACCCTCAACACTATCTCGTTAAGGTGAGAGTGCGGCGCTTTGTAACCATCTGATAGGATTCGATGATGTCACCTTCAACCCAATCATTGAATTTATCCATGCCGACACCGCATTCATAACCGGCGTTGACCTCACGAGCATCTTCTTTCATCCGTTTTAAGGAGTCAAGGACGCCTTCAAAGATCACCTTACCGCCACGTCGCACCCTGACTTTGCAGTTGCGAACTAGCTTGCCAGATTGAACGTAGCAGCCAGCAACCGCACCACGACCGACTGGGAAGACGGCACGGACTTCGGTTTGACCCAAGGGTTCTTCCACCAACTCTGGTTCCAAAAGACCTTCCAAGGCATCTTGGATATCTTCTAGGAGTTTGTAGATTACGTTATATTCCCGGACATCGACACCTGCTTCATCGGCGGCTTGTCTAGCGCCACTGGCAAAGGTGGTGTTGAAGCCGATAATTACAGCGTTACTGGCAGCTGCTAAGTCGATATCTGTCTCGGTGATTTCCCCAGCCGTAGCCAACAACATCCGAATTTGGACTTCGTTTTGCGGGATTTGCTTGAGCGCTCCCACAATGGCTTCCACCGAACCTTGTACGTCTCCCTTCAAGATCAAGTTGAGTTCTTTCAACTCGCCTTCTTGTGCTTGAGCCGACAGGGTTGTGAGGGTAACACGTCCTTGTAATAGGCGGGATAGGCGTTGTCTGTCTGCGCGATCGCTAGCGAGTGCTCTGGCTTCTTTCTCGTTCTGGAAGACCTCGAACTCGTCGCCGGCTGCTGGCACATCACTTAAACCCAGTACCTCGACAGCAAAGGAAGGAGAAGCAATGTCTACTCTCTTGCTTCTGTCATCTACCATTGCCCGGACTTTACCGAAGGCCGAGCCAGCTACTAAGATATCTCCCACATGCAGGGTGCCATTCTGAATTAGCAGGGTAGCAACTGCTCCCTTAGCTTTATCCAAATGTGCTTCAATGACAGTTCCTTTGGCGGTACGATCTGGGTTGGCAGATAGTTCTGCAACCTCTGCTACTAAGAGAATCATCTCTAAGAGCGTATCCAGATTTTCACCTCTGATGGCGCTCACGGGAACCATGATTGTCTCACCGCCCCAGTCTTCTGATGTCAGACCATACTGGGTCAGTTCTTGTTTCACCCGCTCTGGCTGTGCCCCTTCTTTGTCAATTTTGTTGATTGCAACAACAATTGGCACTCCCGCAGCTTGGGCGTGACTAATGGCTTCAATAGTTTGGGGACGAACGCCATCATCAGCAGCCACTACTAAGACGGCAATGTCTGTTACCCGCGCTCCTCGTGCCCGCATAGCTGTAAAGGCTTCGTGACCAGGAGTATCCAAGAAGACTATCTGCTGAGGTTTGCCCTCATGTTCCAAATCTACATGGTATGCACCGATGTGTTGAGTGATCCCGCCAGCTTCGCCAGCAGCCACCTTAGTTTTGCGGATTGAGTCGAGCAAGGTTGTTTTACCGTGGTCAACGTGACCCATAATTGTTACCACTGGCGGACGGCGGTGGAGATATTCTAGGTCTTCTGCGCCGACCATTTCCGTAATTTTCCGAGCTTCTGCTTCTCGTTCGGCGGTTTCGACTTCTATTTCTAGTTCTTTTCCTACCAGGGTAATTGTGGGAATATCCAGATTTTGGGTGATACTCACCGCCATGCCTTTAAGGAACAGGATTTTGACAATCTCTGTATCGGGAACAGCTAAAACGTCAGCTAGTTCTTGCACAGTCAAAGGCCCTGTGATCGTCACTTTTTCGGGGCGATCGCGCTTTGTCTCGGCTTCTTGGCGACGGTTTTGCTGATGGTCGCGCCCAGAACCAGACTTGGAACCAGACCTGGAACCAGACTTTCTGGCTCTTGCAGTTGGGGCGCTAGCAAGGGTTGCACCTGGTACCTGTACAGGTCGAGTAGCTTTCGGTTTGGGAGGACGAGCGATAGAAAGGCTGACTTGGACTGTGGCTGGTGAGTCGATATCGTCATCATCGAGCAAATCTTCTTCAAACTCATCATCAAGTATGGGTTTGATCCGCTTGCCTTTGACGCCGGCTTTTGCCTTCTCTTTAACCTCGTCAATTATTTCCTCTTCTACCCACTTTTTGCCGCCTTTGGTCGGTCGAGGCGGACTTGGGCGTTTCAAATCGAGGAGATCCGGTGTGACTGGTTCATCACCCAATCCTTGAGATTTGCCCGCTATTCCTGACATCTGTCTGGGTGGAGTAGCGATCGGCATTGCGGCTGCTACTGCTTCACCTGGACGTGCTGGTCTGGGTCTTTGTCCCTCTCCCAGTTGTGATGGTGCAGATGGTCTATTGCCTCTCGGCTCTGGTCTGCTGGGTGAAGGGGTGGGACGACTTGTTCTTTGTGGTGCAGATGGTGGAGACTGGTCTGTTGGCAGTTTAGCGACTCTTGGCTTAATTTGCTCGCGATCGCCTTCTGCGGGTCGTTGCCGTTGATCGCGTTTAAGGATCGGTTTATCTGCCTGAGATACTGGCAGCTCATCTACCACCTGCGCTTCTTCTGCCGCAGGTCTGGCTGGAGGAGCAACTAGTTGTGGTTTGATCGGTTTTTCCGATTTTGGTCTGGGTGGAACTATTTTTTCCGGTTTTTGGGATGCTGTTTTTTCCTGTGCCGGATTTGGATTAGGCGTTTGTTCCAAGTCAGCGATCACAGGTTGCTCTTGAGTCTCAGATTGAGTCCGGGGCACAGGTCGAGTTGGTGCTGCCGGTTTTTGGGGTGAGACTGGTGTAGCGAAAGGCCGTGGAGGAGAGGGAGGATTAGCTTCAGACAAGGCAGCTTGGGTATTGTTAGCAAGTGACGCCTCTGGGGCGTTGGGAGTAGTATTTCTCAATATTTTGGGTTTGCGTATTTCCAAAATTTGCTGTTTGTGGGGTGCAGCAGGTCGGTTACGTCCGCCGTTAGGTGGTGAATTTGGCTTATGGCTGGTTGTACCTAGTTCCTTTTTGGCTGACACATTCGTAGCTGCAAGCTTTTCTGCTGCCGCCCGGATGTTTTCTGCCTCGGATTCTGAAATCGTGCTGCTATGGCTTTTGACCGCAATATCGAGCTGGTCGCAAATTGCTAGTAGCTCTTTGTTATCCAAATTCAATTCCTTTGATAATTCATAAATTCTAACTTTGCCGTTGTTCATCCACTCTTCCCCTTTAATTTACAGTTTTAGCGGATGGTTGCCTGGGAGTGCGACATCTCCATCCTTGGATTACTGTTTTTAGACTGCCGTTCAGTTTTTGCCGGTGCCTCCAATCAGGAAAGAGAGATGTTTCGGTTTAATAATGGCATCCCCACCAGGAATGATGGTTGAGGGATACCCATAAAAATTTCTTAAATAAAAGATTTTTATAGGAACCCTTGACGCCGAACTGCGCCTGAGCGCTACCAGGTTGCCATTTTGTAGTTTCTTGTTTTGTTGATTCTGAGTCTTCCACAACACAATCGATTACATCTTGTTCTGGGAATGGTGCCTCGCCCCTCGTTATTGGAGAGCCGACTGCCTTTTACACCCATTTACTATTTTGGCACTAACCTTAACGCTCAACAGGGAGTGTGATGAAAGCGCGATTTCGGCTTTCGACACAATTCCTCTTAATGATTACGTCACAAAGTTGTTCCAACTAAATTTGGTTTTGGGTATTAGTGCGGGCTAGACGTTGCGACAAGCTTTGGTACAGTGCTTCTGGCACTGATGCATGTAGCGATCGCCCTAGTCGATTTTTTTTTTGAGCCGCTTGTAAGCAACTCGTTTCTGGACAAATATAGGCAGAACGCCCCATGCCCTGATCCAATTGTACCTTTCCCGATGGAAAGACGCGGACAATCCGCCAAAACTCATCTTTTGAGCCTACTTTACGGCAACTAATACAGCGCCGATAATTGGGTTGCATCGGTTCTTTGCGATCTCAGTCCAGGATAATGGAAGTAAAAAGAAGTTTATTATTACTATTTTTTACTTATACCAAGTAGCTTTTGAGAAAATAATCCTTGAGACTAAGACTACAATATTACATTATCAAAACTTTACAAAATTAATCAATTATTCATCATCGTTATTGTCAAAAGTATCTTCCTCTTCTAATTCGTTCTGATTTTCATCCTCGAATTCTTCTTCATATTCCAGATCGTCTTCTTCTGATTCCTCTGATTGATATTTTGTTCTGACGGCTGCAAATTTAGTATCCTCTGCTGCATAGTCATACTTAGCTTTGTCTTTAATGTCTATTTTCCAACCAGTTAGACGGGCTGCCAAACGGACGTTTTGTCCTTCTTTCCCAATAGCCAAACTCAATTGATCTTCAGCTACAAGTACGTGAGTTTGCCGCGATTCTGGGTCCATCAGGCGTACTTCATCTACCCGTGCTGGACTTAAGGCATTAGCAATGTATGTTGCTGGGTCTGGCGACCAGCGAATTACATCTATTTTTTCACCGCGTAATTCGTTGACTACCACTTGAATTCGCGATCCCCTAGCTCCAATACAAGCGCCTACTGGGTCTACATCGCGATCTAGAGTATCTACTGCTATTTTAGTCCGAGGGCCGACATAACGGGAAGGGGGGTTTGCCTCCCTAGCTACGGCAACAATCCGTACAACTTCATCTTCGATTTCTGGGACTTCGTTGGCGAAAAGATAAACTACCAAACCAGCATCAGCACGAGACACAAGCAACTGTGGCCCTCGTTGCTGACCTTGAGAGACTTTTTTCAAATATACCTTGAAGGTGGCATTCGCTCGATAATTATCGTTGGGCAACTGTTCCCGCTTCGGTAATTCGGCTTCTACTTCTGGCTGACCAAAGCCGCTGCTAACTGCTAGAACCACTGATTGCCGTTCAAACCGCAGGACTCTTGCTTGGAGAACAGTTCCTTCTAAATCTTGGAACTCTTCTTGCACCATCTGGCGCTGTTGATCCCGTAATTTTTGTGCCAATACTTGCTTAGTTTGCATCGCTGCCATCCGACCAAATTCTCCTTGGTCGGGGGTAACATCCAGCACCACAGAGTCCCCTAACTGCGCTTCGGGAGCGACTTGTTGAACTTCATCTAGGGAAATTTGGTGGTCTGTGTTATCTACTTCTTCAACAATGGTTTTGGTGGAAAGAACGCGAAATCCTTCTCCTTCAATATCGAGTTCTACTTCAAAATTTTCAAAATAATCTTCGTCAAACTGTTTGCGCTCTAAATTTTGGGCGCGGCGATAACGTTCATAGCCTTTAAGTAGTGCTTCTCTAATAGCTGATTGAACTGCAAGCCGGGGTAAATTACGTTCGCGACTTATACTTTCAATTAATTCTTTTAATCCGGGTAAAGTAACCATTGACATAAGCAATCTCCTTTAAAAATTAGGGAGTGGGGAGAGATGCGATTAATCGCGTCTCTACTGAGTGGAGACTGGGGACTAGGGACTGAAAACTACGCACTAGAGCCAGGGATTAGAGAATAGCTTTAAACTAATCTCTAACCTCTAGCCCCTAGCCTCTAACCTTTAGCCCTTAGTTCCTAATCTTTAGCCTTGAGCTAAGGTGCTCTAGTCTCTAACTCTTGAGCCATAGCCCTTTGTTTATCGGCGCTCCTCTAACTGCACCTTGGTAATTAGGGAGCGGGGAATTTCGACTACACGACCTTTTTGATTTAAGTAAAGTGCTGTCTCATCCCGACGAATCAACTGACCAATCCACTCTTGTTGTCCGTCGTAGGGTGGCGAAGTGGAGATAATGACAGGAAATCCTTTAAAGGAAATAAACTCCCTGTCTGTTACCAGTTGCCGCGAAATACCAGGACTAGACACTTCCAAGACGTATGTATCTGGAACGATTTCCGCAGTATCTAAGGAGGCTTCTAAAGCACGGCTCATCTTCTCACAATCGTTCAACCCAGTGTCTTGCTCAGGATTGCGAATGTCTACCCGCAACACTGGTGGACTTTGGTTGGTGTGAAAAACCACGCCAACCACTTCCAATCCCAGTTCTTCTGCTACTGGTGTCGCCAAATCAATAATTTGTGGAACTAAAGGATGAACCATGAGAGAATTCAATAAAAAAAGTGGGCATCGACCCACTTCCTGCGATAGGTATATCTTCCAAGAAGTCTTGTGACGAACCAAATTATGATTCGCCTAATTCGAGTTTAGCGCATTTCTTTTATAGTCGTGCATTGGGCAAACAGGGCATTGAGAAGAGATAAGGGAGAGGGGGGGAGATAAGGGAGAGAGGGGAGATAAGGGAGAGATTTATTCAATAATTCCCCCTCATCTCCCCCTGCTCCCCCTGCTCCCCTGCTCCTCTGCTCTCCCTACCCTTGCCGTATTTTTGGGAGAGTAGCGCCTTTATCCACTACTACGGGAACTGATACTTGTGTTCTTAACTGCCGGGTTTGCTCGATAATTTGGTCTATGTCTTCTTGGGATAAACGCTGGACGTAGTTGAGTTTGATTTCCTCTAAGAAGTCAAAAAGTAAACTCTGAATTTCTGAAAGTACGTGTTTTTCCTTTATTTCAGATCCCAAAGCGTCACTGAAGCTTTGTACTAATTGACTGGTGAGTTTTGCTCCTACAGGGTCTTCAACAGCGCTAACTAAAGTTTTGTAAAGATTAGTTGTGATTTGAGTTGCCAGTTGTTCGCTTAACTGGGTTTGGGCGTGTCCCACGCCAGGAAGATTCTGGAGGTTGCGGTAGACGGGGACTTGATCGAAGACGGTTTCGATGTTGTGGCGCAGAATGGCAACGATCGCAGGTTGGATATCGGGTAGCACTCGGTAGACAATTGTTTTTACCAAAAGACCTGCGATCGCTTCCACTTCATTCACATTATTAATATCTATGTAGGGACGTAAATTTTCTTTTTGCGAGAGCCAGCTAGTTAATTCACCCCGCCGAATTGAACCCTGAACCTGATTAATCACTCTCACCACCACAATTTCTGTGAGTTCTTCGGCAAAATTGGCGACAATTCCCTGATTAATTTGCTTTCGTACTGGATGCAGATTCAATAACCGCGCTTGATCGAGGCGAATTAATACAGGTATGATTCGCAACCCTCGCCAAAATGGTATCAGTAAAAATAAGTCGTACCAACGCCACAATACTGCTTCTAACCAGCTAAAACCAGGATGTTGGCGTCTGAGCAAAAAGGTACGCCCTAGCAATTCTACGCCAAATAAAATCACAAAGGGTAAGTCAATAATCCAGAATTTATCAATAAAATCCCCATTTTCCCCGATTTGGCGGTAGTAGTTACTGGCGATCAAAGGGCGGATGCTCTTGTTAAAAAAATTCATTTCTTCAAGCCAGCCATTTTGTGATAGATATGGCTGACTCCAAAAAGTAGCGAAGGACTGTTTTGCAGATTCTTTGCGGATGTGCGATCGCATCCTTTGTTTGATTTTCTCCAAAGTCCCACTCTTATTCGCTCCCGCAAACGGGTTACTGTCAATCATCTCGCTGCTAAGACGACTTATTTGTATTAGCCTGCTATTTACCTGAGGCGACTGTAAACCTGTTTGCCTAACTTGTTCTTCTAATGCGTCTACTGTTTTTAAATAACTTTTTGTGTCTCGATGACTTTCAATACCTTTGGTTTGGTCATAAATCTTAGTAATTTGAGGAAGTTTTCGCAAGTAGAAATCTCGCCAAGGTACGTAACTTAAATCAAACAACACTAAACTTAAATTTACTGCGGCAGCAATTGCCATAAATCTTTCAAACCAAAGATTACGCTGCTTAGAAGATTTTATATTTTTCATTTTCTGTAATATATGATACTTATTTAGGTGTTTAAAACATAAACTCTTTCATTTATTAATTTTTGGCCCTTTCTAACCAATTACAGCAATTTCCAGTCGAGTAGACGCCAGTAGAAGTGTACATCTGTCATGGGTGTCAACTTTAGCCCAAAACAAAACTCCTTTAAAACCTCTTTTCCAACCATAGGCTGAAAATACTCCTGATTGCAGCACAGCCACAGGTAAAGAGACTGCCTTTGACCTTAAGTTAATGCCAATGCACAGATGTGATTCTCTACCGCAGTTTAGTGTTAAAAGGGTATATTCGCTTCAAATGATAACCGCTGTATCTTTGCTAATACAAGATACTTCTTTTGATGGATGACAGAAATTATTTTCTACAGTCTTAGCTAAATTTAACAAAAAAAAATCACAATTTATTCAAAATTCATTAAATAATCGTGAAAAAAGTTATTAAACAAACTTAAAATGCAGCTGTTAATGTTTATGATCCTGCTGATTTAACCCAAAGGAGTTTTTAAGTATGTGGTGTGGGTTTGGAAAATCAAGCGCAACCTTTGCTGTTACTTGCCTGATGACTGCTAGTTTGGTAATTACAGACACAGGTTTTGCAGCCCCTCAAAAAAGTTATACGCCCCAGCAATTCCGTGAGGTATTGCGGGGATTAGGTTATAACGTCAAGGTAACAAATACTGCTTTGACAGACCAGGAAACTAAAAAGGCAATTCGAGAATTTCAGACTGGTTATAAGCTAAAACCAGTTGATGGCATCGCAGGGCCAAAAACCCAAAATTTTGCTGCTAACATCGTTCAAATTCTGCACAGAAATTTGAATGCAGTGGTGAAGCCAAATCCTCCCCTGCCGCGCGATCATTTTTATGGTTCCCGCACGGAAGAAGTGGTGAAGGAGTATCAAAAGAAATATCAGTTGCAAGAAACTGGAATTGCGAATTTAGCACTCCGCCAAAAGCTGAATGAAGAAGCAAAGACACTCTTCAGTCAGCCAACGCCTAAACCAACGGCTACACCAACAGGTAGACCGAGAACAGATAGACCGAGAACTACACCGACGGCTACACCAACAGCTACACCAACAGCTACACCGACGGCTACACCAACAGCTACACCAACAGCTACACCAACAGCTACACCAACAGCTACACCGACAGCTACACCAACAGCTACACCAACAGCTACACCAACAGCTACACCAACAGAGACACCGACAGCTACACCGACAACTACACCCTAGTCGCCACAAAAAACTCCTACCCCAAAGCCCCTCAAGTCATCTGATTTGGTTCTTCTAAGGGTCTGCCTTTGGGTGTAGGTAGAATTGGACGGCGGTCATTGTAAGGCATAGGAATGTACTGCACGCTGGGTCGTCCTCCTTGTGGCTGTGGGAACAGATCCATGAGATTGTAAATAGAATGGGGCAGTCCGACGGTTACGGGCAGCCCCATTTCTGTTGCTTCTTCAATAGTGATGGGATAGTCGTGGGTGACGCGCCCAGTTGTTAATGCTTCGATAATCGGTTCGATATTTTCTGGCAGAACTTTTTGTTTGGGTATACTGTCTTTTAGCAAAGTTCGTACAAACCGCTGTACCTGCCCAATTGCTTTGCGTGATAGGTCGGCCATAATTAGAGTTTGGTCATCAATCTCACTGATGGGTTTATCTTCAACTACTTTCAGGATACTGGCTGCGGGGTAATTGCCT
This sequence comes from Nostoc sp. LPT, assembly GCF_017115165.1. Lineage (GTDB taxonomy): Bacteria > Cyanobacteriota > Cyanobacteriia > Cyanobacteriales > Nostocaceae > Nostoc. Next base: position 189,746 of record NZ_JABXKF010000105.1, on the reverse strand, counting down.
AGTTGTGGATCAACTGGCCCTAAGACAGCGTTAGCATCCATAATAATTTCATCAGAGGCGAGGGCAAGCATTGTACCGCCACTCATGGCATAGTGGGGTACAAAGACTGTGACTTTTGCTTGGTGGCGAATTAACGCTCTGGCGATTTGTTCAGTAGCCAAAACTAAACCGCCAGGAGTGTGCAAAATTAAGTCAATTGGCACATCTGGGGGTGTGAGGCGAATTGCCCGCAATATTTGTTCTGAGTCTTCGATAGTAATGTAGCGAGATATGGGAATTCCCAAAAAGCTAATGGACTCTTGGCGGTGAATCAGTAAAATTACCCGACTTTTGCGTTCCTGCTGGAATTCTTGTAAAGCACGCAAGCGCCGATATTCTATTTGACGTTTTTGCCAAAGGGGTTGCAAGGAAGTTAGAAGGAGGAAAATCCAAAATAAATCACCAATACCAAAGCCCATATAATTTTTATTGTTCAAAAATAACGGTTGCCGTCATTATTGTCACAAATTTAGGGCGATCGCAGTTCTATCTGTAGATTTATAGAAAAATTACGAATTATTTACTAAGTAAGTCGGTGCAATAAAACCAAACTATATGAAGAAAAGTAAAGAAGGCTCAAACTTTTTCTCCCCCAGCTAAGAGCTCCCAGCAAGAACTGCCTTATCCCAACAATAATTATTTACGCCGACCTACTTACCCCCTTCGCCAAATTTTAATAGTGTCGTCATCACTACCGCTAACTAGGGTTTGGCCATCGGGACTGAAGGCAACGCATCTAACATAATTGGAATGCCCTGTAAGTGTGCTGATTTCTTTACCACTGTGTATGTGCCACAGTTTGATAGTGTTGTCCCAACTGCCACTAGCGAGAAATTGTCCATCCTGGCTAAAGGCGACTGACCAAACTGAATCAGAATGACCAATGAGAGTACGAATTTCTTTGCCTGTATTTATATGCCACAGTTTAATTGTGTTGTCACCACTGCCACTGGCGAGAATTTCGCCATTTTTACTGAAGGCGATACAGTTGACAAAGAAGGAATGGCCTGTGAGTGTGTAAATATTTCTGCCTGTATATATTTGCCAGAGTTTAATCGTGTAATCATTGCTGCTACTAGCCACTAGCTGTCTCTCCTGGCTATTAGTTGCAGACGTTCTCGGAGAGTAAGCGACTGACGAAACTGGGTCAGAATGACCTGTGAAAGTTTGGATTTCTATGCCTGTGTGTACCTGCCACAATTTAATTGTGCAGTCAGCACTGCCACTAGCCAGAAACTTGCCATCGGGACTAAAAGCAACGGAATTCACCCAATTAGCATGACCAGTGAGAGTACGAATTTCTTTACCTGTGTTGACATCCCACAATTTGATTGTATTATCCCAACTCCCACTAGCTAAGATTCCCCGGTTCAGGTCTGCAACTCCCGCAGATTTGCCTGACTCGCCTTGATAAGAAAGGTTTGAAGAGATTGGGCTAAAGGCGACGGAATGAACCATACTGGAATGACTAGAAGACCAACGACCTAATTGACGCACTAGCTTGCCATTGCCCACTTGCCAAAGTTTGATGGTCTTGTCATTACTGCCACTAGCAATAAATTGCCCGTCTGGGCTAATGGCGATCGCATGAACCATACTAGAATGACCTTTAAGGGTCTGTACACACTGCCAGTTCTGCCGATCTAATACAACAGGTACAGATAGTTGCAGTCTAGGCTTGCTCACTAAAGTAGATGATATTTTGCTTATATCTTCCCCTGTATCAGAACCCAATAAATCCAACCACTCCTGCACAGACTGGGGACGATACGTTGATTCCAGATCCATGCCGCACATAATAGCCTGATTTACCCTATTGCTGATGTTGGGATTAAAATATTGTGGTGGTTCTAAATTAATATTGTGACGTCTATCATCTGCACTAGTTGGTACAACTGCGGTTAGCAAATTATACAAAGTAGCGGCTAGGGCGTAAATATCAATGTATTCTCCTCGCGGCGCTTCTGATTCATACTGTTCAGGTGGGGCAAAACCAGGAGTACGATACACTGTGTGCCTTTGGATCATATTAGGAACAAATTCTCTAGCGATGCCAAAGTCTATCAGCACTGCTTCTAATTTATCAATGCGGATCATGATGTTGCGTGGTTTGAGATCCCGATGCAACAGTCCTTTAGAATGGATTAGGGTCAAAGCATCGCCAATTTGCCGGATGTAAAGTAGCGCTTCTGCCTCTGATAGCACTCCTATTCGCCTCAAGCGCTGTGCTAAGTCTTCCCCTTCGATGTAATCCATCACCATGCAGGGCAAATTCCCCTCATCAAAGATGGTTTCTATCTGTACTATATGAGGATGGTGGCACACAGCCAGCCGAACTGCTTCATCACGAAAGTCTTGCCGTAACTTGTTTCGGTGAAGTATCCAGGCGGGATGATTCAGGATTTCTTCTTTGAGGGTTTTAATCACTCGCTGTTGATTTCGTTGATTTCTGGCAAGATAAGTAATGCCAATTCCGCCTTCACCTAGTTGGCTTTCAATAATGTAGCGTCCCCCGAATATAGACTTTCCTGCATTCCACACCATTAGTAATATTTGACAATTGCTGGTATTTATTTTGGCACGGTATCAGAACAGCCAATACGAATTTTTGGGAATTCCATTTGAATTGCTGTTGTAGCTTTTTAGACTCAGTTATTTAGATAACATTTTCATTAACCTCAATAATTACTAATAGTATAAAGTTTGAATATACCCTCATAGTTTTGCCTAAACTATGCCTTTACACGAAAATATGAAAGTTGATTGCTCATGTTAGAGTAAACAGTAACTTTAGACATATTTGTTCATAATAATTTGACTTGTAGGTAATCTAAAATTATGCTAAAAAATCTCAATTTGAAACAAAAATTTACAATTCTGCTACTGGTAATTTTGACATTTGGTCTGAGCTTGAGTGGATTTACTCTTTCTTCTCTACTGAGGGAGAATGCTAAACAAGATATTAGTTCAACTGGTCTCATGCTCATCCAAACAATGACTTCTGTTCGTAAATACACCAGTACTCAAGTGAATCCAGAGCTAGTTGATAAATTGGCTACTGAGTTTTTGCCGCAAACCGTGCCTGGATACTCAGCACGAGAGGTGTTTGAAATTTTACGGAAAACAACAGATTACCGTGATTTCTTTTATAAAGAAGCAACTCTCAATCCCACAAATCTTCGGGATAAGGCTGACGGTTTTGAGACAGAAATTGTAGAACAGTTCAGAAATAAATCAGACCTTAAAGAAGTTAGTGGATTTCGCTCAATTCCTGGTGGAGATATCTTTTATATTGCTCGTCCCTTAGCAATTTCTGAACAAAGCTGTCTGGTCTGTCATAGTGTACCGGAAGCTGCACCTCAAAGTATGATTAGTCTTTATGGTGCTGCTAATGGATTTGGGTGGAAGCTGAATGAAATTGTCGGCGCTCAGATTATATCAGTACCTGCAAAGAATGTCATCAACAAAGCAAATCAGTCTTCCTTACTAATTATTTTGATTGTATCAGCTATATTTATAGCGACTATCCTGTTAGTCAACTTGTTCTTGAATCGACAAGTTGTGAGGCCTCTCAAACGCATGACTCGCATAGCCGAAGAAGTTAGTACGGGACACATGGAAGTTGAATTTGAGCAGATGTCTAATGATGAAATCGGTAATTTAGCTAGAGCCTTTAAACGGATGCAGTTAAGTTTAGAAATGGCGATGAAAAGAATCAAACGTACTCAAGGAGGTACAGGCGATTATAATAATTTTTAATGACCGAAAACGAAAAGGATACAAGCCCCTAAATTTATTTATGGATAAGCAAAAAATGTATGACGAGTGGCACAGTGCAAGAAATACAAAGTCCGTTTACAAGCCCCTAAATTTATTTATGGGGATGATTAATTTTGAATTTTGAATTTTGAATTCGGAGCGTACCCCTTTGGGGAAGCAAGCTACGCGCAGCGTCTCGTAGAGAGAGCGTCACGTCGCTTCTCTACAAGACGCTAAAAGCGTAGCTTGCAACTCTTACAGAGTACGCGGACTCGCTTTGCGGGACGCTAACGTAATGAGGCTCTGTAGAAGACGTTGCATGTAACTTGCTTCCCCATAGAAGTATACAGACTCGCTTTGCGGGATGCTAACGTAATTAATTTTTGTTTTTAGGGGATATTTAGACTTACCAAAAAACCTTGCTAATTTTATCCACAGAATCAGTTAAAAGATTAAAAATTATTCCTCAATACGTGGTGTCTAAATCTCTATGAAAATAAGCTTTTTTTGAATTCAAAAGCTGCTTGAAAATTAGGAATCTCCTTAGTTACAAGTTCAATAAATTGGTCAGCTGAAATATAAGGATTATGAGCTAGTATTTCTTCTATAATCAGATTTGCCATTGGGCCGATGTGGTAGGCTAATTCTTGCTGACAATGTTTGATAAATGCTGGTTGCAGTGAAGATTGTTGTTCAATTCTTTGCCCAGTTTGTGGACTAGCAGGTGAATTAAAAATTGTTTCTTCAGGTTGGTTATATGACTGTGATATGGCCGACATTGCCTGAAATTCCGGGTTAAATACCGTAGCTGGCAAATCATCAACCATGATTGCAGAAGACATTGCCACTTCTGGTTCTCGAATATACTCTAAATCTCTGAGAACTTCGCTGGCTGTTTGGTATCGCTTATTAGGTCTATCTTCCAACATGCAATCAAGTACTTGAGCAAACCCATCAGTAACATAAGTATAATCACGCCAGTTCCATTCAAGTGAGTATTGATCCATTAGTAAAGATGGATCTCTAGCTGTGAGTAATACAATAGCAGTTACACCTAAAGCATAAAGGTCACTAGAGGGTGAACATAAACCCAAACTAATCTGTTCACGGGGAGCATATCCCACTTTGCCGACAAGGGACATTTTACCAACAAACGTTACCTGTTGGTTGGAACTTCTCCCTTCGTTCATGTCAGCAATTTGCTTACCTACCCCGAAATCAATCAGCACTGGCAGATCGTTGCCATCGGGTAACATGATGTTGTCAGGAGAAATATCTCGATGGATGATGTTGTGCTGGTGGACATATTCCAAAACAGGCAGCAGATTCTTTAGCCACTGTATAACTTCATCTTCAGAAAAATTTCTTCCTTGACGTTGAAGTTCTCCTAGCAGTCTCGAATATGTTTTACCGTCAACATACTCTTGTACTAGGAATAACCGTCCATCTCCTTCAAAGCAAGCCAAAAACTTGGGAATTTGAGGATGCTGCAATTGATGAAGAATTTTTGCTTCTCTTTTAAATAAGTTACGATATTGTTCCAGTCCACTTTCGCCTGTGCCAATGGGTGCAAATTCTTTGAGAACACAGGCTTCATTAAACCGACGAGTGTCAAATGCTAAGTAAGTTCGTCCCAATCCTCCCTGTCCTAGAAGTTTTTGGATAATATAGCGGTTATCGATTAGAGTTCCAGTAGCTATTTCTGGCCTTGTCATCGGGGACTGTGACATCATCATCGCACTCCTAGCGATTTTGTTATTGATTTATCTAATTTGCTGAAAGTCAGAAACTCTAGCAGATAAAGGCTGATAACATCCTTTAAATTGAGGTTAGCACCACTATCGAGCCAAGGAAATACACTTTTCTACAATTTTCTGATGGTCTTGTGTACCAAATAGACAATTTTAACCTGAGTAATTTGATCGTACTACTAATACTTAAGTATTTTAACCGCCGCAACATAATCAGTGTCTGCGGTAATATCTGCAAATGTTCAGGGCATCGCCTTTTAGATTTGCTGCTGAACCTTATTTTCCCGTTAGTAACCCAATTGAAACTGGGTTGAGGAACAGTAAGGGTATAGCGTGACACCATGGTTTTTCATAAAAACTGAGGTGGCTACAGACTTGCTGAAAGGAATATTATATGTATTTCAAGTGCTAAATATGCGATCGCTCTCAAAAATTAATCTTTCTGAGAAACTATATCATTATCAAATAGCGGCTTCGGCATCGGCTATCAAAGTTTTCAGTACTGATGATTCCTCAAAAGCAGAAAATTATGCTGTATATCAGAAAAGACTCGTGAAGCTACAATAATTCATCTAGTTCATCAGGATTCACGCCTAACTGACGCAAACGTTCTGCTAATTGTTCTGTTTTTCGTTTGGCTTGAGCAGCTTCTTGTTTAGCTTGAGCAGCTTCTTGTTCTGCAATAATAGCTCGTTCAGTTGCAGCAGCAGCTTCCTCTGTGGGTGCAGGAATTAATTCTCCCGTTAAAGTGAACCACCTTAACCACAACCTTTCAATATCTCGAAATGAACCTTGCCATAAGCCTAAACTTAAATCTATCTCTGGCATTAGTAGGTATCCATCGGTCAAATTCATCGGTTCATAGTGACCGCCGACTAACTGAAAAGCCCGAAGTTCATTAGTATAATGACTAAATACAACATAGTAGGGAATCCGTAAAATTCGTTCATAAACTTCCCATTTGCTAGGAGGTTTATCTGCTGCACTTTCTCTTCTTGTGCCTAAATCTTCGTCTTCCGTACCTGGAGATAATAACTCAACAACTACAAAGGGGTTTCCTGGTTCTTGCCAAGTGACATAACTTAACCGTAAATCTTGCCCTTTGTATAACTTTTCTACACCTACTACACCAAACCAATCTGGGCGCTTATACCACAAAGGATGCTGTAAATCATAATAGAGATTAAGGTCAGCCGCACTGTAAACTAGTTCGGAATTCCAGTTAATGGGCTGAAAAGTTAGGTATAAAAGTAAGGGTTGTAAAAAGTGAAAATCGTCTGGCAAGCCTGGTTCCTCTGGGTTGTCACTTGGTAAATCATACATCGTTGGTAGAGTTTCCCAAGGAGGAAGCGGCGGATCAGATTGAGGGATGTAATGGGGAGAAGAAGTCATAAGAAAAATTCGGTTTGACATTTTTCGGCTATCACTTTTATGGCTCTACCGTACTTATTATGCTAAATTTACAGCTTCCAAAAGAGAATAGGGAATAGGTAACAGAAGCGAATAGATGTGTACTGAGTTTTTTCACGCAATCAAATAGGATTCCTATAGAAGTAATAATGTTATTCCACAACTAGCTGCGAAGTGTTCGCGCACCGCTCTGCTAACGCCAAATTTTGAGATTACCTCTGCTACTATTATCTCTAAATGTTCGGCTTCCTTGGGTCAAATGCCACTGAACTTTAATCGTGAAACTTGCTCAAGGTTGCTAATTAGCTAGATATCACTTATTGAAAAGTATAAAAATTTTTTCTTAATTGCTTATAAATGACTATTACTGCCTAAATAACTTGGGGAATACTGAAATATAATACCATTAAAAGTGTATTAAAAATGGCAGATAATAAACTCAGTGCAAAACTTTCCTCCGCAAACAGGGAAGCTGTGATGCAAGCTATTACTACTATCCGCGAAAAGTTACCGTTCTTGATTGATTTGACAACCGAGGAGCGTAAAGCTTTACCTAAGCTGGGGGATAAGAGTCGGGCGTTTGTGAGTAAGGCATTGGAAATCGGCACACAAAACCCTGACTTCTTACCTCGTTCTTTTGACTTGAATGAAATGCGCCAAGATATTGAATTATTTGAAGCCCTGTATCCCATTTTGCTGTCGTTGACGCAACTGCAAGAACTGGTGGATGATACTTCTGTGGCTGTTGGTAGCGAAGCTTATGCGGCGGGTTTGATGATATATAACTATGCTAAAGCCAGTGGTAAAGGCTCTGGTTTAGATTCAATGGTTGATGATTTAGGACGCAGATTTGCCCGGAAAGCTAAAAAAGTGCAACCACAAAGTTCATAAGTCGAGAAATTAACTCAACGCTGTTATCTAAAAACATAAAACTTTTTGCTCTAAGCTTGGGTGTTTTTGTTTAAAGTGAGACACTCCGAGTTCAGAGCATTAATATTTTAGTTTTAAATGAGAACGTTTTCGTTTGCAGTGAGAACATTCCTCAAGTGAGAACGTTCTGGTTTGAAGTCAGAACATTTTAGTTTCAAGTGAGAACGTTTTCGTTTGAAGTGAGAATGTTCCGGTTTGAAGTCAGAACGTTTTTGTTTCAAATTAAAAATTTGTGTTTACTCAACAGCTTTGATACCTATCTTAGGTATTCTTGAATAATGAAAACTTGTCGGCTGGATTTGGGTTGGTTCTGCTTTTTGATGCGAATCAGGCGATTTTGCAGTGCGATCGCCCAAGCAAGACTTTGTGACTTAATATCTTGCAAGTAGGTGTGGAGAGTTTGAATTTGCCCTAAATAGTCTCTATCAGTTTTGCAGATAATGATGCCGTTGTGAGCAATGCCGCTATTATGTAAGGCAATGAAGTCGTCACGGTTAAGAGTGATGACGATTCGCTGGTTTTGTGTCGCAAAAATTAGAACTTGCTCATCAGAGATACCTTGATTTGCTTGTCCTGCTTCATAGGAAGTTAGGACATCGTAACCTCACTGGCGCAATTCTCTGACTATATCCATAGGAAAATTCTTATTAGAGTAAAGCTTAACCATCATCATCCTCAGTCAACCTGATGATTGCTCGGTCTAATTGTTCTTGGTGCTGTTCATAATAAGTCCAGGCAGCTTTTAGCTCGTTATGGGTTAGGGTAGGGTAGTTTCGCAGCAACTCTTCCTCATCTGCTCCCTGTTGGCGAAAAGCCACCAGCGTCCACATAGGGATGCGCGTGTTGCGAATGCGTGGCTGTCCCCCGCAGACACCGACTGTCACTTGAATTAGCTGGCTGCTTAGTCGCTGTTGTAAAAAGACGCGCTCTTCTGGAGTGAGAGATTCAATAATTTGTACCAGCGAATCGACTAATCGCGTGTTCATCATTATTCTTTTGCTTTAATGATTGGTAATATTCCCATCCTTCGTCTTTAGAAAGGCGTTCATTATCTTCCGATTCTTCCATTAACTGTATCAAGCTGTAGTTCTCCAATATTTCTTCAATTTTTTCAAAGTCAGCTATAGAAATTTGTACAGCGATCGCTTGCTGATTTTCATCCATGACGTAATTTTTAGTAATTTCTAGCATTTTTACGACATCTAATTGATTGCGAGTTCCACTTACTATTTTGATTTATTCACACTATAGTAATAGTTTAATTTCGGTCGATTCTCCTAACGCTTCATTGACTACGATTAACTTACCCTGTTCATTAGCACCTAATTGTTGGTTAGCATTGAGCAATTCAATTCCATAAATTGTGCCGTCAGGAGCAATATCTACATTCATTTCTTCGCTGACTTGAATTGTTTCTACCTGTACAGTTTTTTCTTGGAGATAGATATAAGCTATGTTGTATCTGGAAGCGTAAGTAATTTTCATGAAGTTTTTTCTTTAAAAGTATTTAACGATAACTCTAATAACTAACCAGTTTTCTTCCTCTTGAACAGCTATTGTCTCAATTTTTTTAGTAGTATAAAACTTGCCATTTCATTCAGCATTAAAGGGAAAGTTACACCTAAATCCAGTTTTACCAAATTGAGCGGGAAAGGTAGCACCTTTTTCGACTGTGGCAATAACTTCTACTTCTGTTGCCCTTCCTGCCCTGGAGGAGGAACCTTCTGCTAACTGTTATAATTTTTAGGTGTCTGCTGCTCTTGGGGTTAGAGTCTCATATATGGCGGAGATAATCGAGATACCCGTTGAACTAGCGAAATTTCAACTCCCTCGTGCTGTCCAAGAACGTTTGCAATTTTTACTGGACAGACAAGATACGGGTGAGGAGTTAACTCAAACAGAAAGATTGGAAGCGGAAGGACTCGTTGAGCTAGCTGAATTTTTATCTCTACTCAAATTGCGATCGCAGTGTGTTATCAAGCACACTGAGACATAACTTGGGTAATCAATGTCCACAATTGGGGCTTCTTTACATCAATTAGTTATTCAAAGAGCAAGCGATCGCTGCGAGTATTGCTGTTTGTCGCAAGCAGGACAAGAAGCAACATTTCACATAGATCATGTTACTCCTGTTGTCGCAGGTGGAAAAACAACAGCAGATAATTTAGCATTAGCGTGCGTGTCATGTTCGCTACACAAGTCTGTCCGTCAAACGGTTGAAGATCCTATGACAGGGAAAATTGTACGCATCTTTAATCCTCGTCAACAGGTGTGGAAAGAACATTTCCGTTGGTCTGGTGTACAGGTTGTGGGATTAACGGCTACGGGGCGAGGAACTATTGACACTCTCCGCATGAATAGAACAATTATATTGTCAATTCGAGCAGAAGAAGAACTTCTGGGTCGTCATCCACCACTGTGAATCCAACATGGATCTACTTCTAAAATAGCGATCGCACTCTATTATCAAACATTCTATATCCACAATTCTTAGTCATTCTCAAAGTGAGCGATCGCCGTGAGTATTGCTATTTAAGATAATAAGAACATCTCTTGCTGATACTTTCTTTGCTGTTATAGTACCACTAGCTGCGTCGCCAAATTTTGATATTTCCGCTGTTGTCACCAGCAGCAAGCCAACTTACATCGGGGGTAAAGGCGACGGAATTAACTGAATCAAAATGACTGAGGGTGCAAATTTCTTTCCCTGTTGTCACTGACCACAGTTTGATAGTTTTGTCCCCACTACCACTAGCCAGGATTTGCCCATCACTACTGATGGCTACGGAATTAACTGATTCGGAATGACCACTTAGGGTGAAAATTTCTCTACCTGTTGTCACTGACCACAGTTTGATAGTCTTGTCTCGACTACCACTAGCCAGAATTTCCCCATCACTACTGATGGCTACGGACAAAACCCCACTGGAATGACCAGTCAAGCAGTCAATTCCTCTACCTGTTGTCAATGACCACAGTTTGATAGTCTTGTCCTCACTACCACCAGCCAGGATTTGCCCATCACTACTGATGGCGATGGATTGAACCGAACCGGAATGACCAGTGAGGGTGCGAATTTCTCTGCCTGTTGGCACTGACCACAGTTGGATAGTGTTATCATCACTACCACTAGCCAGGATTTGCCCATCACTACTAAAGGTGACAGAATTAACTGAGTAGGAATGAGCAGTCAGAGTGCAAATTTCTTTACCTGTTGATACTGACCACAGTTTGATAGTCTTGTCATCACTACCACTAGCCAGGATTTGCCCATCACTACTAAAGGTGACAGAATTAACTGAGTAGGAATGAGCAGTCAGAGTGCAAATTTCTTTACCTGTTGATACTGACCACAGTTTGATAGTCTTGTCATCACTACCACTAGCCAGGATTTGCCCATCACTACTAAAGGTGACAGAATTAACCGAGTAGGAATGAGCAGTCAGAGTGCGAATTTCTTCCCCTGTTGTCACTGACCAGAGTTTGATAGTCTTATCATCATTACTAAACAGTCTTTGCGGATCACTACTGATGACTAGGGATGTCTTAGAACTACTGGCCAGTATTTGCCCATCACTACTGATGGCTACGGATTTAACCGAGTTGGAATGACCAGTCAGAGTGCGAATTTCTTCACCTGTTGTCACTGACCAGAGTTTGATAGTCTTATCAGAACTATTACTAGCCAGTATTTGCCCATCACTACTGATGGCTACGGAATTAACCGAGTCGGAATGACCAGTGAGGGTGGGAATTTCTCTGCCTGTTGCCACATTCCACAGTTTGATAGTGTTGTCTCTACTACCACTAGCCAACATTTGCCCATCACTACTGATGGCTACGGAATCAACCGAGTCGGAATGACCACTCAGGGTGCGAATTTCTGAGCCTGTTGCCACATTCCATAGTTTGATAGTGTTGTCATAACTACTACTAGCCAACATTTGCCCATTACTACTGATGGCTACGGAATTAACCCGGTCGGAATGACCAGTCAGAGTGCGAATTTCTCTGCCTGTTGCCACATTCCACAGTTTGATAGTGTTGTCTCTACTACCACTAGCCAACATTTGCCCATCACTACTGATGGCGACGAAACTACCAAAAAACCACGAATAATCAGTCAGGGTGCGAATTTCTCTTCCTGTTTGCACATTCCACAGTTTGATAGTGTTGTCATAACTACTACTAGCCAACATTTGCCCATCACTACTGATGGCTACGGAATTAACCGAGTCGGAATGACCAGTGAGGGTGCGAATTTCTCTGCCTGTTGCCACATTCCATAGTTTGATAGTGTTGTCTCCACTACCACTAGCCAACATTTGCCCATTACTACTGATGGCTACGGAATCAACCGAGTCGGAATGACCACTCAGGGTGCGGAGAAGTTGACCTGTAGATGATGAAAACAAGTGAATAACTGAACCTGCCACACTTGCTAGGATATCTTCCTTGGGGCTAAGAGTTATTATTCCAGAATTCCTCAGAATATTGTGGACGCATTTCCAGTTATTTGGTGTGAATATTCCTAACAAATCCAACCACTCCTCCACCGACTGGGGACGGAACTTGTAATTTAACGCCATCCCTTTCATAATTGCCTCATTCACCCGATCGCTAACACTGCTATTCAAATCTTTAGGCGATCGCATGGTAAAATTTTGCAGTCTAGCTGGTACTGGCATAGGCAACTGTCCAGTCAGTAAAGCATACAGTGTGGCTGCTAAAGCATAAACATCAATATATTCTCCCCGTTCGGCATGAGGTACGTACTGTTCTGGAGGCGCATAACCAGGGGTAAAACTCTCTGTATGCTGTAAAACTGCACCCGCAATAAATTGTCTAGCAAGACCAAAGTCAATTAGTACGGCCTCTGGTTTACCCGCACGCATCATAATATTACTCGGCTTTAAATCCCGATGCAGTAAGCCTTTTTCGTGAACTACAGTTAATGCGTCGCCAATTTGCCTAATATATAGTAGTGCTTCTGCTTCTGATAACGCCCCTTTTTCGGTTATCAGCTTCCCCAAATCTTCGCCTTCGATGTACTCCATCGCCATGCATGGCAAATTCTCCTCATCAAAGACGTTTTCTACCTGCACAATATGAGGATGGCGACATAAAGCCAGTCGCAAAGCTTCATCTCGGAAGTCATGCCGTAATTTATCTTGATGTGGTATCCATTGGGGATGATTGAGGATTTGTTCTCTGAGAGTTTTGATAACTCGCAACTCACCGCGTCGATTTTTTGCAAGATAGGTAATACCAACTCCACCTTCGCCCAATTTTCTCTCGATTATGTAGCGCCTACCAAATAACTGCTGCCCTGGATTCCACGCCATTGGTCAAAACCGTAGTTTCACTGATATTTTATTTTGGCATACCATAAATATCAGTGTTTGCCAAATATCTCGATATAGCAGCGAATAGCTGGCTTAACATCGGCTAAGGCTTCTTCATAAGTATCACCTTGACCAACGATCGCTCCTTTGATACTAAGAGGATAGGCAACATAACTGTCAGAATGTTTTTCGACAATAATTTTGATTTGTTTCATCACTAAAACCTTTAGCAAGGTAAACTTGAGGCAATTCTGATGCAGCCTACAATTAAGTAATATATTCAATCGTAATTAAGTTATGGCGATCGCAGTTGTTAAACCCTCATCCTGGCTAGAGAAAGGTATTCAACTTGAAAAAGTCAGTAACATTAATCTGTTTAAAATTACAGACGAATTATCAGATCGGATGCAAGAAATTGTAGATAAGAAAACAGCTAATTCTCAAACACCAGAAGAAGAGGCTGAGTTGGAAGCCATTGGAGAATTAGTGATAATTGTTACCTACATTAATGGAATGATTGCCAATGAAGCACGAGAATCCAACGAACCAGAAAACAGGGATATAGGAGTAGACAGAAATTAATATCTAAAAAATCTAGAGACGTTGCATTGCAACGTCTCTACATCTAGGTTATTGCATCAGAATTTGTCGAATTAAAATACTCATGACTTCATCTAAATTGCCTGTGGGTATCAGTGGACTCCATTCCCCAACGCTGGCGTACCCAATTACCTGTAAGTAGTGGATTGTACTGGTAACGGCCTTTGGTGAACCAATCAGTAGATGCTTAACTGGTTTTCTTTGAGGAAATGGCTTTTGAGTTGGTTGATTGACGCTGGGTGTATCTAAATTTTCACCCAAGAACTGTTCTAATTTTGACTGGGCGGAATCTTCTGGTTGTGCCATGATGATAGTTAACTCCTGATAAGGGGACCAGATAAGGGCGATCGCATTCTTCTTCGCGGGATTAGGCGATCGCCTTTATCATGTCTTTATATTAAGGTATAAAATTATACTTATTGAGTATAAACTTGAAAATTATTATTAATAATTTTCAAGTTTTAACGGGAATAAATTAGCCTTAGCTTTGATAGTATTAGCAATAATAATTAACAAAAATACTCTCAACTTTTGGCTGTAATTGGTATTATTTAAAATTTCATCTTTATAAAAAAAATGCTAGATTAGCAAAAAATTTGCTAATCTAGCAAAGCTAAATTATTTACAGGAAATCTAATCTTCTGGCTCAATTCCTGCCGCCCGCAATTGTGCTGCTAGTCGTTCAGCACGTTGGCGTTCTTGTTCAGCGCGTTGGCCTTCCTGTTGAGCTAACTCAGAACCCCAAGGCAAAAGGTTTCCTTGTTCATCCTACCACCGTAACCACTTTCCTGGGCGATTTTCACGAGTACCTGGCCACACCCCAAAGTAAAGATTCATTTCTGCTATCCAGTAGCGTTGATTTTCATCAGGCTCTTGCAAAATATACTGTTCTGTGTTTTATAAGCGATACATCTCGACACTACCGCTGTCTGGTTCAAAGATGATGTAGTTTGGTACTTTTAAGATGCGCTCGTAGAAAAACCATTTTCCTGGGGGATATGTCGCTTTGAAAGAATATTCTGTCTCCTGTGTATGGAAACAAATTCCATCACAATTACGGGAATGTCACCCTGTAATTGAGGTGTGTAACTGCGTATTACTTCTTCTCTACTAACATTAATTTTGGCAATGAAAGCCCAATCAGGAGCTTTAATGACCATTTTGTTGTTTAAAGTGGCACAAATGCCGTAATTAGTTGTTGTTAGGGCGTTAGCTGAAATTTTTCCGGCTAATTGTAGGCTTTCTGTAAGTGCAGCAGCTAAGGCTGGTTGATTAATGTTATCTACTGGGTCATCTGGGAGTTTATAATCATCGGGAAGTTTTTCCCAAGTGATTTGGTAGTCTTGGGTGAGGGCTGTCATCGTGGATTGTCCTTTGGTGTGTAAAAGTGACTGGGGACTGGGGATTGGAGATTAGGGACTGAGTTTTTACTCGTAAAAATTATGGAATTTGCTTTGAACCCTGCCAAATTTTGGAACAATTTCCTAATACCCATTAATTACTCATCTTCATCGGGTTCTAAATCGTCAGCTGTCAATTCTTGATGAGGAATGGCGGCGATAATTGCATCTATGACTTTGGATACTGGCAATATCTCAATATTCAAGTCGGGAAATTTTGTCCCTTTTGGCACGATCGCTCTTTTAAATCCCAACTTAGCAGCTTCTTTCAACCGCAGTTCCATTTGGGAAACCGATCGCACTTGTCCGCCTAACCCAACTTCACCGATTAATACTGTACCGGGATCAACTATGCGATCGCGGAAACTAGCTACAATTGCGATCGCTATTCCTAAATCTACCGCTGGTTCTTCCACATTCAACCCACCCGCAGAAGCAACGTAGGAATCTAACTTTGACATCGGAATTCCCACTCGTTTTTCTAAGACGGCAAGAATTTGTACTAGGCGGTTGTAGTCTACGCCAGTTCCAGCCCGCCGAGGGGAAGGGTAGCTGGTAGGACTCACTAAAGCTTGCAATTCTACAACAATCGGACGAGTGCCTTCGCAAGCCACGACAATGGCAGTACCAGGTGCAGGATCGTCACGGTTGCCTAAAAATAGCTCTGAGGGATTGGAGACTTCTCGCAATCCATCTGTCACCATTTCAAAGATGCCGATTTCGTGAGTTGCACCGAAGCGGTTTTTGACTGTCCGTAATAACCGATGGGAGGCAAAGCGATCGCCTTCAAAATACAACACTGTATCGACTAAATGTTCTAAAACTTTTGGCCCAGCGATCGCTCCTTCTTTGGTGACGTGTCCCACAATCAGCATGGTGACATCTTCATGCTTCGCCACCTTCATCAATGCTGCGGTACATTCCCGTACCTGAGCTACCGAACCTGGTGCAGAAGTCAGCGCCGGAAAAAACACTGTTTGGATACTATCAATTACCGCCACATTTGGTTTGAGAGAGTCTATTTCCCGTAAAATCTCCTCTAAATCTGTTTCTGGCAGTACATATAAATCTGCACCTATACTGTCAGGGTCTATAGGAAGTGTAGTATCTACTACTACTGTTACCTTCTCATCGTTTACTACACTTAGGGTTTTTGATACTCCCAAACGGGAAGCTCGTAATTTTACCTGCTGCCCTGATTCTTCACCAGTTACGTAAAGGATGCGATATTTCTGTGCTAATTGATTAGATACTTGCAACAATAAAGTCGATTTACCAATCCCCGGATCGCCACCAATCAGCACCATAGAACCAGGGACAACCCCACCTCCAAGCACCCGATCTAATTCTTCATAACCAGACTCCCAACGGGCAATTTGGCGATCAGTAATTTGATCAAATGTTAAAGAGGCTCGCGCTTTAGCTGGTTTACCGTGAGATTTGCCATTGCCTTGAGCTGATTGCCAACTACTCACTCCTCCCCGACTGGGTACATCTACTGAGGATTGAATAGAAATTTGTTCTTCTAGAGAGTTGTAAGTACCGCAAGCTGGACACTTACCAAACCATTGGGGCGATTCTGCTCCACATTCGTTACAAGTGAAAAAGGTTTTTGGCTTTGGCATTCTTAAATCTTATTAAATAATCTTAATATTTACTTAATTCTTGAAAAAAACTAAAAACAAATAATAGTAGTATTTAGAGCTTTTTCCAAATCAATTCATGGAATGATATCTTAATATTATGGTATTAAAAATTAATCATGTAAATTTTTAGTTAAGGAGCCTAGAGAAACTTGGAAAGCCATAAAGAAAAAATCTTGGTGGTAGACGACGAAGCCAGCATTCGCCGGATTTTGGAAACACGCCTTTCCATGATTGGCTACGATGTAGTGACAGCTGGCGACGGCGAAGAAGCTTTGGATACTTTTCGCAAAACAGAGCCTGACCTGGTAGTTTTAGATGTAATGATGCCAAAGCTAGACGGCTATGGTGTATGTCAAGAATTACGAAAAGAATCAGATGTCCCCATTATTATGCTAACAGCCTTGGGTGATGTTGCCGATCGCATCACCGGATTAGAATTGGGTGCTGATGACTATGTAGTTAAACCATTTTCCCCCAAGGAGCTAGAAGCCCGGATTCGCTCGGTGCTGCGGCGAGTAGATAAAAACGGTGCTTCTGGAATTCCCAGTTCTGGGGTAATTCATGTCGCTAATATTAAAATCGATACGAATAAGCGACAAGTTTACAAAGGCGATGAGCGGATTCGATTGACGGGTATGGAGTTCAGCTTGTTAGAGTTGTTAGTCAGTCGCTCTGGAGAAGCTTTTTCTCGTTCGGAAATTTTGCAGGAAGTTTGGGGTTATACACCAGAACGTCATGTAGATACCCGCGTAGTAGATGTGCATATATCACGTTTGCGGGCAAAATTAGAAGATGATCCTAGCAACCCAGAATTGATTCTCACCGCACGGGGTACTGGTTATCTTTTCCAGCGAATTATTGAACCAGGGGAGGAGTGAGAGATGAGGGAGCAGGGGGAGCAGGGGAGTAGGGGAGCAGGGGAGACAAGGGGGAATTATTGAACAAGTCTCTTCCTTGTCTACCTTGTCTCTTCTCAATGCCCCATGCCCAATGCGCAATTCCCAATTCCTAACTTTTAATGACTAAACCTGATCCTAATCGAGTTTTGCGGCGTCTACCCATTGTCGTGGGTGGGCTAGGCGCTGTACTTTTATTGATTAACCGTTTATTGACACCGGAATTAACCCAGTCTCAATCGCGTGGTGATGTCGTAGGCGTGATTTTGAGTGCAGTGTTAATTTTGACGGGTTTAATTTGGCAGCAAGTTCAGCCGCGATCGCCTGATATTGTAGAACTAATTGGAGAAGAAGGTTTTGTACTCGCAGCAGATTTACCCGAAGCCGTGAAAACAGAGCTAGCCTGGGCATCTCATTTATTGTTGACTAACACAGTAACGCGATCGCTTGTGGTTTTTTATCAAGGTAAAGTTTTGTTGCGTCGTGGGATTCTAGGTACTAAATCTGAAGTTGTGCCAGGAGTAATCTTAAAACAAGTACTCGAAAAACAAAAACCGATTTATCTAGTTGCTCTAAAAGTATATCCAGGTAAAATTGAATTTGATTATTTACCAGAAAATACTCAAGGTGTAATTTGTCAACCTATTGGCAACCAAGGTGCATTAATTTTGGGAGCAAATGCTCCTCGAAGTTACACCAAACAAGATGAAAACTGGATTGCAGGAATTGCTGATAAATTAGCCGTTACTCTTGGCTCAAATTTATCCAACCAAGTAACTTAACCTAAATTTAGGTTTGTCATCTGTGAGAATAACTCGTAATTTGTAATTACTACCTCAAATTGATTTGCTCGTATCTATAAGTTAATTACGAATTATTAACTCACCAAGAAGTCAAAAAATTCCAACCTTCCTTTTCTTGCAGTGTCTTTCCTTCTTTTTCTTCTAGTTCTTCCGGTGTCTTTAAATTTGTCTGTTGAATTAAATTATCATATTCTCCTGAATCAACCCATTTTAATAATTCGCCAGCCCGCATAACTACCCAAGAAAGCCCAGGCTCTGTATAGCTTAATATTTTGGTGACTTTATCCACGCTATCAAAGTTATTGGATGCAAACTCACGGGCTTGGACGAGGAAATCTTCAATTACAGCAGCAGTCAAGTACTCATCTGGTAAACCCGCGAGTTTCATCAGTGTAGTAGTTGCTACGTCAATATCCTGACAAGCAAGCATTGCAGCCCGATCGGCAGTAAACCTAGCCATCATCCGCCAATTATACAAACCTAGTTCCATTCCACCAGCGACTAAGCCACCGACTCCCAATGTGGTACTGCTCAACAAATTTTTCAACGTTGGCATAACAATTGCCATTTGGTGATAAATCATGTGCTTACTCTTGATACGAGCGATTTCGTGTCCGAAAACGTAAAGCAACTCATCTACGCCAAGCCACTCCATTGCATCTAAATTGATACCGACAAGGGGTTTTTCCACGCCAACAATGTAGGTTTGAATGTGACCTGTGCCTCGAAATAGATACAATTCAGGAAGTGGAGCAACATCAAGAATTTGGCAGGTTTCTACAAATGTTTGATGTAATTCGGGAAAATTACGCGGCGAAATTCTGATTTCACTACCAAGGCTTTGCAGTCTAAGTAGGCGATCAATACCATATTCGTTAATTTTTTTGAGTAGCAAGGAGACACCGGGCATATTTTGCACAGAAGCCAAGGCTTTGCGATCAAAGGGGTGCTCGTAGGCTTCAGAACTTAGTCCAGTTAATATTTTTCTCGTCATAGGTTTTGAGCTTTTAAATAGCAGTTTAGAAGCATTAGGCAAACTTGCATCACATTGTACTAGGCATTTTTCGCTATCTTACCCAGATAGAATAAACAGTAAGGGCGCGCAGATGTGCGCCCCTATGAAAAAATTTGGAAGTTTACAATTGATCTATGCAAATTATTTATTGGCTATTAGTTGCTGTAATGGTTGTGGGTATTATTGGTGCTGTAGTTCCAGCCATTCCCGGTAGCAGCTTAATTTTAATTGCAATTATCATCTGGGGAATCGTTAGTAGTTCTTTTGCAGCTATCAAGATTCCACTAATTGTGACAATTATAGTTTTACTGCTGAGTGTCGGAGTGGATTTTTTAGCTAGCTATGTGGGAGCAAAACAAGCTGGAGCTAGCAAATGGGGGCAAATTGGCGCAATTGTTGGTTTGGTGGTAGGATTTTTCGGATTATTGCCAACTTTACCTTTTGGGGGGCCACTGTTAGGAATTTTACTAGGTCCGCTTTTGGGAGCAATTATTGGTGAGTACCTTTATCGACGTGAATTAGGGTTGGCGGTTAAAGCAGGTATAGGAATTGTAGTCGGGTCTTTGGTTGGAAATTTGATTCAAGGGTTGTTAGCGATCGCCGCAGTTGTAGTTTTTGTTGTGACAACCTGGCCACAGGTATTTGGCTCTTAGCATTTGAAAAATCTGACAGATTTGAGAACAGCGGTAATAGCTAGCAACTAGCCATTTATTACAAACATTCAATTTGATCGCAAAGACTATCCATAGTAAACAAATACAGCGGTTCCTCCCATTTATTCTATGAGAGGAACCGTTTCACTAAAATTAGTAACTAGAAAGATTATAGATACACTTCATATTCCATTTATCTAAAATATGGTTTAGTGAATTAAAAGTATAAAAAAATACTTTTTTATAAAAATTACGTAAATATTTTTTCTTAAAGTCAAAGCGATTGCCAATAATTTAAACCCTAGAGATTAAGAGATATACGAAGCGCAGATATGTAAGAAATGAAAATTTTATGAAGACTATTTATTAGTTGAAGATGTGATGAAGACCACTCAGTAAATATTGCAGGTTCTAAGTCTATGTGATTTTATGGAGATAAGAAATACATCACGCAAGTTTCGCTTTCACTGACAGTATTTTAAATAGATTACTGATAGTAAAGGTCAAGTAATCAATTTCTCTACTCCAAGTTATTATTAGGACTCTCAAACGCTCATGATTAGTTTAAAATCTAAATTAGTAAACGCGACTCTAGCTGCTACTTTTGCAATCCCCTTGGCTACTGCTGGGATGTTTGCCTCTGCTGGTTCTGCTCAAGCGGCTTTTCTTAGTAGTGTTTCTTTCTCGGGAAATTTGACTCTTCAAAATACAAAACAAAATACTCCAAACATTGAAGTAGCCCAATTTGATAATCCAGCAAATATATTATCTGCTAGTGGTATATTTACTGGTGTACAGAAAGTTACAGTAGGGAACAACGACCCTTACAGCTTAATGTTAGATCTAATTCCAGGCTCCACAAGCTCCAAATCTACACCTACCTCTACAACGGTATCAGCAGATTACAAAGTTCGTGTGAGTTCAATAGTTGACCCATTCCTTAGTTTTGATAATGGGATAAAGTTTAAGGCAACCACTATAGAGGACATTACTAGGAAAAATACAAAGAGTACAAACAACATATATACTACTAGCTTAGATGCATTTAAAATCTTTGGAACATTCTATGATGGTACAAATGCCGTAGGCGAGGGATCAGTTACTACTCTAAAGCAAGGTAATAATCCTGGTCAGTATATATTTCAAATAGATGCTATCTCACAATCCGTTCCTGAGCCAACAACAATACTAGGCTTAGGTGCAGTAGGTGCAGTCATGGCTATGTCTCGCCGTCGCAAAAGTCTGGCTAATTAATGAAAAATATCCAGCAGATAAATTGCTGAGAAAAAAGGTGGTAGAACAATTGTAAAGACTACCACCCTGTACAAAATCTATCCAATTACATCGGTTTTCAATGAAGTGTTATAGGTTTTGGTTCGTAGTAATTTAGCGATTACTGCGAACCTTTAATTATTTCCAAGAAAAACTTTATTGAAAACGACTTTTCCAGTTTCGGTAATTCTATGGAAAAGTCAGGTTAACTATTCCTAGAAAGACGAACTCAGACTGACTGCAAAGAATTTTTGGCTTCGCTTGCGATCGCATCTACTTCATCATTAGCCAGAGTTTCTAATATAGATTTGGCTTCTGGATTACTCAAACGAGCTAAGGCTTGTACAAGTCTGTAACGAATTTGCCAATCTGGGTTGGTAGCATAGGGAGCCAAGAGAGGAACAGCTTGTACATCTCCCAAGTCACCCAAAGAACTAATAGCAGCAGTTTGGACTAATTCGTTTTCTGATGAAAGTGCCTCTTTTAGTAGTTCAAAAGCTCGTGGATCGCCCAACTCTCCTAATGTAGCAATAATACTGAATTGTATTAGCCATTCATCGGTTGTATGATAAAGCTGCTGTAAATCTTCAAAAGCTTCACGTAACTTCAGAGCGCCCAAACAGTCTGCTGCTGCTGCTTGTACATCTACTTCGGAGTCATGAAGCAAGCGATCGCGCAAGATATCTAAGGATAATTGTAAATCTTGGGTTCCGAGTGTATCCATTTGACTCACTGCTGTGTAGCGGACACGAGAATTGCGATCGCCAATCGCACTTTGAATTAATTCAAAGCCAACCGCAGGTTCCAGTTCGCGGATTTGATTTACTGCACGTAAGCGATCGCCTAAATCCTCAGAACTGAGCAATTGCTTAACAGACTCCGGAGTAATACTCATTTAGTTATCCTTGATTTTCAAATGTATAAAAAAGAGTCAAAAGTCAACAGTTAAGTATCAAGAACTCATGACTCATGACTCATGACTAATGACAGCTGACTAATCTTGACTAGCAGCCATTGCCCGAATAATATCACCACGAGTAAGAATACCAATTACTTGATCTGTACTATCAAGTACTGGCAAGCGGTGAACGCTGCGATCGTGCATGATTGTAGCTGCTTCTTTTAAAGTTTTATCAGGGGAAATAGCGATCGGGTTTTTACTCATCACCTCCCCGACGGTTTGCCCTAGAGCCTTGTGCAAATCACGGTCATACGTAGCAGGATTTTTTAAATAGATAACACTATCAAGAAACATAATGTACGCAGGTGGAGTAACACCAGTTTCTTGCCACATCAAATCGGTTTCCGAGATAATGCCCACCAATTTACCAAGATCATCCACAACAGGTAGCCCGCTGATATGGCGTTCTGCGAGAATTTGGATAGCTTCCTTGAGTGGAGTTTCCTCCCGGACAACAATAGGATCGCGGCTCATCACATCGGCAACGGTTTTAGGCATTTATTTGCTGACACCTTAAATCAAAGTCCCTGCGCCTATTGTAGAAAATTGCGGGACTCAACCTGATGCAATTAATAGATTGTTACGGGATTAGTCATTGGTCATTGGTTCATTGGTCATTAGGAGTGCTGAGTGCTGTTAGCGGAAGCGGGGCGTTTAGCCCGTGCTGAGTTAGGAGTTAAGAGTTAAGAGTTAGGAGTTTTATTTACCCCCTTGTCCTTTTGTCCCCTTGTCCCCCTATCTCCCTCATCTCCCTCATCTCCCCACTCTCTGCTCCCCTGCTTCCCCACTGCCTTTTAATGCAGTAATAATTTGAATATTTGCTTTCGGAAAAGTAAACTGCTCCAGTTCTTCTAAAGTTACCCAGCGAATTTCATCGGATTCTAAAGGTTGGGGGACACCTGTAAGATGGCGGCAGTGATGTACTGTGAGAGTAACACGCAAGTTTGTATAGCTGTTGTCAATAGTAATCAGATGCTCTCCCACTTCAATTACTATTCCCAGTTCTTCGGAAATTTCTCGTTGGATACATTCTTGGATAGTTTCACCAGGCTCTATTTTACCACCAGGAAATTCCCACAAACCACCCATCGCTCCTTGTGGACGACGACGGTCAATTAAAATTTGCTTTTGGTCATTCCAAATTACTGCAACACCAATGATTTTATGGGGTGGGAAAGAACTGGTTTCACTCATAGTTGAATGGGGAGTAGAGGAACAATTCCTGAATTTTTATTTTTGACTAATAACAAAACTCGGCAGATTAGTTGTAGCTCTGCCGAGTTTAGATTTATTGCAAAGGTCATCTACCACTGTTCGTTTATCCACAAATGTGCATTAATCATTTATAAATATGCTTTTAATATCGTGTTCGGTTAAAAACTTATTATTAAAACCGCAGAGGGTTAGAGGGGAGGAATTTTTATGCTTTCTGCATAGGTTACAGGAATTCCAACTAGCCAGACATCATATAATTGACTCAATTAATCAAAAAATTACAAGAGTTCACAGAGAAGCGAAATCAAAGACTCCGCGTACCTCTGCGCCAACCTCAGCGTTCCTACCCTGCGGGAAGGCAAAGCGCCTATGCGTTGAAATTTCAACCTGAATTCGTCACTATTTTGGATATTTTAAAAAACTTAGCTGATGTATAATCGGGAATTAGCGGCAAAGATTTCGCAGAGACTTATTTAAAATTCGTATCGCTGTAACTATGACTAGTTATCAGCCTAACAATATTGATTGAATTTTCCAAATTTTACATTTCTAGTCAATTTCGCTGTTGTCAGTTTCAGATCCTTGTAAAACCATTTCAAAATTCATTCTCTGTTCAGCGTTACGCAAGAAATAACCACTAATCATCGCAGAAGCAAGAAGCCTACCTAGATTTTCCCGATTTGTGGTTACAGTAACACCAAAGTGTTCTGAAGGTAGATTACCTAATAGTCCTGTAATATTCCGTTCCATCACTTGAAAGACTTCGGCAGACGCGGGTTTGGATAGCTGGGTAACTGTTTCTGGACTCAAGGATTTAACGTACTGCCATAATAAATCGTTAGTTTCTGATTCGCTATTAAAAAATTCTGAGACACGATTGGATGAGTTACTCATTTTTTAGCTCCTTAACTACCACTATTAGCTGCGGTGCTTGTGATTTGAATATTAAATGTCCGTTTTGGATTTGACTTAGTTATTTTGTCTTCCTGTCAACTAATGTAACAGCCTAGCGTAAGAATGGAAGTAGGTGTAACCGTACCAAAGTCAGCGTATTTTCTCACCCCAATAAATAGGTAAGGAGTGGGGAGTTAATTAAAAACTCATCACTCCTTACTCCTAACTTGCCAAATATTCATCCATATTGGCTTTGGACTTACGAAGTTTGCTTAAGGCTTCCCGTTCAATTTGTCGGACTCGTTCTCGGCTGATGTTCAGTATTTCACCAATTCTAGCTAGAGTCAGGGCTTGCCCATCAGTTAAGCCAAAGCGCAGTGTGATTACTTCCCTCTGTTGTGGCGTGAGATCGCCCATTAAGCGATCTAAGTCATAAGATAGGGAAGATTGCATAACAAACTCTTCGGGAGAAGCTCCTGGATCTTCCAGCATTTCTCCGAGTTCGGTGTCGTAGTTATCACCCAGCCGCAAATCCAAAGAAAGAGGCAAACGCGCCTTTTCTAAATACTCTCGTACTTGTTTGGGCGTCAATTCTAATTCTTGAGCTAGCTCCCCAGCCGTAGGAGCGCGTCCCAACTTTTGAGACAATTGGCGCTGTGCCTTTTTAATCTTATTTAATTTTTCAGTGATATGGATCGGCAGCCGAATGGTACGAGCTTTTTCGGCTATAGCACGAGTAATCGCTTGCCGAATCCACCAATAGGCATAAGTAGAAAATCTGTATCCTTTGGTGGGGTCAAACTTTTCTACGCCCCGTTGCATACCAATACTACCTTCTTGGATCAAGTCCAGTAAATCGACGTTGCGCTTAATGTATTTTTTGGCAACGGAGACTACCAGCCGCAAATTGGCTTCTACCATCTTGCGCTTGGCAATTTCACCATCTGCGATCGCTTCGTTCAACTCTGCTGGTTCTAGGTTTGTTGCTTTGGCCCACTCTTCTAGAGTCGGTTGATGACCTAGCTGGGTGGCAAGAGATTCCCTTGATTCGTGCAAAGCGCAGGAACGTTGCACCTGCTTACCATAGAAAATCTCTTCCTCGTGGGTTAAGAGTGGCACACGGCCAATCTCACGCAGGTAAGTCCGCACGAGGTCTGTGGCTGTCTGAGCGGTCTTCATGGCGCTACTCTTTGGTAATGATGGGGTTGGCGGTAGGGTCATTAAGGGATAGATGCTTTCTTTATTTATTAGGGTGCTACCCAGTCAGACTGGGAACCTATGCTATGGTTTGCAATTTACGCGCCTGAGAAACTCGGCTGCTCATAATAATCAAATTTAGGCTTCTTAACTGCTAAAACTACAGTTATTTTCTATTTTTCACAAGTGTCTACAGTTAGATAAAAGGTTGCTTTTTAAACATTTTTATGGAAGTCCTATTAATAATTGTAACATTTATGAGAAGATTTTGGCTAGATAGCGACATGAAATTTCCTGGTTTTTCCAGTTCATCCAACGTTGCCCTCTATCTTAAGGCTGACTAAAAGTCTATTTAAGAAATTATCTGGTTCAAATAATTTTCCTCATATTTGTTAAAGTATCTCAATGAGAACTATATTCATTCTCTTCTAACAATTGTTTAATTTTTTCTGGGGATTGGGCATTGACAAGAGACAAGGTAGACAAGGAAGAGGGGGGAGATAAGGGAGAGATTTATTCAATAATTCCCCCTCATCTCCCCCTGCTCCCCCTGCTCCCCTGCTCCTCTGCTTCCCTACTCTCTACTCCCTAGCGATCGGGCAGTACTCTTGGATAGTTTTTACATCCAAAGTGGTATTTTGTAAGGAACGGATAGCGGCGACGGTAGCTTTTGCACCGGCGATGGTAGTAATGATGGGAATTTTGTAAGCTAAGGCTGTGCGGCGGATTAACCTAGCATCAGTCTGGGCTTCTTCCCCTGATGGTGTGTTGATAATAAGTTGGATTTTCTGGTTTTTGATTGCATCTAGGACGTGGGGACGACCTTCATGGAGTTTTAACACTAATTCAATATTTAACCCTTGTTCGAGAAGAACTCGCCGTGTACCAAGAGTAGCCATCACTGTAAAGCCCAAATCGATAAATTCCTTCACCACACCACTTGCAGCAGCTTTATCGCGATCGCTCATTGATACAAATACAGTTCCCGTTAACGGTAAACGCTCCCCAGCACCCATTTCCGCTTTGGCAAAGGCACGGCCAAAGTCGCTGTCAATCCCCATCACCTCACCAGTGGATCTCATTTCTGGACCCAATATTGTATCAGTTCCTGGGAATTTATTAAAGGGTAATACTGCTTCTTTTACAGCAATATGTGTGGGAATGACTTCCTCTGTAAAATGTAGCTCCTCTAAGGTTTTCCCTGACATAATTAAGGATGCTAGTTTTGCTAATTGTATGCCTGTTGCTTTAGATACAAAGGGCACTGTGCGGGAAGCGCGAGGATTAGCTTCTAGAATGTAAACTTGGGGAGAATAGTTACTTGCGCCGACAACAGCAAACTGAATATTCATCAATCCTACGACTGACAATGCTTGTGCTAGCTGTATCGTCCAAGTGCGAATCTGATTGAGAACTGCTGGGGATAGGGAAATGGAAGGTAAGGAACAAGCGGAATCTCCTGAGTGAATACCTGCATTTTCGATGTGTTCCATAATACCACCAATCACTACCCGTCCTGTATGATCGGCGATCGCATCAACATCAACTTCAATCGCATTTTCCAAAAACTTATCAATCAAAATCGGATGTTCTGGTTCCACTAGTACTGCAAAGGTCATGTAGCGTTCCAACTCAGCATCGGAATAAACAATTTCCATCGCCCGTCCCCCCAACACATAGCTAGGACGCACCACCACCGGATAGCCAATACGTTTAGCGACAATCAACGCATCTTCATAACTCCGGGCAATACCATTAGGCGGTTGGGAAATATTCAACTGCTGGAGAATCTTTTCAAACCGCTCCCGGTTTTCTGCCATGTCGATGGAATCTGGCGATGTACCCCAAATTTTAGTGAGGAGTTGTGAAGTATCATTGCTGAGAAATTCTTGTAATGGGAGAGCCAGCTTTAGCGGTGTTTGCCCGCCAAACTGGATTATCACCCCAACTGGATTTTCAGTTTCGATAATATTAAGGACATCTTCTTTTGTTAACGGCTCAAAGTAAAGGCGATCGCTGGTATCGTAGTCTGTCGAAACTGTCTCTGGGTTGGAGTTGACCATAATTGTCTCATACCCCGCATTCTTCAAGGCATAAGCGGCGTGACAACAACAGTAATCAAACTCAATTCCCTGTCCAATGCGGTTGGGGCCACCACCCAAAATTAATACTTTTGGCTTAGTTGCTGGCAAAACCTCTGTTTCTTCTTCGTAGGTAGAATAGTAGTAGGGGGTAAAGGCTTCAAACTCAGCGGCGCAGGTATCTACGGTTTTGTAAACTGGGATGATTCCTAGTTGTTTGCGGTAGGCGCGAACTTCATCTTCGGTGGTTTTGGTGGCGTAAGCAATCTGGCGATCGCTATATCCGTCCCGCTTCACTTCATAAAATTGCTCTTTTGTCAATTGCTGTAAAGGTGTTCGCTTGAGAAATTTCTCGACATCTAGCAGTTGCTGAAATTTATCTAGGAACCACGGGTCAATACCAGTCAGTTCGTAGATTTCCTCACCACTAATCCCTAGTTGCAAGGCATGGCGCACAGAGAAAATGCGATCAGGGTTAGGTGTGCGCAGTTGGGCGCGAATTTGTTCGCCACTAGGTAATTTTTCGGCTCGATCGCAACCCCAACCAGCGCGTCCGGTTTCAAGCGATCGCAGTGCCTTTTGGAAGGATTCATTGAACGTCCGCCCAATTGCCATTGCTTCCCCAACAGATTTCATTTGGGTTGTCAGCACTGGATCGGAGCCGGGGAACTTTTCAAAGGCGAAGCGGGGGATTTTTGTCACTACATAGTCAATTGTCGGCTCAAAGGACGCGGGAGTTTTCTTGGTGATGTCATTTTTAATTTCATCCAAGGTGTAGCCCACAGCCAATTTTGCGGCCATTTTGGCGATCGGGAAACCCGTGGCTTTGGAAGACAAAGCCGAACTGCGGGAAACGCGGGGGTTCATCTCAATTACAACCACATCGCCATTAAGCGGATTGACGGCAAACTGGATATTAGAACCGCCAGTTTCCACACCGATTTCGCGGATGATTTTAATTGCCATATCCCGCAGCCTTTGATATTCTTTATCAGTGAGGGTTTGCGCGGGAGCGACGGTAATAGAGTCTCCGGTGTGAATGCCCATTGGGTCAAGGTTTTCGATGGAACAGATAATCACCACGTTATCTGCCAAGTCACGCATCACTTCAAGTTCATATTCTTTCCAGCCTAGTAAAGACTGGTCAATGAGAATTTGCGAAACAGGGCTAGTATCTATACCCACCTGTGCCATTTCTTCAAATTCTTCTTGGTTGTAGGCAATGCCGCCGCCACTTCCACCCATTGTAAAAGCTGGACGAATAATTAGGGGATAAGTACCAATTTGGCGGGCAACAGCTTTGGCTTCTTCTAAAGATTCAGCTGTATCGCTGGGACAAACAGCTACCCCAATCCTTGCCATTGCTTCACCAAACAGCTTTCGATCTTCGGCTTTTTCAATCGCTGGGAGTTTAGCGCCAATTAACTCAACGCCGTACTTTTCCAACACCCCTTTTTTGGCTAAAGCAACGGCAAGATTGAGGGCAGTTTGTCCTCCCATCGTTGGTAGTAGAGCATCGGGGCGTTCTTTTTCGATGACTTTTTCGACCAATTCTGGAGTTAGCGGCTCAATGTAAGTGCGATCGGCCGTTTCCGGGTCGGTCATAATCGTTGCAGGGTTGGAGTTGACCAAAACCACTTCATAGCCTTCTTCTCGGAGTGCTTTGCAGGCTTGAGTGCCAGAGTAGTCAAACTCACAGGCTTGTCCAATCACAATTGGGCCAGAGCCTAACAGTAGAATCTTCCGGAGGTCGTCACGGCGGGGCATAGTCGTTGCCTTGGAATACGAGAATACAAATCCTGATCATTTTAAGGGTCTTTACCCCCTATGGTGCTTTTTATTATTAACTTTTCTAAGTTTGATGACAGGAAGGACTGGGGAGTGGGGGAGCAGGGGAGCAGGGGAGAATAATTAATAACCAATGCCCAATGCCCAATGCCCAATGATTATTTTGTATTTCTAATTTTATTTAATTATGATCCTCAAATTTGTAAACCTTTTGCGAATCTTTATTATTTAATCTGATGAACCTTGCGATAAATGATGATTTATTTTGGCATCTATCTGTCTGCTTATTTATACACAAATAAATTACTTAGATAAAAATTTATCTTAACTAGCTAATTGCTAAATATTTTCAACGTTAAACATTATAGAAATATATTTACTTAGATGAAAAATGGCAGAGAAATAGGTATACCATTCTCTGCCATTTTTTATAATATTTTAACAGTTGGGCTGCCAACTTTTTCTTTCAGTCTAGGTAGACAAATCTAGATTATGATAATTTTAACTTTGAGCTGCTTGGACAAACCCTAAAGTTAAGCTGTCTTTGGCAAGGAAGTGAGATAAATGATATGCACGTTCCTCAGTTTTCAACAAAATCTTTTCGTACAGATAGCGTGTGCCCCGATCGCCTAAACTCTCTGCCTGAGCAGCTTGACGACGAATTACACCAATGATTGCTTGTTCGGCAGCTAGGTCATTTTCCACCATTTGGCGAGAGGAATATACGCCTTCAGATTCTTGCTCAAAACAGGTTAATTCTGCCAATTTGCTGAAGGTAGCTACTGGCACACCACCCAGTCCATCCAGACGTTCGCCAATTTCATGAACGTGGTCTTGTACTTGGTTGTAGCTTTCGTTAAAAAACTCATGCAAAGAGTAAAATTCTGAGCCTTCAACTACAAAATGATGCTTTTGGTACTGCAAGTACAGTGCCTGGAAACTAGCTAATATAACGTTAAATCCTTCTGTAACCGGAGCAGTTACACTGTGATCCAGCAATACAGGATTGTCATATACATGACCAAAATTCCGTAACAAAGTTTGCGTTTCAGACATTGTTCTCCTCGCTATTTAGCAATTATAGATTTTAACTGCTCATTGTTTACATATTAACATTTTCACAATAAGAGCAAGCCAATTTGCCATCACAAGATTTTGTATTTTTGTTTACTAAAAGTATAGAAGTTTATCGTTTGCTGGATTATGGCACGCTCATCTAGTTGTGTATATTTTTCATTACTATTGACATAAAAACTTAAGTGTGCAAACATACGCCAGGAAGTGAGGGTAGATGGGGGAGTAAATACCTCCTTGTCCTGATTGTCCTGGTCATTCCCCTGATCTCCCTGATGGGATGATTGCAAAAATTTTATTTTTTTTCCAAAATTAATGAGAATTGTTTGCACTTAAGGTATGCTGGTTTAAAGAAACTAGACTACTAAGACTTTCAAAAAGCAGGGAGTTAAATGGCAGTAGTTACTGCAAGTTTGTTGCACTTTGAGGGCAATTCTCTTGAAATCGTATAGTTCAGAAATAGAAATAAACCACCTTGTAGAGGTGAATTGGGTTGACCGCTGGCAAGTCTATCAACGTCTAGAGGAGTTAGACATTCCCTGTAGTTGTGCGGCTAACCAGCCATTAAAAGTTGAAATTAGCAATCTGACTGCGGCTGTTCAACTTTGGAGTGTAGTACGGCGATTTACAGCCTCTCGTCAAGACCAGATTTGGACTCTTGAGTGTTGCTGGAAAAGTCGCTACTAACAGTTATAATTTTTAGCTGCTGAGAATATCTTGCTTGATAGCTTGTATTAATTAAAAGGAGGTTAAAAAATGGGTGGATCTCACAATATGGAAGTATCAGAATTTTGCCTTGAGGGCAGATTTATAGATTTTGTTATTAAAGATGGCTATAAGCTGAAAGGTTTACTGCTGGCTACTCATGAGGGTGAATGCTACATTAAACTCGCTAAACATTTGCGGGCTGCTTTTGACTTGCGGCTACCAGCAGGTACTTGGCTACAAGTTATTGGTTATAAAGAATACGATATAAAAAAAGACAAAGTTACACTGAAAGCTGAACGTGTGATGGCGGCGCGTTCTGAAATAGCGGCAGTTAAAACTATCGCTGCACCACAAGAACCCCCATCTATTGATGATGTCAAGGTAAAACCAGCTAAGACTAAGGCCACGATTTTGGTGTGTCAAAAGTCTGATTGTATGAAACGCGGTGGTAAAGCAGTTTGTCAGGCGTTGGAGGCGGCTTTAAGCGATCGCGGTTTAGAAGACCAAGTTACAATCAAGGGCACTGGTTGTATGAAGAACTGTAAAGCTGGGCCGAATTTAGTTATGCCAGATAAAACACGCCATAGTCGAATTCAAGCTACACAAGTTCCCGCCTTGATGAATCAGCATTTTGGCGACAAGAGTTTATCAGCACAGCCTGAGAATTTAAGAGAAGTTGCGATATATAATGGCAAACTTTGGGGGAATAATTCATAAAATCTTGACATTTTCATGAGAAAGCTTAATAATATCTTCTCAAGTGTGTTCCGTTAATACTCGGCCCTAAGTCCGCTAGAAGTTTGCAATAAAATCAAAAAACTGGCTTTAATTAAGGCCAGTTTTTTGAATGAATAGGGTTTCTATTGAGCAATTCTTAACTGGGATGCTCCGATCGTTTGCGAAAATTCAAGGAAACGTGATTGATTGGTGAGTAGGTAGACGCACTGAGGCTTGTGATTACACATCGCTTACAGTAGAAGCGTCAATTATCAATGACTTAAAAACCAATGGCACATACTGTTTCTGTACCAAAGATTGAAATCTCAAGCTCATAGTGCAAGTTCATTTGAATGGACTTGCACTATGAGAGAGGGAATTGATTAGCAGGTTGCTGTTGGGACTTGTGGGTTTTCTGGAGGATAGGTTGCAAATTACATGACTTAGTTAGACAAGACTGCAACAACTGTTGGATGGATGTAGCTTGCAGATGGTCAGGGAAGACAGTTAAAAAGTCATTTATGTCTTGGATAGCTTTAGCAATAGATTCAGAAGAAGCACCCTTTGATAAGGCATAGTGATATAAGTGGTCTGCTTGTTGAGTGTATTGAGCAGCCAAACAGTAAAGGGCTAAATTAAAAGCATTACGCCAGTCTTTAGTATCTTTTTTGTAATGCTCTGTAGCAAGCTTGATGGCAGGTATTAGGCAAGTTCGTGCTTTGGCTGGTTGCTTGAGGGCTAAGTAGACTAAAGCGCGATTATACATAGCATCTTCATAGCGTTTTTCCTCATAAGCTTTTAACCCATTTGCTAATTGCTTACCCCAATACTGAACTTCAGCAGAATCCCCATCTTTACCAGCCTGAAACATTACTGCTGCATATTGTTGGGCAAAAATGGGTTGATTTTTGAGTGCAGTCAGAAATTCATTAAGAGCTACCAATAAATTCTTTTGCGGTGACTGACATAACTTATGGTACAACACGTTTAATGTGTGACTTTGCCAGTTAGGATCGCGCTGTTTGTTATTTTCTTCCAATTGCAAATCGTTCCGTAGGCTGTCATAATATTCTGCCAACTTACTATGTATGTCAGCCCAACTTTGTGGGGATGAAAGGCGTTTGTGGCATAACATTTGGGTTCTAACGACATCATGATAAACCCAGCCTTTGCTATGTTCGTTGACAAAGGATGTTTCTTTGAGCCAAGTAAATAGCTCATCAGCTTCTTCTTCTGTTCTTAACTTGGCTATAACATCCCGGTTTAAGCACCGAGGAATGGCAGCATCAAGCACCACTTGTCGCCGTTTGGGATCGTCAATCCATCTTAAAAAGCTTTTTACAGCACTGCTGCTAGGCTCAATTACCTGGTTGGGGTGATTGGGATGAGCATCTGCTAGCATTTCTATTAGCAGGGGTAAGTTTCCAGAAACCTTTAAAATCACTTCGATAATGTGATTGTCTAGAATGCCTTTCCGAATTAGATATTGTTGGGCTTCTTCTTCTGTAAACGGTTCCAGAGGCAAACGAACTATTAATCCTTCGTAGGATGCCCAGTCATTTTTATCTAATTCTTGCCGACCGGCGATGATTATTAATATATTGGCAGATACTTTACCGTGCTGGTTCTCAAAAATTTCCCGTAGCCAGTTATCTAGGAATTCTCCGGTGCGTTCTGAGGAATCGAAAAACAGGACAACAGGAGTTTTATCAGCAATTTTAGAAATATCTTGCAAAAATAGCGGGGTCAGAACTTCTTCAGGTTCTTTAACTAAATGTACCTCATCTTTATTCGTTATTTTCTTTGCAATATAAGATGCCCATTCTCCAGCTTGGGTAGCCAAAGCATCCTCATCTACAATATCAAATACAGCACCGCCAACGGGAACTCGACGCGCCAGACGCACACCAGTTTTTACCATAGTTTTCCCTACAAAAGCACTAAAGCCTTGAGGAGCTTCGGGATCTGTTTCTAATTCTTGGCACTTTTGGCAGTACACTTTGTAGCGATCGCTAAACTGCGTTAGTTTATAACCTTGCTGTTCTAACTCTTGAGCTAAACGAGCCATGACTTCGGGTATAGTTTTTTCAACTTCATCAATGTAAGCCGAAATCATTTTTGCTTCGTCAGCAATTTTCCGAAACTGCCGCAGTAAGGTAGTTTTACCAACTCCGCCTTGACCACAAACGTTAAACAGAAAACAACGGCGATTGTCTTCTAGGGATAATGCTAAATTTTGGCGAAATCGGTTTACTTGGTCTTCACGACCCACAAAATTTGATTGTTGACGTTGCTTAACAATATCTTGTAAACTTTTGGGTTTGTCTTGTGTATTCATAACAAGATTTAATTTTGAGGCGTTAATGTTTCTAAAAAGAACTACTAAATAAACAAGGTGTATTTCGGAATTTTCCAAGCTTTTTTGAGGTAATTTTTATGCATTGACCTTCTGAGGCTCGACGTTGAGCTTCTGAGGCTCGACGTTGACCTTTTGAGGTTCGACGTTGACCTTTTGAGGCTCAATGTTGACCTTCTGAGGCTCGATGTTGACCTTCTGAGGCTCGATGTTGACCTTCTGAAGCTCGATGTTGACCTTCTGAGGCTCAACTTTGACCTTAGAACTGCAAAACAGCATTGATTCCTAAGCCGAGAGCCAGTATCATGCCTCTATGACAGTTCCGTTGTCCTTGATACAAATGTTATCGTTGCTGGTCTGCGTTCCAAACGAGGGAGTGCTTTTCGTCTACTGACACTCGTGGGCACAGGAATTTTTGATATCCATCTTTCGGTTCCACTGGTTTTGGAGTATCGAGAGGTATTATCGCGGCAACTGCCAAATCTATATATCACTGCACTAGATGTTGAAGAATTTATCGAGTTTCATTGCTCGGTTGCAACACAGCATCAGATTTTCTTCCTCTGGCGACCTTACTTGCCTGATCCAAAAGACGATATGGTGCTGGAGCTAGCAGTCAAGGCGCGATGTGATAGCGTAATAACATATAATGCTCGTCATTTTAAAGGCATTGAGCAGTTTGGGATAACAATATTGCACCTGCGGAGTTTTTGCAATCAACTGGAGCATTGTCATGAGCAACCTCAGCGTCCAGCTTCCTGACTCTTTATACAAAAGTTTGCAGGAACTTGCCAAACAAGACGGCATTTCTATCGATCAGTTTGTGGCGACAGCAGTTGCGGAAAAAATCGCTGCACTAACAACTGAAATTTATCTAGGGGAATTAGCAAAGCGAGGCAGTCGAGAAAAATACGACGCAGTTTTAGCGAAAGTACCAGATATTGAACCGGAATCTTACGATCAATTACCTACAGATTAACAACGCAGTGTAGGGTTTTTACTTTCAGGGGTAATTTTTGCCCAGCATTTGCAAAAGTTGGGAATGAAGCGATCGCCTACACATTGTCATGAGAAGGAGAAATCGCTTAATATTTGTATGCAATTACGTTCGCTGGTTTGCTAGGATGTGTTAGCAGCAGCGTAACGCATCGAAAGTATTTAGAATGATGCATTAAGAATGTAATGCACTTTACAAATTCTTAATGTTTGGAAGTCACTCATCAGAGTCTAAACCTGAATCTTCATTCAAGTCTGCTAAGTTTTCGCCCTCAAGATACGTCCCTTGAAGATTCACCCCTTGAAGATTCACTCCTTCAAGATTCACCCCTTGAAGATTCGCCCCTTGAAGATTTGCCTCTACAAGATTCGCCTGTTGAAAATATGCCTCTACAAGATTCGCTCCTCCAAGATACGCCCGTACAAGATATGCCCCTTCAAGATTCGCTTCTACAAGATTCGCCTGTAAAAGATTCACCCGTTCAAGATTTGCTCGTACAAGATTTGCTCGTACAAGATTTGCTCGTACAAGATTTGCTCGTTCAAGATTCGCCAGTTCAAGATTCGCGCCTCGAAGATTCGCCCCTTGAAGATTCGTTTCTATAAGATTCGCCCGTACAAGATTCGCGCCTCGAAGATTCGCGCCTCGAAGATTCGCGCCTCGAAGATTCGCCCGTACAAGATTCGCTTCTTGAAGATTCGTCCGTACAAGATTTGCCCCTTGAAGATTCGCCTGAGCAAAGTCTTTAAAAACTAAAACGCAACCTTGCAAATCTAAAAAACTCAGGCAATTCAAGCAAAACACATCAGCATCAGTAATAATTCTTTGCCCTTGCAAGCGGGAAATCCAGATACCGAAAACTTCAGGAATATGCCATTTAATTTTTGAAACTATTTTTGTCACTCTAGCGCAAGCATTTAAGACAGCTAACAACGCTTCTTCTGCATTTCGTGCTTGTCTATTTTCTTCTTGAAAATCAGGTCTGGGAGTCAAGTATTCCATTGGCATTCCATGACGCAACATAAAACCAATCAGATGGCATAATGTCTGCTGCCAATTCCTAACATCCGATACATTCTGTAAACGCATTTCATCCAAAACAAAGTTAAAAAGGTATTCATCCATAGGGGATGCACCGCAGAGAATTGCCCACCTTTTTAAAGCCTCGCGCTCATCCCATCCTTCATCTGGATCATCCTGGCCATCCTTCAGCTTTTTATGAATGAGTTTAATTTCTCGCACGATGCGTTTTGCTGTCAAATATTCACCAAAACTTTTGTGAGTGAATTCAAAAGTTTTTTCCTGTTCTTTAACTCCACTCTCCCGAAAATAAAAGGCAGTCAAAAGACGAGTTACGCCTAACTTTGCACTTTCCTGAAACTTGTCTAAAAGACTCTTTAAACTGCTGTTTTCACAATGGGCTTCAATCTCTCTAACTGTTGTTGTTCGTCCATCTCCATGCCAAGAAGCTAAAGCAATTTCTTCGAGGATGCGAACAAA
Source organism: Nostoc sp. LPT (assembly GCF_017115165.1). Classification (GTDB taxonomy): domain Bacteria; phylum Cyanobacteriota; class Cyanobacteriia; order Cyanobacteriales; family Nostocaceae; genus Nostoc. The sequence continues at coordinate 152,739 of NZ_JABXKF010000105.1, read as the reverse complement.
GTCTTTTTCCTTAATTCCATGAAGAGCCGCATGTTGATGACTATCCCAACCGCGTTGATAAACTGCTGTGAGCAAATTGGCATAAATTGCATTCAGGTTGCCGTCTGTAGGAAATTTATTTTGTTGGTCAAAACTCAATGCTACCAAGTAATTCAGCAAGGGTTGAGCAGTAATTTCTATCAGGTTATCTTGGTTTAACTCTTTTGGTAAGCAATCATATCCCCTTCCGCTAGCATTGCCGTATTTCTGCCACCAAATCTGACGTTGATCTTGCTGCAACAAGTTTTGCTCGTCAATGTAATTCTTTCTCTCATCTTTAGGAACAAAATAAGGCAAGATATGCAAGATTTGCTGTGGTTGGCGAAAGTCGCTACTATTTGCCTGTACTACCAATTCTCGACCACTGATTAATACTTGTAAGCAAGTTTCACGAACATTAAACCGCTCTACTTTTCTTTGGACTTCACGCACAAATTGTTGAGCAATCTCAGTGGCAATTTTGCCCCGCATCGCAAGCTCATCTAAACCATCGAAGATAATCAGTAAGTGTGAATCAGCTTTATCTTTCTCTAGGGGGTTATATCTGAGAAAGCCATCGTCTCGCACAAATTTACCAACTGCATCAACTAAATCATCCGAGGGTTCAAAATAGTGCAAAGGTATAAATAGAACCGGAGTTTTCCCTTTTTCTGCTTGGTTAGCTGCAAAGATTTTGGCAAAGGAAGATTTACCACTTCCTGGGTCACCACTAATTACTCTAATGGCATCATTGCGATCGCCTTTTTCTAACCAAGCTTCTAGTTCAGTTTCTAAATCAAGCACAACTCGCTGATATTTATCATCTTCTCTCAGTCGGCGTTCAAATTCTTCTGACTTTTCACCCGCAACTTTCTGCTTATAGTAGGCGCGTAAGGGAACATAAACCTGTTTTAAACCAAAAGCTTCTAAAAGCATCGGTTCTTCAACCTGTTTTTGTAGCCAAGCTAAATAACGCTGCCATGACTGTTCCCGTTCATTGGCTTGAGTAAAGGGGGTATCGAGTTTTGCTTTTAAACAAGCATATTTTTCTGGATGTTTTGCCCACTCTTCATGTAGGGCATATACAAAATAGGTAGGAAGACGATGACTAATTGTCTGTGCTTGAGCTTGATTGACGCTAAAGTATTTTAACCAGTCGGCAAAAGCAGTTTTAATCGCTTCCAGAATCGGTAAATCTTTGGGATGGCTAAAAAAATCTTGGTCAATACGCAATTCTATACTTTCTAGGGAATGGTTGAGGCGATCGCACAATAGCTCAAGATCCTTTTCGTTTGGTTTTTCAAACAGTAACTCTTGATTTCCTTTCACCAAACTCACTATTGCTTCTACCAAAGAACGGTAAATTAGTAACCAAGCAACTTCCTCTGGTGCTGCTGCTAAACCTAGTGCTGCTGTAGCTTCTACAGCATCTTTGGCTACCTCTTCCCACTTACCCAAAACCCCATCTATCACACCTTTGCTTAGTGATTTGAATAGTTCTTTAAAGTCAGCTTTAATAGGTTTATTCCATAATGCAACAGGCTTGCTGACTGAAAATCCAGAGGTATTGCTCATAGCTGTTGTATGCTGCTGGTAGATGTACTGAGTCAATATATCCCTCTTTTGTCATGAGAAAGACAAAGTAGTAGTAGTGTAGGCTAGCAAAAACCGCAGGCATCGCTTAATATTTGTACGCAATTAGGTTTAGCGATCGCCTACAGTTTCTCATGATAAGAGCAAAGTAGTAGTAGCATAGGCATAGCCCGCCGCAGGCATCGCTTGATATTTCTAGTGGAAATTACATGACCTAAGTTAGAGAATGCAACAACCGTCGTATGGATGTAGCCTGCATATGGTCAGGGAACACGGTTAAAAAGTCATTTAGGTCTTGGATAGCTTCACGAATAGATTCTGAGGAAGCACCTTGAGATAAAACATGGAGATATAACCGCTCTGCTGGTTGATGATATTGAGCAGCTAAATAGTAAAGGGCTAAGTTAAAGGTATTAGACCAGTCTTTAGCATCTTTTTCGTAATGCTGTTTAGCAAGCTTGATGGCAAGTGATAGGTCAGCCCATGCTTTATCTGGTTGGTTAAGGGCTTGGTAGGCTAAAGCACGATTATACAATCTCCAATTACTGTCAGAATCTAAGTTAATAGCGCGGTTGAAATCTGCGAGAGCCTCATTATATAGCTTAAGCATCAGGTAAGTTTGACCGCGACGTGCGATCGCCCAGTCAAGTTTGGGGTTAAGTTCAATCGCGCGGTCAAAATCTTGTAGGGCTTCTGGGTAACGCTCCATTAAGCGATAAGTTTCACCGCGACTTGCGATCGCCCAGTCAAGTTTGGGGTTAAGTTCAATCGCGCGGTCAAAATCTTGTAGGGCTTCTGGGTAACGCTCCATTAAGCGATAAGTTTCACCGCGACTTGCGATCGCCCAGTCAAGTTTGGGGTTAAGTTCAATCGCGCGGTCAAAATCTTGTAAGGCTTCTGGGTAACGCTTCATTGAGTGATAAGTTAGACCGCGATGTGCGATCGACCAGTCAAGTTTGGGGTTAAGTTCAATTGCGCGGTCAATATCTTCTAGGGCTTCTGGGTAACGCTCCATTAAGCAGAAAGTTAGACCACGAAGTGCGATCGCCCAGTCATATTTGGGGTTAAGTTCAATTGCGCGGTCAAAGTCTTGTAGGGCTTCTGGGTAACGCTTCATTGAGTGATAAGTTTCACCGCGACGTGCGATCGCCCAGTCAAGTTTGGGGTTAAGTTCAATTGCGCGATCAATATCTTGTAAGGCTTCTGGGTAACGCTTCATTAAGCGGTAAGTTTGACCGCGCCAACCTAGAGCAATTGGTTGCCATTTAACTTCAATCCTAGAATTTTGTAGGACTGCGGTAAACATTTCTAATGTAAGTTGATAAAGGTTCTCCTCATAAGCTTTTAACCCACTAGCTAGTTGCTCACCCCAACGCTGAACTTCAGAGGAATCCGCATCTTTACCAGCCTGAAGCATCGTTTCTGCATATTGTTGGGCAAATTTGCGTTTATTTTTGAGTGCAGCAAGAAATTCATTGAGAGATACAGATAAATTCCTTTGCGGTGACTGACATAAGTTGTGGTACAACACGTTTAATGTGTGACTTTGCCAGCTAGGATGGCGCTGTTTATTTTCTTCGTCCAATTGCAGATCGTTCCGCAGGCTGTCATAATAGTCTGCTAACTTACCATGTATGTCAGCCCAACCTTGCGGCGATGAAAGGCGCTTGTGGCGTAACATTTGGGTTTTAACGATATCATGATAAGCCCAGCCATCAGAGCGTTCATTGACAAAGGATGTTTCTTTCAGCCAAGTAAATAGCTCATCAGCTTCTTGTTCTCCTCTTAATTTGGCTATAACATCTCGATTCAAGCACCCAGGAATGGCAGCATCGAGAGCAACTTGTCGCCGCTTGGGGTCATCAATCCATTTTAAAAAGCATTGTACAGCACTGCTGCTAGGCTCAACTACTTGGTTAGGGTCATTGGGATGAGCATCTGCTAGCATTCCCATCAGCAACGGCAAATTTCCAGAAAGGCGCAAAATCACTTCAATAATGCGATTGTCTGTAATGCCTTTGCGAGTTAGATATTGTTGGGCTTCTTCTTCTGTAAAGGCTTCCAGAGGGAAACGAACAATTAACCCCTCGTAAGGTGCCCAATAATTTTTATCTAATTCCTGGCGACCGGCGATGGTTATCAATATATTGAGAGACACTTCACCGTGGCGACCCTCCAAAATTTCTCGTAGCCAGTTATCTAGGAATTCCCCAGTGCGTTCATAAGTATCAAAAAACAAAACAACAGCAGTTTTATCGGCAATTTTAAAAATATCTTGCAAAAATAGCGGGGTTAGGATTTCTACAGGTTCTTGAACTAAGCGCACCTCATCTTTATTTGTTATTTTCTTTGCAACATAAGATGCCCATTCTCCGGCTTGGGTAGCCAAAGCATCCTCATCTACAAAGTCAAAGACAGCACCGCCAATGGGAACTCGACGCGCCAGACGCACACCAGTTTTAACTACAGTTTTGCCTACAAAAGCCGAAAAGCCTTGAGGAGCTTCTGGATCAGTTTCTAATTCTTGGCGCTTTTGACGGTAAACTTTGTAGCGTTCTGTAAACTGCGGCAATTTGTGACCTTGCCGTTCCAAGTCTTCAGCTAGACGACCCATAATTTCTGGGACAGTTTTTTCAGCTTCATCTATATAAGCCGTAATATTTTTTGCTTCTTCAGCAATTTTGCGAAACTGTCGTACAAGTGTGCTTTTACCAACCCCGCCTTCACCCCAAATGTTATACAAAAAATGACGGCGATCGTCTTCTACATGCAATGCCAGATTTTGGCGAAATTGATTGGTTTGGTCTTCACGACCCACAAAACCTAATTGCTGACGTTGCTTAATAATATCTTGTAGATTCCTGGGCTTGTTATATGGGTTCATTACAAAATTAAATTTTAAGGTGCTAATGCTTACAGAATAACTACTAAATACACACTCTATATTTCAGAATTTATTAATTTTTTTTTAGGTAATTTTATATATATTGACCTTCTGAAGCTCAATATTGACCTTCTGAGGCTCGATGTTGACCTTCTGAAGCTCAATGTTGACCTTCTGAGGTTCAATGTTGACCTTTTGAGGTTCAATGTTGACCTTCTGAAGCTCGATGTTGACCTTCTGAGGCTCAATGTTGACCTTCTGAGGCTCAATGTTGACCTTCTGAGGTTCAATGTTGACCTTCTGAGGCTCGACGTTGACCTTCTGAGGCTGAAAAATGTCCTGGCGACTTAGTGCTTCTCGGTGGAGTCTAATATAGACCTAACCCCTAGCCCCTTCCCTACTAGCGTTGGGGAGTAAGATTTAAAGCCTCTCCCCTTGTAGGGGAGAGGAATGGAAGTGAGGTCAAAGTGTATTTTAGATAAACGAGATGCGCTAAAGAAGTTGCGGCTATACAGACAAAACTTGCTTGTGCAAGTTTCAAAAATCTTTAGATTCAAGACGCGAAAGGGGCATAACATTATTATGCCCCTACAAAGAACGCTCATTGTACCTATTTAATAACTGCTGCGATCGCCTATTTTAAACTTTAGCTAACTGAGACTTCGGGTTTCTTTTTCTTAGAACGGCGGTTAAACCTGCGTCCCATCTCATCAATTACTGCATCCAAACCTGCGACATCACCGCTAGCTTTGGCATAGCTATAAACTGCTAATGCTGCTGCGTAAGCTTCGCTAGCAGAGGCTATACAGGTATCATCCACCAATTCTTGCAGTTGAGTTAAAGACAACAGCACCGGATACAAGTCCTCATATATTTCCAAATCTCGGCGCATCTCTTCTAAATCAAAAGAACGGGGCAAAAAGTTAGGGTTCTGTGTCGCCACTTCTAAAGCTTTGCTTACAAAAGCCCGACTTTTATCTCCCATCTTCAGCATCGTTCGCCGCTCTTCAGGGGTCAAATCTACCAAAAACGGTAACTTTTCTCTAATTGTAGCGATCGCTTGCATGACCACTTCCTTATCTGCTGGGGCTAGGCTGGCACTGATGCGATTTTCTGCCATTTTTAATACTCCTTTAGGGTACTTAATTTCAGTATTCCCAAAGTTATAAAGGCGATCGCATTTATCAGAGGGGAACACTCAAAAATACTTGCAATTGCCAATTCCCAACTCTGCTGTTAAAGTTCTAATTTTTCAAGTAATGATAACTCAAGCTTCTGTTTCCAGCAAAAGTGCCCGATAACCTGCTTGGACAAAGTGTTGATCGGCCGTTGCTGCAATGATTAAGCCCTGATCTTGCATGACAATAAACGAAATACAATCAGTTAGCCCCCAGGTTTTGTCTAGACGAGACTGATAAAGTTGTAAAGCATAGTTGAACAGTGGTGTGTCTAGACTCACAATATACATATTTGGCGTTTGATAGCACTGTTGGATAAACTGCATCGCAGCTGTGCGATTAAAAGCACTCAAAGCATTACCAACTTCGATTAAAACAGCTTTAGTCACCCATACTTCTACAGCATTTCGGACACGTGGTAGCAGTATTTTTGCGTTGATATGGTATTGATCGCGTGCATTCAGTAACGCTTGGATAAAAACAGTGTCTAAAAATATTCGCTCACCTGTCATGTGTTAATTTCAGGCTGACGTTTTGGTATGCCATACAGGTAATGGTCATGTTGACTTGCCCAATCTTCGGGTGCATCAACTGTTCCAGTTAAATCTTCTAATACATCCCACGCATCAGCCACTTTAATTTGAGATGAGTTAATTTCCTCAGTAACAATGGTAATCACATAGCGTTTGTTTGGTTCTAAATCAGGTGGAATATCTGGTCGCAAAACAGAACCATCAAATGTAACCGTTAAAATTTTGCTCATTATTCTATTTCTCCTAACCGCTAATCACAGCGATCGCATCAATCTCTACCAACACATCTTTAGGTAAGCGCGATACTTGGACACAAGCTCGCGCTGGGGCTGTATCTTCCGGGAAATATTTAGCATAAACGGCATTCACCGCCGCGAAATCATTCATATCAGCTAAAAATACAGTGGTTTTTACCACATCTTGAAAAGTCGCTCCGGCTGCTGTGAGGATGGCTTCAAGATTAGCTAATACTTGCTCAGTTTGTTTTTTAACATCATCAGTGTAGACGACATCACCAAGGCGGGGATCGATGGCAATTTGTCCAGCGATGAATACAAATTGACCTGAAGCTGCGATCGCTTGATTATAAGGGCCGACTGGTGCGGGTGCGTTATCAGTATTAATTACTTTACGAGTCATAGATATTACTTTCTCTAACGATGTTTCCTGTTTACCGATTTCTGCTTCAGCTGCGATCGGTTTGTAGACTTCTCCATCTGGCATTATCGCACCAGTCAGGTCAGCATCTTTAAAGGTTGCCCCATATATATTTGCCCCAGTTAAATCTACCTTCTTCAGCTTTGCCTCTTTCAGATTCGCGTTGATCAAATCTACTTTTTGTAGTTCTGCTTTCTCTAAATTTGTCCCCTCAAGGCAGGCTTTTCTGAAATTTACACCGATAAGATTTGCTGCACCTAGATCAGCCTGAGTCAGATTCATACCTGACAAATCCTTTTGAGATAAATTAACACCTCGAATTTTGGCTTCCTGCAAATTAGCACTTTTGAGTATCACTTGAGCTAAGTTTGCTTGACTCAAATCAGCTGCAAACAAGTTAGCTTTACTTAAATCAGCACTAGTAAGGTTAGCTCTAACGACTTTTGCTTCATTTAAGGATGCGTCGGTTAAGTTTGCAGAAGTGAGTGTCGCATCACTCAAGTTAGCGTTATCTAGATTGGCATTACTAAAGTTAGCGCTATTCAAGTATGCTTTACTCAAGTTGGCATTATCCAGATTAGCGTTACTAAAGTTAGCGCTACTTAGTTTTGCTCCACTCAAGTCAGCACTACTTAGGTCTGCCCAACTCAAATTTAAACTAGAACTTTCGCCCAACTCACTCAAATTTGCACCTGTTAGAGAAGCTCTAGTGAAGTTTGCATTTTTAAGTAATGCTTTGCTCAGGTTCGCATCATTTAAATCTACACCCGTCAAATCTGCACCTGTTAGGTCTATTCCACTCAGATTTGCATATTTGAGGTCTACTCCTCTAAGATTCTCGTTGTGAAATTGCCTTTGTCCTTCGGCGTATTTCTCCAACAGTGTCTCAGCATCCATAATTCACCTTTAAATACCACTGACACAGTATAATCACAAAAACTTTGTGTCACAGATATTCTTCTCCCCTCTTCTCTCTGCGCCCTTTGCGCCTTTGCGGTTCGTCCCTCTTACCCCAACCTCGCACGTATCCCATAATGCCGATATCGCCAATAATCCCGCAAAATGCGATCGTGGTCAAAACATAAATTACCAGGAACACACCAATACTCAAAAATGCCTACACCCTTAGCATCATCTCCAGCCACCGGTTCCCCCGTCGCCGTTGCCAAAAACACAATACTAATCGTATGCTGACGGGGATCGCGATCGGGGTCAGAATACACTAGTAATTGTTCAACCAACTCCACCTGTAAACCCGTTTCTTCCTGAGCTTCCCGCCGTGCTGCCACTTCCACCGCTTCCCCATAATCTACAAACCCACCAGGAATAGCCCAACCTAAGGGTAGATTATGTCTTTCAATTAACACTATTGGCCGATGAGGTCGATCTACGAGTTCAATGATGATATCAACTGTCGGTGTAGGATTTCGGTAAGTCATAATCTGTTAACAGTGAACAGTTAATAGTTAACTACAGTTAATAGTTAACTGTATTTGTTAGCTCTGTGACAACTGATAACTGATAATCGAATACTGTTCTGTGATAGATTCGATGCGATCGCCTAGCGTGTCGTTCAGACAATAGCTTCCTCCCATAATTCAGATTACTTATGCCTTTTCCTAGATCAAGTGGTATTTTGCTGCATCCTACCTCCTTTCCCAGTCGATTTGGCATTGGGGATTTAGGCTTAGAAGCTTATCGCTTCATCGATTTTCTTAAAGAAAGCCATCAACAATATTGGCAAGTTTTACCTTTGGGCCCCACTGGATACGGCAATTCTCCGTATATGTGCTACTCGGCAATGGCGGGAAGTCCCCTGCTGATTAGCCCAGAAAAACTGCGAGATGAGGGTTTGCTAACAGAAGAAGACTTTGCTAATTTACCGGGATTTCCGGAAGAAAAGGTAGATTTCGAGAAGGTTGTGCCGATTAAGATTGGGCTACTCAAAAAAGCCTATGAACATTTTAGAGTGAATGCCACACCCATCCAACAAAAAGAGTTTGAAGGTTTTTGCGACAGCAAAGCCTATTGGCTAGATAATTACGCCTTATTTATGGCGTTGAAAGATGCCAACGAGAATGCAAACTGGCATACATGGCCGTCAGAACTTGTCAAGCGGGATCCACAAGCAATGGAGCAAGTACAGGAGCAGCTCAATGGAGAGATTTTTTATTACAAGTTTGTCCAATTTGAGTTTTTCCGCCAGTGGTCAGAGCTTAAAAGCTACGCTAATATGCGCGGGATTGACATTATCGGCGATATCCCCATCTATGTAGCTCATGATAGTGCTGATGTGTGGGCGCATCCCAACATCTTTTGTCTAGATGAACAGACAGGAGCTGCCGCCCAAATGGCAGGAGTCCCACCAGATTACTTTAGCGCCACCGGTCAATTGTGGGGCAACCCGGTTTACAACTGGGAGGAATTGCAAAAACAAGACTTTAAATGGTGGGTACAGCGCTTTGAGGCAATGCTGGATTATGTAGATATAATTCGCATTGACCACTTCCGGGGCTTCGAGGCTTATTGGGCTGTGCCGCAAGGTGAACAAACTGCGATGAATGGTAAATGGGTGGAAGCGCCTGGAGATGCTTTTTTTGAAGTGATTAGGCAAAAGTTGGGCAAGCTACCCGTCTTAGCAGAAGATTTGGGAGTAATTACACCGGGGGTAGAAGCGCTGCGAGACAAGTATGAATTTCCGGGGATGAAAATTTTGCAATTTGCCTTTAGTGCTGATTCCGCTAATCCATTTTTACCATTCAATTATCGGCACAATGCTGTAGTTTATACCGGGACTCACGATAATGATACAACTATAGGCTGGTTCAATACAGCTGAGGACGAGGAAAAGCAAAACTTGTTGCTTTATTTAGGTTCTATCAGCCCTGATGGAATTCACTGGGATTTGATTCGCCTAGCTTTGAGTTCTATAGCCAACCAAGCGATTATTCCCTTGCAAGATATTTTGGGATTAGGAAACGAAGCGCGGATGAATTTTCCCAGTATTGCTGAGGGGAACTGGGAGTGGCGCTATCAAGCAGGGGCGATAACAGACGAATTGCGCGATCGCTTGAAAGTTCTTACCAAACTCAATGGACGCGCCCCGGAAGCCCAAGCCCAGTGAGGAGTGGGGCTGAGTGAGCAGGGGAGCAAGGGAGCAGGGGACAAGGGGGACAAAGAGGAATTATTGAATAAATCTTTTCCTGTTCTTCCCTCTCTTCCTTGTCTACCCTGTCTCTTTTCAATCCCCAATCCCCCATGCCCAATGCCCCATACCCCATATTTCAAAACTTAGGCTTGGCAGCAATCCTAACTTCTTCCTCTTTCCCTGGCTCTCCCATTTTCTTAGCTTTCTCTTGATTGACGCTCACTAACACACCACCAGCATTATCAGTTTTCACTGTCAGTTGCTCTTGGGCTTTCCAAATTCGGTGAGTTCCCTCTGGCAGAATACCCTCAAACTCGGTTTTGCCATCGGCTACTACACGAATCCAAGATGAGGCTTTCAAAGTCACACCAACCTGGACAACCTGTCCCTTTTGGACACCGCTAAGGGTATCGCTGACAGGTTGTACCTGCGTTGACTCTTTTAGTTGAGCTATTTCTGGTTTAACAACGGACTTTTGTTTAGGATATGGCTGGTTTGGGCTATTACTTGCTTGTAGTAACGCGTTATTTAATAACTGAGATAACCCATTTACAGAGCATACTATTAGTAATATGTAAAGAAAGTAAAGATGAATCGGACGTAGTTGAGCCAGGGGTGAAGTATCACCTCTACTTAAAGGGCTAACTTGTACAGAACTGACCGGAAAAGTGCCAGAAAATTCTACTCCATTCAAACCTAGTGCATCGGCAAATTGCCTGATTAAACCCTGAATATATACTGGTTCTGGCAGATCGTTTAAATTACCTTCTTCGATCGCCTGCAATAATCGTTGGGGAATCCTGGTCAATGCAACCACTTGCTCTAGAGATAAACCCCGTTCTTGACGCAATGCCCAAAGTTGAGCGCCTAATTCTGCCAACTTTTCGGCTCGTTGTTCCTCTAATGAAAGTGATGGCTGGTGCTTATTCTTCTTTCTTAGCCATTTCATGCTTACTGACACTCCTTAATTCCACTGAATCAATAATTAGGTTGCCTTATCTGATCTTGCAAAAAGTGAATCTCATAATCTTTAAGAGAACGATATTTACCCTCTGACAAAAAGGGTTCTTTTAGAGTTTGTAATTTAATTGGGCCGATAGCAGTCCGATGCAGCTTGATTACTGGGTATCCTAACTGTTGAGCTATCCGGCGAATTTGGCGATTTCTTCCCTCCTGCAATATTATTTCTAAAACGCTTTGCTCGCTACGATGTTCTATTAGATGTACCTTAGCAGCCCTAGTTTTTCTACCCTCCAACATCACACCTTGACGCCACATCTGTAGTACTGTTTCTGGAGGATGTCCTTTGACCAAAACATGATAAGTCTTGGAAATACTGTGACGTGGATGGGTTAATCCAAATGTCAGTTCTCCGTCATTAGTCAGGATTAATGCTCCTGTAGAGTCTGCATCTAAACGACCAACTGGATGAATACCTGAACCCTCCCGTAATTCTTTCGGTAGTAAATCTAGGACTGTTGGTCTTCGATGAGGGTCGTAGCAAGTCGAAACCACTCCCGGTGGTTTGTGCAGCAATAGATATATTAAAGCCGGACGCTGCTTTTGGGATACAGGCTTACCATCAATTGCGATCGCATCTTTTTCGGGATCGACTTTTTGACCTAAATGTGCCAATACCCCATTAATCCGCACCCGTGAGTGCCTAATCATTTCTTCGGCTTCACGACGTGAGGCGATACCCCATTGAGCGATAATTTTTTGTAACCGTACCTCCATGTGGAAATTGCTTATTTATTGTTATCAATTAGATGATATTTGCATTATGTAGCGAGTAGGCAGAAATGTTACATTTAAAGCTTATTTAATTTATGTTCAGTTGTTGAATAAATACTCATAAACAAATTGATTTAAATGCCAGATCAAAATTCTCAAACAACAAGTACAAATAAAACCCGCATAATTACGCAGGTACTCACAACAGCAGTCAAGCTCTGGTTAAGAGCGCAGGTCAGCCAAATATCGGAATTAGAAGTGGAGATTAAAGCTAGCGATCGCCAACTTTTCTCTGGACGCATTCCTTCGGTATCTGTTTTTGCTACTCATGCAGTTTATCAAGGTCTCCTAATTACACAAATTCAATTAATAGCAGAAAATATTCGGGTAAATATCGGTTCTGTACTCAAGGGAAAAGCCCTGCGACTGTTAGAAACAGTACCAGTGGTTGGCGATTTAATCGTAGATGAGAAGGATCTGAATGCTTCTCTCTCATCTGACTTATTATCGACTGCTTTGAGCGATCTATTGGTTAAGGTTTCACCAACAGATTACCCCCAGTCACAACCAATCAAGTGGCAAGAAATTCTCCTTGGAAACAACCAAATTATACTGCGAGGTTTGAAAGTAACCAATAGTGAAACAACACCTCTAGAGATTTGTCTGGGCTTACAATTACTCAGTGGGCATGAATTGCAACTGACATATATCCCAATCAAGCCCGACCAGAAAGATATATTAAAGGACAATCATGAGTACAACCTGGATCTTGGCTCAGATGTTGATATTCAAGAATTAACGCTGATCCCAGGCAAGCTGGTGTGTCGTGGGCGGATTAACGTTAACCCTTGATGATGACAAATTAAAAAATATTAATACTCTATTTTAAATTATATGGCGTCTAGTGGGGACTGGGGAGCAGGGGGACATGGGGATGAGGGGGATGAGGGGGACAAGGAGGTAAGAAACAAATTCCTATATCTCCCTTATCTCCCGCCTCTTCCTTGTCTACCTTGTCTCTTCTTCATGCCCAATGCCCAATGCGCAACTCACCTATTTACTAAGTAGTGGCAAAAGTAATGTCACAAAATAGTAAACCAAAGGAGCTGTGAAAATATAACTATCGGTACGGTCTAAAATACCACCATGACCGGGGATTAACTGTCCAGAATCTTTAACTCCAGCATCCCGCTTGAGCATAGATTCTGTGAGATCCCCTAAAAGACTAGCAATACCAATCAGTAAACCCAATGCTAAACCAGTGAAGAGGGATTTAGGCAAGTGAAGATAATAGGCTCCTGCTATGGCTACGGCAACACTTGAAGTAATGCCAAAGACAGCACCTTCTACAGTTTTTTTCGGGCTAATGTCAGATAAACGGGTTTTCCCAAAGAATTTGCCAATGGTGTAAGCACCGATATCAGCTGCCCAAATACACAAAAAAGTCAGTAGTGTGGCTGTAAAACCTTGTGCTAAAGAAGCGGAATTTGCCTTTTCCCAGAAATCTGTCCAGGTTGTGGGCCAGTAACCTCCAAAAGGGAGATTGCTAAAAGTAACGCTATCAATTGCTCGTAACCGCACCCAGTAACTTGGTAAATAACCTACGTAAAATAGCCCCATAATGGAAGCGGAAACATCAGCGATCGTGGCAAATTTGGGTTGAAACAGCAGGTAAAAACAAATAAGTGTGCCGGCTATTGGCATCACAGCGTCAGCTAAACTGCCATCAAGGGTGCAAATCACTAGCAATACTTGGCTGACAGCCATAGTAGTTTTAGCGGCAGGAGCGATGCCTCTGGCTCGCACCAAATTAAAATATTCCTGTTGACCCAAAAAGATGATAACCGCAAAGATGATGGTAAAGTACCAACCCCCCAAAAGGGTTGCCCAAAGAGCAAGAGCGATCGCAACAATTCCACTAATAATCCGAGACCAAGGCATAGAAGTATTTTGGATTTAGTCTAGTTTCTCACCACTGAGGATAAAAATGGGATCAACGGCGGTAAAGGTTTGAGAAAAGCCGCGTGTCTCTAGGCGATTAACCGCAGATTGGACAACTTCGATATTTCTAGCTCTTAACAGGGAAAAGCTCTGGGAAATAGCATACAGACTTTCTAGATTAGCAGCTGTGGCTACAACCCGACCGGATGGCGGCAAATAATGCCAAGCTGCTTGTAGAATTTCTTGAATGGGGCGACCTCCCTCAATACAAACGCGGTGAGGGGTAATTTTGAGGTCATGCAAACACTCTGGGGCGCTGCCTTCAACAACTTCGACATTTTTCACATCAAAGCGATCGCAGTTACGCTTGATCAGATTAGCTACTTCTTCATCCCTTTCGATAGCGATAATCTGTCCGTCTGGACACAATAGCCCTACCTCTACCGGAATTGTACCTGTCCCGGCACCAATATCCCACAACACGGAATCTGATTTTAGCCGCAGTTGGGCAATCAATAGTAGTCGGACTTCTCGCTGGCTCAGGGGAATTCCTGGCAAATGCTCGAATAATTCATCGGGAATACCAGGGGTAATATAAGGCCAAAGTTGGGAGGGCATAGAACTACGCAATTATACTAAAGATATCGATTTGCCAAATTGAAAAGCTATAAGCTATAAAACTTTTCAACCGTAGCATTACAAGAAATCATAATGATTGGCGAAATTTTAGGCGATGTTCGGGGACAAGACGCTGGGCGTCTACGCTACGAAGTTCAGCAGCTATTAGGAAAAAAAGCAGGGCGGCGGACGCTGTTAGCTCGTGATTTGCAAACTCAGGAATTAGTTGTCATCAAGTTACTCTCCTTTGGTGGTGACTTTGAATGGGATTCACTCAAGCTGTTTGAGCGGGAAGCCGAAACTTTAAAATCTTTGTCACATCCCTTAATTCCTCAGTATTTAGACTATTTTGAGGTAAATTTATCAAACATCAAAGGATTTGCTCTGGTACAAACTTATATTCCAGCAAAAACTTTAGAGCAATACTTACAATCAGGGCGGACTTTTACAGAAGCTGAAGTCAAACAGATAGCCAAAGCACTTTTAGAGATTCTCATTTATCTACATGGGTTGTATCCGCCTGTAATTCACCGTGATATTAAGCCTAGCAATATTTTATTGGGGGAGCGTTCTGGTAATAGTGTCGGTGAAGTTTATCTGATAGATTTTGGTTCAGTGCAGACTGTCCTCGGCGCAGAAACTGGGACAAGAACTGTAGTAGGAACATACGGCTATATGCCACTAGAACAATTTGGCGATCGCGCTGTTGCAGCTTCTGACCTTTATAGTTTAGGGGCGACGTTAATTTATTTGATGACGGGTAGTCACCCAGCCGATTTACCCCAAAAGGATTTTCGTATTCAGTTTGAACAAGCGGCTAATCTCAGTCCCAGCTTTAGCCATTGGCTAAAGTGGATGATTGAACCCAGTTTAGAACGGCGTTTTAGTTCTGCTGCTGTTGCGATCGCAGCTTTAGAGAAACCACAACCGACAAACTTGCCTACTTTGGTTGTTGGCAAACCAGATGGGAGTAAAATTCAATTAACCAAAAATGGAGATTCTCTAGAAATTATCGTTCCACCAGCTGGTTTTGATCCATCAATAGTATTCACAGGTTTATTTGCGATCGTCTGGAATTCATTTATCTTATTTTGGACAATTGGCGCACTCTCAGCACCTTTTCCTGTCAACATCCCTTTTGCCATGTTTTCAATTCCTTTTTGGGGTGCTGGCTTTATGATGCTATATAAATTTTTCTTTCATTTTTTTGGACGCATCTGCTTACGCCTGAATCCCAAACAAATTTCTCTAAGCTGGGAGTTGTTTTCTGGGAAATTTTATCGTTATCGTGCATCGCCAAGACAAAGTATTAATAAGTTAGTTTACATTCCCAAACATTTTACTAAAGATTCTGAAGGCACTAGAATTGCTGTTCCCGCACAATTGGATATTTGGGTAGGAGTAAAAAAATATCAACTTGGTGGTAGTGGTGGTGCAATTAAATCTGAAGCGGAACTGGAATGGCTAGCTCAAGAATTAAGTGATTGGTTACGTATGGATATTACCAAGTAGTATTTTATGTAATACTTTTAAATATAATTAGCTAGATTGCAGTATTTAAAGTATAAAAAAGTGCTGATTATGATTGGTCAAATATTCAGCGATCGCTACGAAGTTCAGCAGTTATTAGGTAAAAAAGCTGGGCGTATAACTTTGCTAGCTCGTGACTTAAAAACTCAGGAATTAGTTATTATCAAGTTACTCTCTTTTGGTGGTGACTTTGAATGGGATTCACTCAAGCTGTTTGAGCGGGAAGCCAAAACTTTAAAAAACCTAGCACATCCCTTAATACCTCGTTATTTAGACTATTTTGAGGTAAATTCACCAACCATCAAAGGATTTGCCTTAGTACAAACTTATATTCCAGCACAAACTTTAGAGCAATACTTACAAACTGGGCGGACTTTTACAGAAGCTGAAATCAAACAGATAGCCAAAGCGCTTTTAGAAATTCTGATTTACTTACATGGGTTGCATCCGCCTGTAATCCATCGTGATATTAAGCCTAGCAATATTTTATTGGGCGATCGCTCTGGTAATAGTGTCGGTGAAGTTTATCTAATCGATTTTGGTTCGGTGCAAACTGTCCTGGCTACAGAAACCGGGACTAGGACTGTGGTAGGAACCTATGGCTATATGCCACCAGAACAATTTGGCGAACGCGCTGTTGCAGCATCTGACTTATATAGTTTGGGCGCAACCTTAATTTATTTATTAACGGGTACTCATCCAGCCGATTTACCACAAAAGGATTTTCGGATTCAGTTTGAGCAGGTAGTTAATCTCAGGCCTAGCTTGACTCGCACTTTAAAGTCGATGACTGAACCGAGTTTAGAACGGCGTTTTAGTTCTGCGAGTGCTGCACTAGAAGCTTTGGATGAACCGCAAATTGAAAGCGTTAGAACTTTAAATGTTATTCAACCAGCTGGTAGCAAAATTCAACTGAAAAAGAATCGGAATTCTCTAGAGATTGTTTTTCCACCTGTTGGGCTTAATTCATCAACATTATGTACATCTGAAGGTGTAGACCCACTCTTCTTTAGTTTCATTACCCTAATCTGGACAATAAACCTTTTCTTATATCCTTCTAAGCGCTTAAACCTGCTCTTATTTTTCTTGTATAGTATTTTGTTTTTGATGATATCTAGATTTCTTTTTCCGTTATTGAAACGCATCCGTCTACGCCTAGATCAGCAGCAAATTACTTTTAAAAATGAGTTATTGGGATTTAAATTCAACCGTACCTATCCATCACCAAGACAGGATGTACATTTAGTTTACATTTCCAAACGGTTTGAAAGGGAGTCAAAAACTGGTAATGAAGTTAATGTTATGCCTCAATTAATACTTTGGGCAGGAGTGCATAAATATCAACTAGCTGGTGCTAATGGTGTGATTAACTCCGAACCAGAAATTGAATGGCTAGCTCAAGAATTAAGTGATTGGTTAGATATACCAATTACCAGAGAGTAAAGCTTTTCTATTTCAGAGATAAAAATATGAAAATAATTAATCAAATTACTTTTTATGATTGGTCAAATATTAGGAGAGCGCTACGAAGCTCAGCAACTATTAGGTAAAAAAGCAGGGCGGCGGACTTTGCTAGCTCATGACTTGGAAACTCAAGAATTAGTTGTTATCAAGTTACTCTCTTTTGGCAGTGACTTTGAATGGGATTCACTCAAGTTGTTTGAGCGGGAAGCCCAAACCTTAAAATCTTTGTCACATCCTTTTATCCCAAGCTATTTAGATTATTTGGAAGTAAATTTACCCACCATCAAAGGATTCGCTCTAGTACAGAGTTATATCCCAGCTCAAACTTTAGAGCAATGTTTACAAACTGGGCGTAGTTTTACAGAAGCTGAAATCAAAGAAATAGCCAAGGCGGTTTTAGAAATTCTGATTTACTTACATAAACTGCATCCACCTGTAATCCATCGTGATATTAAGCCTAGCAATATTTTATTGAGCGATCGCTCTGGCAATAGTATCGGTCAAGTTTACCTGATAGATTTTGGTTCGGTGCAAACTGTCTTGGCTACAGAAGGTGGGACAATAACTGTGGTAGGAACCTATGGCTATATGCCACAAGAGCAATTTGGTGGACGTACCGTTCCCGCTTCTGACCTTTACAGTTTAGGTGCAACCTTAATTTACTTATTGACGGGTACACACCCAGCCGATTTACCCCAAAAGGATTTTCGGATTCAGTTTGAGCAAGTGGCTCATGTCAGTCCAAGCTTGATTCGCTGGTTAAAGTCGATGACTGAACCGAGTTTAGAACGGCGTTTTAGTTCTGCGAGTGCTGCACTAGAAGCTTTGGATGAACCGCAAATTGAAAGCGTTAGAACTTTAAATGTTATTCAACCAGCTGGTAGCAAAATTCAACTGAAAAAGAATCGGAATTCTCTAGAGATTGTTTTTCCACCTGTTGGGCTTAATTCATCAACATTATGTACATCTGAAGGTGTAGACCCACTCTTCTTTAGTTTCATTACCCTAATCTGGACAATAAACCTTTTCTTATATCCTTCTAAGCGCTTAAACCTGCTCTTATTTTTCTTGTATAGTATTTTGTTTTTGATGATATCTAGATTTCTTTTTCCGTTATTGAAACGCATCCGTCTACGCCTAGATCAGCAGCAAATTACTTTTAAAAATGAGTTATTGGGATTTAAATTCAACCGTACCTATCCATCACCAAGACAGGATGTACATTTAGTTTACATTTCCAAACGGTTTGAAAGGGAGTCAAAAACTGGTAATGAAGTTAATGTTATGCCTCAATTAATACTTTGGGCAGGAGTGCATAAATATCAACTAGCTGGTGCTAATGGTGTGATTAACTCCGAACCAGAAATTGAATGGCTAGCTCAAGAATTAAGTGATTGGTTAGATATACCAATTACCAGAGAGTAAAGCTTTTCTATTTCAGAGATAAAAATATGAAAATAATTAATCAAATTACTTTTTATGATTGGTCAAATATTAGGAGAGCGCTACGAAGTTCAGCAGCTATTAGGTAAAAAAGCTGGGCGTAGAACTTTGCTAGCTCGTGACTTGAAAACTCAGGAATTAGTTATTATCAAGTTACTGTCTTTTGGTGGTGACTTTGAATGGGATTCACTCAAGCTGTTTGAGCGGGAAGCCGAAACTTTAAAAAACTTAGCACATCCCTTAATACCTCGCTATTTAGACTATTTTGAGATAAATTCACCAACTATCAAAGGATTTGCCTTAGTACAAACTTATATTCCAGCACAAACTTTAGAGCAATACTTACAAACTGGGCG
Source organism: Nostoc sp. LPT (assembly GCF_017115165.1). Taxonomy (GTDB): domain Bacteria; phylum Cyanobacteriota; class Cyanobacteriia; order Cyanobacteriales; family Nostocaceae; genus Nostoc. The sequence goes on along the minus strand of NZ_JABXKF010000105.1, from coordinate 133,642 downwards.
GACTTTTACAGAAGCTGAAATCAAACAGATAGCCAAAGCGCTTTTAGAAATTCTGATTTACTTACATGGGTTGCATCCGCCTGTAATCCATCGTGATATTAAGCCTAGCAATATTTTATTGGGCGATCGCTCTGGTAATAGTGTCGGTGAAGTTTATCTAATCGATTTTGGTTCGGTGCAAACTGTCTTGGCCACAGAAACCGGGACAAGGACTGTGGTAGGAACCTATGGCTATATGCCACAGGAGCAATTTGGCGGACGCACTGTTCCCGCCTCTGACCTTTATAGTTTAGGTACAACTTTAATTTATTTGGTGACAGGTACACACCCAGCCGATTTACCCCAAAAAGATTTTCGCATTCAGTTTGAGGTAGCGGCTAATCTTAGTCCCAGCTTTACCAATTGGTTAAAGTGGATGGTTGAACCCAGTTTAGAACAGCGTTTGAGTTCTGCCTTGGAGGCACTGAAAAATTTATATGAGCCGCAGTTTGAAATTGAGAAAACTTTAGCTGTTGGCAAACCAGCAGGTAGCAGAATTCCACTAAAGAAACCTACTTTGGTAGTTGGCAAACCATATGAGAGTAATATTCAACTAACCAAAAATTTGGATTCTCTAGAAATCATTATTCCATCAGTTGGTTTTGATTTATTATTAATCGTATTTACAGGTTTATTTGTGATCGCCTGGAATTCAATGACCCTATGGATGACAATAAGTTGCCTACTCTCAATACCTTATACTGGCAACATGATCATTGCCTTGCTTTCTCTTCCCTTTTGGGGTGTTAGCTGTTGGTTAATATATCACTTTCTCTTTGTGTTGTTTGGACACATCTGCTTACGCTTGAATTCAGAAGAAATTACTTTAACCGAGGAATTGTTTACTTGGAAAGTTTCTCGTCCGCGTACATCATCGCGACAAAGTATCAATAAGTTAATTTACATTCCAAAATACATTTCTGGCGTTCCAGCACTATATATTTGGTCAGGAGAACAAGAATATAAGTTTAGTGTGACGAACTATAGTGGTATTAAATCTGAAGCAGAACTTGAATGGTTAGCTCATGAATTAAGTGATTGGTTAGGTTTGCCAATTACTAATCTAATGGGAAGTTAGTTGCGCTGATCATGGCTTTATTCAAAGTGTCCAGTTCTATGCCGACCATAGTCAATACAGAACATACGTACTTTTGTGAGTGCAGATATTTGGCACATTGCCTTATTCATCCAGCAAATTGATCAAAAAAATAGCTAACAGTTGGAAAACTTATGCTTTTATGGATGATACTGTCTTTATAGACCGTACAATTGTACTAAAAAAGTTTAGATGAAACTTAATTGTAATCCTTACTACGAAACAAAATTTGGTGCTGCTTATTTGGGAAACAGCCTAGAATTAATGGCAGGTATTCTCGACGAAAGTATCGACTTAATTTGTACTTCTCCACCATTTGCATTGGTTCGTAAAAAAGAATACGGAAACGTTGATGCTGAGGAATATGTTGAATGGTTTAAAGATTATGCAGCCCAGTTTTACCGTATTCTTAAACCAACAGGCTCACTAGTTATTGATATAGGTGGCAGTTGGATTAAAGGAATGCCAGTTCGTTCTCTTTATCATTTTGAACTAGTTGTTGCTTTGTGCAAAGCAAAAGAAAAAGGTGGACTTGGATTTTATCTGGCACAAGAATTGTATTGGTATAATCCAGCAAAACTACCCACCCCTGCCGAATGGGTAACAGTTCGCAGGGAAAGAGTTAAAGATTCAGTAAATACAATTTGGTGGCTGTCAAAAGAACCGCATCCTAAAGCTAATAACAGAAGGGTTTTAAAGCCTTATAGTGATGCAATGAAAAACCTTCTAAATAATGGGTATAAACCCAAAATTAGACCATCAGGCCATGATATTTCCGAGAAATTTGGGAAGGACAGGGGAGGAGCCATTCCCCCGAATTTTATTGATGGACGTTGTAGTACAGACAAAGAAGAAATAGGGCAACAGACTCTTATACAAGAAACTTTATTTGAAGATTTAGTCCAGCCTGTAAATGTAATTTCTGCCTCGAATACTGCTTCTAACGATTATTACCAAAGGCGTTGCAAACAAGAAGGTTTTAAGCCACATCCAGCAAGATTCCCTCAAGCTTTACCAGAGTTTGTCATTAACCTTTGTACAGAACCAGGTGATATTGTTTTAGAACCTTTTGCTGGTTCTAATATGACAGGTCGAGTTGCAGAAACTTTACAAAGACGCTGGTTGGCTTTTGAGATTGATGAAAACTACATCAAAAGCTCAAAACTGAGATTTGAAGAAAATGCTCCTTTAGTTGTTGAACCTCCAGCAGATTTACCATCAATAGCAATAGAAAATGCTGATAATAACCAGTCAGTACAGTTAGGACTGTTTTAAAGAAGGCGCTCCAACCATCAGATGTTTTAAGGAAATTGCAGAATGGAGTCTAATAAATTAAAAAGTTTTACTTATAAACATCAGTTTTAGCCACCAGCAAAATTCTCTTTAATTGAAATTCTGAAATTATGTAAAGAGTGTCAACTAATTTGAGACATACTGGAAGCCAATATTGCCTAATGTTATTTTTCCCACCATTCTAAACGGGTATTATATATGCTGGCTGGCTTCAAAAAGTAGTTTTCAGATATTATATCTGTCGTTTCAAGGCAGCTTTAAATCTTCAACAAAGATATATTAATATTGAATTCTAAAGTTGAAATTAAAATGACTTTAAAAAAAATAATTTTAAAATTTGATTTTCTAAGAATAATCAAAATTATTTAATAATTATTTAATATTGTTTCTACTACAAGATATTTACATTAGTAAAGATTATGTTAAGGTATAAAAGTAGTTAAGTATAAACAATATCGCTAATGTCTAAAGGTAAAGACCAACATATCGTCCCTCACTCTAAAGGTTGGGCAGTTAAGTCTGAGGGTGCTAGTAAGGCTACTAAAATATTCCCCACCCAGCAAGAAGCCATTGAGAAAGGGCGTGAGATTGCTATTAATCAGCAGTCGGAATTATTAATACATAACCGAGAGGGCCAAATTCGAGAGCGGAACAGCTACGGCAATGATCCACACTCATCTAAAGGTTAAAGATTACTGCATTAGTTCAAGATAAACTGTCAGGTGAGTAATTTTACCTGACATTTATTTTTCTATAAGAATAAAGAATGCTACGAATACAAGTTAGCTCAAGCGATTTGCAAAGTGTTGGTTACGATGCCACAACTTGCACACTTGAAATTAAGTTTCATAGTAGAGGCATATACCAGTATTTTAAAGTTACAGAATCTATTTATAAGGGACTAATGGCTATTTCTTCATAGGGGAAGTATTTTCTTCACGCTTGTATCAAAGATTTATATTTTTATCAAAAAATAGCTTTAAAGACCGCACATTAAAGGTTTCTCTATTAACTCTAAATGATAGCTCTATTACTAGAAACTAGTACATTTGAATTCCATTGTAGCATCTCTATGTATTGTTTTGACAAGGTTACAGACGCAAGAAACTGAGGAGATTTAGTCGCACTTTTCACTAATTTGAGTTGGTCAATCACAGACTGAGCTACTTTGGCAGATTATGCCAAGTTGCTTTGCCAAAAGTTTTTGAGGACAAAAAACTTATCTTTATTGATTTTATTTATACCCTGTTTTGCAAGAGGGTAGAGTGCTTATCAGTGATAAACTTATGGGATATGAGCCATCAATGTCTATATTTAATTACAGATGCCTTAGAGGAAATTTATATGTTTGGACTGGGATGGCCAGAAATAGCTGTAATTAGCATAGTCGCTATTCTAATTTTCGGCCCAAAAAAAATTCCCGAACTGGGGACTGCACTGGGCAAAACCCTACGAGGTTTTAAGGAGGAGATGAAAACTCCTAGCGAGGAAACCAATCACGAAGAAGAAAAACAGTAATTAAAGGAGTCAGGAGAAGCCAGCGCAGTGCTTCCTCCTGATTCCTGACTACAGCAAGGTATTAACAACAGAAGAAGGTGTGATTCCATTTTGGGAATCGATAACAGTTGTGCCGGGATTTTGTTGGTGTGTCTCTTCCTTGGCTAAACCACGCAGCTTAATTAACTTAATAGCCCTACTAACACTTTCTGGCAAAATTACCACTAGGCTGTTATTAGGAGCCATGTCTAAGCCTTTATTGATCGCTTGGGTTTCATCCAGAATCGATTCATAGCGGCTATCAGGCTTAACTTCCGTGATACCTTGAATAATCAACTGGGCAGCTGAACCACGTAAGCGTCCCCGTGTATCATCGTCTTCTTTGATGATGATGTAATCAAAAATTTGTGCTGCTAATTTACCCAAAGTAACAAAGTCTTCGTCGCGGCGATCGCCTGGCCCGCCAATTACGCCAATCCGTTGTCCTGTAGTCCAGTTCCGCACAAAGGAACCTATAGCTTCGTAACTGGCTGCGTTGTGGGCATAGTCCACCAAAGCGTGGTAGTTGCCTAAATTAAATAGATTCATTCGTCCCGGTGTTTGGCTAACTGAAGCCCGGAAGGTCTTCAAACCAGCACGAATCTGCTCAATTGTGACGTTTTGCACAAACGCTGCCAAACTGGCTGCTAAAGCGTTGGCAATCATAAACGGCGCACGTCCGCCCATTGTTAAAGGTATATTTTCGGCTCTTTCTATGCGGTGTGTCCAATCACCTTTAACAATTGACAAATAGCTATTTTCATATACTGCCGCAACTCCACCCTTTAAGATGTGCTTCCGCACTAATTCCGAATTGGGGTTCATCGTGAAGTAAGCAATATTAGCCTTAGTTTTTTCTGACATAGCGGCGACACGGCGATCGTCGGCGTTAAGTACCGCATAGCCATCAGGGAATACAGCTTCTGCTACTACACTTTTGAGATTAGCTAACTGCTCAATGGTATCTATATCGCCTATTCCTAAGTGGTCGGAGGCTACATTCAATACTACCCCTACATTTGCGGCTTCAAAGCCCAATCCAGAGCGGAGAATGCCACCGCGAGCCGTTTCCAGTACTGCTACTTCCACTGTGGGATCTTGGAGGATGACATGGGCACTTTGGGGACCTGTATTATCGCCTGCCTCTACTAAGTAATCACCGATATAGGTTCCATCTGTAGTAGTATAACCTACTACTTTACCAGTCTGCTTATAAATATGTGCTAGTAGTCGGGTAGTAGTGGTTTTACCATTAGTACCCGTGACGCTGAGAATCGGAATTTGGCTAGATTGCTCGTTAGGAAACAGCATATCCATGACTGCGCCAGCGACGTTGCGGGGAATACCCACGCTTGGGGCAACGTGCATCCGAAAACCGGGAGCGGCGTTAACTTCGACAATCACGCCATCCACTTCCCGCAGAGGACGGCTAATATCTGTGGTGACGATATCGAGTCCGGCGATATCCAAACCGATAATCTTAACTACTCGTTGTGCCAACCACAGATTTTCTGGGTGAATTTCATCGGTACGGTCTACGGCACTACCACCTGTACTCAAGTTGGCTGTTGCTCTGAGATAACAAATAGTGCCCTTGGGTGGCACGCTATTTAGGGTATAACCTTGCCTTTCTAGCAGCTGGTAACTGGTGCGGTCTAGTTCAATCTTGGTCAGGACGTTATCATGTCCTTCACCGCGATTTGGGTCGAGGTTTGTTTCCTCAATCAGTTCGGCAATGGTTAATCTGCCGTTGCCAATGACATGAGCCGGGACGCGCTCGGCTACTGCTACTACTTTGCCATTTACCACCAGTACCCTGTGGTCGCGCCCAACGTAATATCTTTCGACAATAATTGACCGGGAAACTTGTCTGGCAGCTTCGTATCCGGCTTCAGCTTCTTCCCAAGTTCTAATATCAATGGTGATCCCACGTCCATGATTGCCATCCAGGGGCTTGATGACGATGGGATAGCCGCCAACGAATTCAATGGCTTGTTCCAAATCGTCTAAAAAGTTGATTACTGTACCTCTGGGTACTGGCGCACCCGCAGCAGCAAGGATACGTTTAGTGGCTTCTTTATCGCAAGCTAGTTCTACGCCCAGAATGCTAGTGTTGTCCGTCATTGTGGCCTGCATCCGCTTCTGGTTCACGCCATAACCTAGCTGAATCAAAAAGCGGGCTTCCAGCGACATCCAGGGAATACCTCTTTTTTCTGCTTCTTTAACGATCGCTTCTGTGGAAGGGCCTAAGGAAGCATCACGGGAAAAGTCTTTCAGGTCTTGGATATCTTGCTCTAATTCTGCCTTGGGATAACGGCCTCGATCAACGATACTCTGGCACAGCCGTACTGCGGCTCGTCCAGCGTAGCGTCCCGCTTCCTCATTCAGGTATTCGATTACTACTTGGTAAATTCCGGGCGTGGCAGTTTCGCGGGTGCGACCAAAGCCGACATGCATCCCAGCTAATTCTTGGAGTTCTAAGGCTACGTGTTCCACTATGTGCCCGATCATAGTGCCTTCTTTGACTCGCATCAGAAAACCACCGCGACAGCCAGGCGAACAATAGTGACCCTCCAGACTTGGCAGCGCCTCAACTAATCCTTCATAAAAGCCAGGGATTTGATTCGAGGGCGTCTCGCCAAGGTTTTCTAAATCGAGGCGCATGACGATCAGTTTGTGGCGTCGAATGCTCCAATAGTTTGGGCCGCGTAATGTCTGGATCTTGAGAATTCTCATGGGAATAGGTAGATGGAGATTCGGAACCAAAATTCTAGTTTCTTACTGGAATTGACCGCTAAACTGTTCGTTAAAAACAGTTTTTTCTTTTTACATGGTATTCTTATCATTTTTCTACGGTAAGAAATAATAAATGTGCGGTCAACTCAGTGTAACCTCAGATACTCTATCCCGTCAGCTGGAGATTCGGTGTACAGCAGGCAATACAGTCCGCTGGTACAAGTGGAAGCGATCACCGTAGCTGAGGATATGGAGACGTAAATTATGTACGGTTAACGGTTCATTAGCACCGACATGGGGTTCGTTGGTATGGGTCAGCTCAGTGGGATCGACAATGGTGACACTACCTTTACCCATAACTTGTAACCAACCATCACGTTCAAACACTGCACAAGTATCTTCGTCAATGCCAATACCTAAGCGATCGGGATGAGCTGCGATCGCACTAATTAGTCGTCCCATGCGATTACGGTTGTGAAAGTGTTGGTCAACGATTACTTCCGGAATAAATCCCAAACCCGTTGCCATATCCACTAGGGAACGATTGGGCGCCTCTCCACTACCGCCGCCAGCAATCATGTGATGCCCCATCACCGCCGCTCCTGCACTGGTGCCTGCTAACGTAAGTTGCCCCGCCCTCACCCGCTGGCGAATAATTTCCATTGCTGGCGTATCTGCCAATACGCCACAAAGACGCAGTTGGTCTCCTCCTGTCAAAAACACCCCACTACAGGCTTCTAAAGATGCTTTGATCTGGGAGGCTTCACACTGTTCTCGTTCACGGATGTCTAAAATCTCTACCTTCTGGGCACCCATTTCTTCAAAAATGCGAATATACCGACCACCGATGATGGCAGGTTCGCGAGAGGCAGATGGAATAATTGTAATATAAGCCTTACTAGCACCGGCACGTCCAAAAAAAGTTCGTAGGATTTCGCGCCCATGAACTTTATCTTCTGCACCTCCGATAACCAGAACGGCTGTTTTAGTTGCTTGGGGTGTCCTCATTTCTAGCGATTTAGCTTGTAATTGCGGCATTTTGGTTCTCCTGTCAACAACTTCAGGTGAATTTAACAAGGTTCAGTTGCCTGATAATTTTTGCGCTTTGCAACTTTTGAGAGGACACTTTTTGGAAGTTTGGAACTGGGGAAAGCTACTCTCTAAATTCTCGCTTAACGCTCGCGTTGCCTCAGTCTAAACGTGTTTGTTCCCATTCCTCTCTCGCTGGCGCCTTGTTTTTCACCTATCCACTTGCAGCAGGGCAAAATAGTCTTTAAGTAGCTAGATTCCCCCTTTAGAGTTGGGAACGAGCAGTTAAGACTACGCTTTTTTCTGAGGCTGGCTCGATGCATCCTGGAAGTTGTTAACTTGATATGATTATTAATTTAAATGTAGTTGTGACAACATTTAAACATAAATTAAGTAATTAGAAAAACTTTTGAGCCCATCTAAAATCCAGGAGGTCTGGTAGTTTTAGATACTATTGATAAAGTTTAACTGGAGTTTAACCCGACCTTGGCTTGCTGGTATTTGCTAGACATTCAAATTTAAGATTAGTGTCCTCGAATACGAATAACTGTGCGCTTTGATATAGTTACACTTTTTCCTGACTGTTTTAACTCTGTTCTCAATTCTGGGCTGCTAGGTAAAGCCTTAGCCAAACAGATTGCCGAAGTGCATCTGATTAATCCACGGGACTTTACCACTGACAAGCACCGAAAGGTGGATGATGAACCCTACGGTGGCGGTGTGGGAATGCTAATGAAGCCAGAACCGATTTTTACGGCTGTAGAGTCGCTGCCAACTCTTCCCCGAAGAGAAATAATTTTGATGAGTCCACAGGGTCAAACAATCAATCAACCTCTTTTGAAAGAATTGGTGACAAATTATGACCAGTTAGTAGTTATTTGCGGGCATTACGAAGGGGTGGATGAGAGGGTGCTGCATTTGGTAACTCGGGAAGTATCTTTAGGCGATTTTATTCTGACTGGTGGGGAAATTCCAGCAATGGCTTTGATTAATGGTGTTGTGCGACTAATACCAGGAACTGTGGCCAAAACAGAGTCGCTGACAGCAGAAAGTTTTGAGGAAGGGTTATTGGACTATCCCCAATATACTCGTCCTGCCAATTTTCGCGGCTTGAAAGTGCCTGATGTGTTGCTCAGTGGGAATCATGCAGCGATCGCCCGGTGGCGTTACGAACAACAAATTCAAAAAACCCGCGATCGCCGCCCCGATCTCCTGGAAAAATTGAAGCAGGGGGAGCAGGGGGAGCAGGGGGAGTAGGGGGAGTAGGGGAAGATGAGGGAGCAGGGGGAGCAGGGGGAGAATAATAACTCCTGACAAATGACAAATGACAAATGACAAATGACAAATGACAAAAATTCGTATTGGTAATGGCTACGATATTCACCAACTAGTGAGCGATCGCGCTTTGATTTTAGGTGGAATTCAAATTCCCCATGAACTGGGTTTGTTGGGGCACAGTGACGCTGATGTGTTAACGCACGCGATTATGGATGCCATGCTTGGGGCATTATCTTTAGGAGATATTGGTCATTATTTTCCGCCTACCGATCCCCAATGGGCAGGAGCAGATAGTTTAGTACTATTAACTCAAGTACATCAACTTATTCGGGATCGAGGCTGGCAGATCGGAAACATTGACTCGGTAATAGTAGCAGAACGTCCAAAATTAAAGCCGCATATTCACAAGATGCGCGACAAACTAGCGACTGTTTTAGAATTACAACCAAATCAAATTGGCATCAAAGCTACTACTAACGAAAAATTAGGCCCTGTTGGACGTGAAGAAGGTATATGTGCTTATGCTGTTGTCTTGCTAGGTGCTTCAGAATAACTTTCTTTAGCTTCTGATCGAGATATTGAAAACTGATTAGGATCAAAATAAATTTGAAATTATGAAATTTTTTAGACAAATATTTCTAGCAATTAAATATTTTTGGTTGCCAATAATTCTGACTTCAGCAACAGCACTTACACTTACCGCCTGCAACCCAACTAACTTCAAAAGCGCATCTGCTCAAGTACCGCAATTGGTAAGTAGCATTCTCAGTGATCCCAAAACTTTCAACCTTGCTCTGAGTCAAGAATCACCAAATATTTTTGGTTTGACATACATAGGATTAGTTACCCAAAATCCAATTACTGGTAAAGTTGAGCCAGACTTAGCAGAATCATGGCAAATTTCTGATGACAAATTGCGATTTACTTTTACTTTACGTGAAGGCTTAAAATGGTCTGATGGGCAGCCACTCACAGCTGAAGACGTTGTATTTACTTACAACGAAATCTACTTGAATGAAGCGATTCCTACAGATACCAGAGATGGCTTCAGAATTGGTGTCAGTCGCAAGCTACCTACGGTGCGAAAACTCGATGAACGCCAGGTAGAATTTACTCTACCGGAACCCTTTAGACCTTTCTTACTAAATACAGGCACTTCTATCTTACCTGCCCATGCACTGCGAGAATCTATAAAACAGAAAGATTCAGAAGGAAAGCCGACCTTTTTGAGTAAGTGGGGTGTTGATACTCCCACCAAGCAAATTATTGTCAACGGCCCTTATAAAGTTGAACGCTATGACACAAGTGAACGTGTAGTATTTCGACGCAATCCCTACTACTGGCGCAAGGACAACCAAGGTAAATCTCAGCCTTATATTGAACGCATGGTTTGGCAAATCGTCGAAAATACGGATACTTCTTTGCTGCAATTTCGGTCTGGTGGATTAGATACTGTGCCAGTAACACCTGAATACTTTTCTTTGCTAAAGGTGCAAGAAAAGCAGGGTAACTTTAAAATTTACGGCAATGAACCTGGAACTGGTACAACGTTTGTTTTATTTAATTTAAATAAAGGTAAAAGAAACGGAAAACCATTGGTAAATCCAGTTAAATCACGCTGGTTCAATACAGTTGAATTTAGGCAAGCAGTAGCTTATGCTATCGACCGCAAAACGATGATTAATAACACTTACCGCGGCTTGGGTGAACCACAAAATTCACCAATTACAGTACAAAGTCCTTATTACCTTTCGCCAAAAGAAGGATTAAAAACTTATGATTATAATATTAATAAAGCAAAGGAACTGCTAATTAAAGCTGGATTTAAGTACAATCAACAAGGTCAGTTATTAGACGCTGAAGCTAACCGCGTTCGCTTCACTTTGCTCACTAATTCTGGAAATAAAATCCGCGAAGCAATTGGATCGCAAATTAAACGAGACTTGAGTAAGATCGGTATGCAAGTCGATTTCACTCCATTGGCATGGAATACTTATACAGACAAGCTTTCTAATTCTTTAGACTGGGAAGCTTCGATGCTGGGTCTGACGGGTGGTTTAGAACCCAATGATGGAGCAAATGTCTGGTCTCCCGAAGGTGGATTGCATATGTTTAATCAGAAACCACAACCTGGACAACAACCGATTGAGGGTCGGGAAGTAGCTCCTTGGGAAGCAGAAATTGGTAAGCTTTACATTCAAGCTGCACAGGAGTTTGATGAAGCAAAAGTGAAAGAAATTTATGGGGAAACGCAGCGAATTACTCAGGAAAATTTACCGTTGATTTACCTAGTTAATCAGTTGTCAATGTCAGCAGTCCGTAATCGCTTTGAAGGTATCAGATTCTCTGCTCTTGGTGGCGCATTCTGGAACATTCATGAAATTAAAGTAATGAATTAGTCATTAGTTGTCTACTAACTAATCGCTAATTACAAACAATGAAGGACAAAGGACAAAAGACTAATGACTGATGAAAAAACTTTGCGATCGCTCTTAGAAGCGGTTGCCAATGGTAAAGTTACTCCAGATATAGGATTATACACACTTGAATCTTTGTCTTATAAACCTGCGGGTGAATTTATTGACCATAATTAGACAGAATTCCAGTAAATTTAATTCTATGAAATCACCCTTCATCTTTTTTGCAATTAGGCGTTTTTGGTTGCCAATATTTCTGACTTCAGCAATAGCACTTACACTTACTGCCTGCAACCCAGCGAACTTTAAAAGCGCAGCTGCTCAAGTACCGCAACTCGTCACCGCAGTTTTGAGTGAGCCTTCAACTTTTAACTATGCTTTAAATGAATCAGCATATAGTGTTTTTAGGTTCATCTATGACTCATTGATTAATGAGAATCCCCTAACTACAAAACTAGAGCCTGCTTTAGCAGAGGACTGGGAAGTTTCTGAAGATGGTCAACGGATTGTGATCACTCTGCGAGAAGGAATTAAGTGGTCAGATGGTCAGCCAATGACTGCTGATGATGTTGTCTTTACTTATAACGAAATCTACCTCAACCCCAAAATTCCCACCTCTACCAAGGATGCCCTAAGAATTGGTGATAAGGGCACTTTGCCAAAGGTCAAAAAAATCGATGAGCGCCGAGTTGAATTCAGTATACTAGAACCCTTTGCTCCTTTTTTAAGATATGTAGGTGGTATCCCAATTATGCCAGCCCATGCTCTACAGAAAGCAATTCGCACAGTTGGATCTGATGGAAATCCTAAGTTTCTCTCAATGTGGGGAACAGGCACTGATCCGAAACAAATTGTTGGTAACGGCCCATATATCATGGAAAGTTACGTTTCCAGTCAGCGAATAATATTTCGGCGTAATCCATATTACTGGCGCAAAGATGCTCAGGGTAATTCTCAGCCTTACATTGAGCGTATTGTTTGGCAAATTATTGAATCTACTGAAAACCAGTTGATTAGTTTTCGCTCTGGGCAGTTGGATAATTTAGAAGTTCCTCCTGAAGGCTTCAGTTTGCTGAAGCGACAAGAAAAACGGGCGAAGTTTAAAATTTATAACGGTGGGCCAAGTACAAGTACGAGTTTTATTGCTTTCAATCTGATTAAAGCAAAGAATTCTCAGGGTAAACCTTTTGTAGACCCAATTAAATCTATATGGTTTAATAAAAAGGAATTCAGGCAGGCTATAGCCTACGCCCTCGACCGCGAAACGATGAAAACAAATGTTTATCGGGGACTGGGTGAACTGCAAAATTCATTTGTTTATGTCAAAAGTCCCTATTTCCTAACTCCAGAAAAAGGGCTAAAAGTATATAATTACGAACCAGATAAATCGAAGAAATTATTGTTAAAAGCTGGTTTCAAATATAATGACCAAAATCAGCTTTTAGATACTGATGGTAACAGAGTCAGATTTACACTCTTAACGAATTCGGAAAGAAAAGTTAGAGGAGATATGGCATCCCAAATCAGGCGGGATCTCGCTAATATTGGGATTCAAGTAGATTTGCAAATTCTCAGTTTCAATTCCTATCTAGAAAAACTCAAAGTTACGCATAATTGGGATTGTTACCTTGGAGGATTTACTGAAGGCGGTATTGAACCCCACGGCGCTAGCAAAATATGGAGAATTACCGGTGCATCCCACGCATTTAATTTGGGGCCACAACCGGGAGATCCACCCATAATTGGCTGGGAAGTTTCCGACTGGGAAAAGGAAATTGACAGGCTTTACATTAAAGGCGCACAGGTATTGGATGAAAACAAGCGCAAGGAAATTTATTATGAATATCAGCGCATTGCCTCAGAACAGTTGCCGTTTATTCATTTAGTGGAGAGGTTGAATCTGCAAGCAGTGCGCGATCGCTTCCAAGGAATTCAATATACTGCTCTTGGTGGCCCATTTTGGAATCTTTACGAATTGAAAGTAACCGATTAAGCATGGGGTATTGGGCATTGGGCATTGGACGACTGATAAACAACTAAGAACAAAAGACAAAGGGCTAATTACCAATGACCGATGAAAAAAGTTTGCGATCGCTCCTGGAAGCGGTTGCCAATGGTAAAGTTACGCCAGATGTGGCATTAGACTCACTCAAAGACTTAGCTTATGAATCTGTAGGTGAATTTGCCAAAATTGACCACCATCGCCAGCTAAGAACTGGTTTCCCAGAGGTGATTTGGGGCCCTGGTAAAACGCCCGAACAAATTGCTCAAATTATGGAAGTGATGCGCCTCCGTAACCCTGTAGTAATGGCAACCCGCATTGAATCAGCAGTTTATACCGCACTGCAATCAAAAGTTAGCGGTTTGCGATATTATGAATCGGCGCGAATTTGTGCGATCGCTCCCCCTACCATCGAACCACAATTCTGCGGTGAGATCGGTATTCTTTCTGCTGGTACCGCCGATTTACCCGTTGCTGAAGAAGCTGCTGTCACTGCTGAACTTTCTGGTTTTCGCGTCCAGCGCCTCTGGGATGTTGGCGTTGCTGGAATTCACCGTTTGCTGAGTAACCGCCACCTGATTGAATCAGCATCGGTGTTGATTGTCGTGGCGGGGATGGAAGGCGCTTTACCCAGCGTTGTCGCTGGTTTAGCGAGTTGTCCTGTGATTGCTGTACCCACCAGCATCGGTTATGGCGCAAGTTTTGGCGGTTTAGCACCTTTATTGACAATGCTTAACTCTTGTGCTGCGGGAGTAGGGGTAGTAAATATCGATAATGGTTTTGGTGCAGCAGTTTTAGCGGGGCAAATTTTGCGGACTGCCGAGAAATTGCGGTTGGCATCGGCTGCATCTTGAGTTAAGACATTGAAGTTATATCCAAATATTTCAGTAAATATCAGTAATTAATGTAAATAATAAACTGATGCTGAAATTTGCCACCCCTAACTTCTTAATCACCAAAGATGAGCAATTACAGCGATTTGATATCTCAGTTACTTTGGCATTTGCCTGTAAATTGGACAGCCCTAGCACAAACAATCACCGATCCAAACGTTATGGGTCAGATGCAAAAAGCTTGGAGCCACTTTATACAAACAGGTCAAGTGTGGGCATTGTTGATTGGTTTAGTCATTGGCTATATGATTCGGAATCTAACTAGCTACGGTTAAAGTAATTTTAGATTTTGGATTTTAGATTGATGATTAATCTAAAATCCAAAATTGATGCCCACTCCTCTGATATTTATGACTGAAAAACAAACTTGGAGCCAGCGGTTTGAATCAGCGTTGCATCCAGCGATCGCTCGTTTTAATGCCAGTATAAGTTTTGATATTGAATTAATCGAATATGACCTCACTGGTTCTCAAGCTCATGCCAAAATGCTTGCTCACACGGGCATCATCTCCCCAGAAGAAGGAGAGCAACTGGTTGCCGGTTTAGAACAAATTCGCCAAGAGTACCGCCAGGGAAAATTTCAGCCTGGTATCGATGCTGAAGATGTACATTTTGCAGTTGAACGACGACTGACAGAAATTGTCGGCGATGTGGGTAAAAAGGTGCATACGGCGCGATCGCGTAATGACCAAGTTGGCACTGATACCAGACTCTACCTGCGCGACCAAATTCAACAAATCAAAAGCGAATTGCGAGAATTTCAAGGTGTTTTACTGGATATAGCCGAAAAGCACGTTGAAACTCTGATTCCTGGCTATACCCACCTCCAACGCGCCCAACCCGTGAGTTTAGCTCATCACCTCTTGGCATATTTTCAAATGGTGCAACGTGACTGGGAACGCTTAGGAGATGTTTCTCGCCGCGTGAATATCTCACCTTTGGGGTGCGGTGCTTTAGCGGGAACTACTTTCCCTATCGATCGCCACTACACAGCCAAAGTCTTGAATTTTGACGATATTTATGCTAATAGCCTCGATGGAGTGAGCGATCGCGATTTTGCGATCGAATTCTTGTGTGCTGCTAGCTTGATTATGGTTCACCTCAGCCGCCTTGCAGAAGAAGTCATTCTTTGGTCATCTGAAGAATTTCGCTTCGTCTCCCTCAAAGATAGCTGTGCTACAGGTTCCAGTATCATGCCTCAAAAGAAAAACCCCGATGTCCCAGAATTGGTGCGGGGGAAAACGGGACGTGTATTCGGTCATCTCCAAGCGATGTTGGTCATTATGAAAGGGCTACCCCTGGCGTATAACAAAGACTTACAAGAAGATAAAGAAGGTCTATTTGATAGCGTTAACACAGTCAAAGCCTCACTAGAAGCGATGACAATTTTGCTCAGGGAAGGCTTAGAATTTCGTACCCAGCGGTTAGCATCAGCTGTAGCGGAGGATTTTTCTAATGCCACCGATGTCGCAGATTATCTGGCAGCACGGGGCGTTCCTTTTCGGGAAGCTTACAACCTTGTGGGTAAGGTGGTAAAAACTAGTATTGCCGCAGGTAAACTCCTAAAAGATTTGAAATTAGAAGAGTGGCAACAACTACATCCGGCATTTGCAGCAGATATTTATGAGGCGATATCCCCCCGTCAAGTTGTTGCTGCCCGCAACAGTTACGGAGGAACTGGCTTTGTACAGGTAAACAAAGCACTCATAGCCGCCCGTGCTCAAATTGCTCAATAGAGGGATTGAGGAGATGAGGGAGATGAGGAGATAAACAAAACTCCTAACTTTTAACTCCTAACTCTTAACTCCTAACTCAGCACTCCTAACGCCCAATGCCCAAAAATAAATAAGGGCGTACAAATAAATGTGCGCCCCAAAAGGTAAATAGGTAAATAACCCAAACAATAAGGATTTAGGCAGGCAGCTTATTCAGTGTCAGCTGCTGCTGCGCCTTCTTCTTCCTCACTCTTTGGTGGTCTTTGTTGGAACCTTCTCTGCATTCTTCCTGTCGTAGTCCGTTTACGAAACTTTCTGGCATACGCCTGGTTACGTAGCGCCTTTTCTTTTTTCGGGTTACGGCGCTTGGCCATGTTCACCTCTATTAATAAACAACAAAAAAGTAGCAACTAGGCATCACTTAGGCAATATTAGCTACCAATGTTATTGATATACTTTTAGCCTAGTGCAGCAATAAATACGCTTTAAACAGTGTACTAGTCTACCGCATTTTACCTGATTTTGTCAATATAAATTCTGAATTATCCACGCCAGTAAGACAAAAATATCTTTTCTGAGATTCCAATCTGTCAAATGATTGTAAATTAGCTCATTAGTTGTTGTTCTTAAAACAAACCAATATTATTAAGAAATTATCAAGAAATAATTCAGGAATCGGTCATCAAAACTCGGAGGCATAGGTAAGTTTAAGCATAGAGTCTAATTTTTGATTTAGTGGTCTTTAATTAATTGTAGGTTTTAAACCCTACTTAATTGCCTCTTATAAATTCAGAATTCAGAATTTTGACTTATTATTCATATTATTTTTATTTGTTCTAAAAATCTATTAGTAACAGCTAATTTCAGCAGTACTAATGTTAGCTATAAACTGAAAATTTACTTTATTTAATAAATATCATGTATATATAAATACAGTGCTTCTCATGAAACTTGATGTTAGAATTGATAATATTCTACGTAAATCGTGAGAATAAAATCTCAACCCACAAACATTTTTGTATAAAACAAAACTCAACAAAAATTTTATCAGTTGAGATTATGTAAGTGGTAGAGAACTATAGAATACAACACATAAATTTTGAAGATTGAACGTTATTGCTTTTTTTCCGGCAGCTGTAGAGTCCACACGTAGCTTATGGCGTATTGGACAAACAGTATTGGGTATAATATTTCGTCATCCCATTACTGGCACTAGTATCATCCCAATTTTACCCGATGGTCGGATTGTACTGATCCGGCGGCGCGACAATGGTCTTTGGTCATTGCCTGGAGGGATTGTAGATTGGGGAGAAGATATTCCCAATACAGTCCGCCGGGAATTGATGGAGGAAACCGGGCTAGAATTAGTGAAAATTAACCGTTTAGTAGGAGTTTACTCTGCACCAGACCGCGATCCCAGAATTCATTCAATTTGTATTGTGGTTGAAGCCGAAGTGCATGGGACAATGGAGATTCAAGACACGTTAGAAGTCATGGAAATCCAAGCTTTCTTTCCCAGTTTACTACCTTCAGGAAAGATGTCTCACGACCATACTCGGCAGTTGCAAGACTACTTAAATGGCTTGACAACACTGGCATAACAATATTTTTTCATTACTCATTAGTCATTAGTCCTTTGTGATTTGCCGCCAAACTTATAATCTCAAGAAGCCTTGGCTCACACTTCTCTGTTTGTAATTTGTCCAGAACTAGTTAATAATAACCAATGACTAATGACTATTTATTATGGTGCTAAAGTTAACTACTAAATAAAATGGATATACTATTCCGTAACTCCCGAAGAAAGCTTTCTCAAGGGCTACTATTCTGGCGTGAAGTCGGTGAAAAAACTCCTATAATTTTTTTACATGGTGCTTGGAATGAGAGCAGTCAATGGTTATCTGTGATGAAGTCCCTTGCACAAGATTTTCATTGTTTTGCACCTGATTTGTTAGGGTTTGGTGAATCAGAAAATCCTAATATCCACCATTCGATAGATTTACAAGTTGAATGTCTAGCTGAATTTTTGCAAGCTGTGAAGCTAGAAAAAGTATATTTAGTGGGGCATTCTCTTGGGGGTTGGATTGCTGCTAGCTATGCTTTAAAGTATCCAGAGAAAGTTGATGGTGTGGTACTGCTAGCACCAGAAGGTGTAGAGATAGCAGGGCAAGAAGAGTATTGTCAGAAGATGCGGCGATTATTGAATTATCCACCACTAATAGTTAAAACGTTGCGATCACTAACTCCCTTGACTAAAATCCTGGGTTGGCATGAAAAAATTGCACAAGACTTGCAGCTGCGTCAATCGCTATTGCCGTATCCCATAGGTTGCCAGTTACTTTTCAAACGGCGACAAGTAGAAATTGAGGCGGAATTACTGCAAAAGCAGCTTTATATGATAGATGTCCCAGTTTTTATTTTACAGGGTGGGCAAGATACACCAGATGCTTTAGCCAAGAGTCGGGTTTATGCTCAACTGATGCCGAAAGTCGAGTTGAAAATGATTGCCCATGCTGGAAATGATTTACCAGAATCTTGTGCTGGGGTTGTGGCAATTGAAATTCAGGAGTTTATTAAAGAAAATTAGTAATTGGAGGAAAGCGGGTTACGTATCTCCAAAGCCGTGAACTCAACTAATTAAGCTAAATTATTGAGAGTTTGCTGCCAATCTGCTACACATATTCCTTCGCTCTCAAACTACGATATGTGTTTTAAGTTTGTATGGCGATAAGTTCAGCCAATGCAGACTTGACGCTTTCTGGTTTGAAGAAGTCTCTCCTCTCGTGTGGCTAAATCGGTAGATTAAATCTAATTGGGGATCTCTACAACTCTTGCGAACGCATACAGAAAGCAAATACATTTGCTCGATCACAAAAATGCCGAAAACCCTTAAAGAGATTCCAGACTCAGCCTGGAATCTCTGTGCTGTCTGACAAGCGATGAAGGCTAAAAGCAGTCTTCTTAAATACGGTCTTTGGGCAACTTATTACCAGTTTTTTCCTCAATAGTACGACCATCAGCATCAACATCTAACTCTTCACGTCGAATGGTCTCTTTAACTTCAACGGTTTCTTTGTCTACAACTTTTTGGACTCTGACTTCTTCGCGCACAAAAGCTTCTTTCTGGACATCAGCAACTTCTTCATAGAGTTCTATACGTGCTACCTCGCTCTCACCGAAGTTAGCTGTTTCAGCAGACACAACTTTGCCTGCATCTTGAGGAGTAACTCGCTCAATCACGACTCGCTCTCTTTCCACTGGAACAGAAACTCTTACAGTTTCTGTTTCAACGTGCTTGCCAATTGTCACTTCTCCAGTTTTCCGGCGTTGTTTGTTGGCAACCAGCCTTTCTTCGTAGAGTTTGAAGGTTTGGTCTTCATGAGCGTTGACATCATACAGATCCGCGTCCTGTGCGTATGTGTAGTTGTTGCGATCATAAGTGGGAGCAGTACGACCATCTGTCGAAGCTACTGAACTTCCTACAGACGGTGTACGATATCCTCCACGCACCTGTTCTTCATAGTCGTAATCAAGCGCTGTGTGTTCTTGATATTCAGGCAACTTTTCTGCTTGCTCTTTTGTGATCCCAACGGCATATACACGGTTTGCTCTAGAGTCAATACGCGATTTCCCTACTGGTAGTAATACTTTCTTGCCAAAAATCCAAAGGCCTAAGTCAACAATTAAATAGCGGAACGCTCCTTGTTCGTCTACTACAGCATCACTTACCGTGCCAATCTTCTCATCAGTTCCCTGAACATACACATCCATTCCTTTGATGTCGTTACCTTGAATAGCATCCTGGTAGTCTGTATCAAACTCACTTATTTTTTGCAGTGGCATTATTCTATTCCTTAAAATGTGCTGTTTCTTTTTTAGAATTTAGCACATTCAATTTAGATAAATCTTCTTTCCAAAGATTGAGTTAAATCATATTGAGCTTTCATAAAAAGTAGTAAGCTAATCTAGTTTTACTTGCATTATAAAGAAGTATTCTTTTAATATCTTGAATTTTTTCACTCTGATGATGAAATCTATTATAACTAAAATTTTCCAGAAGGAAGTCCGGTTTTAGGGATTTTTCAGTCAGAGCTTTAACCCCGCCTGGAAATAAGCCATTTAACAAAGTGGGGGTTTAAACCTTGCTCACAACCGTCGCCCTAGAAACTCTAGAGGGTAGTATTCATAAACCAGGACACCTCTATTATTAATATTTTTGTGACTAGGTTCTAGCCGGAAATCTCAGGTTAAAACTTACCTAAATTCATATATATTCATAACTTTCAGCTAGTTAAATTTCTTAAACCCTTACATTTCAATCAAATATCCTGATATTTTTGTAGCGCTTATTATTTTGAGTTCAAGTCCTGATCTCACTCTAAAGAAAAAAAACTTACTCCAAGAGGTTGATGAAAAACTAATATTAAAATGTCTTAATATTATTAAAGCCCTAATAAATTAAGCGATCGCTTTAATCAAGCCGATTACTTAGTAACAATTAAAGGCAATGCCACTGAGAGGAAGCGTGCGGAAGCGACTCTCAAACGGCGATAAATCGAGGATTTTATTATTTATGATGCCTCCGCAGGTAACAACTGAGGAGTTCGTCAAACAGTTAGTTTTGATAACAACAGTGAAGACCTTGCTGTTATCATTTCTGACTGTCGCCATGAAACTGTTTAACTCACTGTATAGAGTCAAAATTTCATAGCTAAGGAAATAAAAGGCGTTAAAAATGTAGTTGTTAAAGCAACCGTTGCCAAAGTTGATAGCAACAAAGTCTAAACTTTAAAACTGTTCTCATTGCAGAAAATTAGGAGAGAATTATGGAAACTGAATTACAGCAACAGCAATACGTCGATGCTGCCTCCCGAAACCGGATAGAAGCACTTAAAGGTTCAGAGGCTAGAAACTTGCCAATGTTACCGCCTGCCTCGGAAGCTGAAGATCAATGGCAAAGAATTGGTAGACAGATTTCTACATTTTTGGCACAACTACCTGAGTACATAGGTAGGTTCTACCAAGAATACAAATTACCGATTATCAGCTTTGCTTTGCTTGTGATAACGGTTACGGCACTGAGAATATTTCTAGCAGTACTGAACGCAATAAATGATATTCCATTAGTTTCTCCAATTTTACAGTTCATTGGACTGGGTTACACAGTTTGGTTTACTTTCCGCTACTTGCTCAAAGGTTCTACTCGGCAAGAATTAGCAGGAGAAATTCGTTCGCTTCAAAAACAAATTTTAGGTAGACAAGAATCACAGACTTTGAACTAACCACATCATAGTGGCGAATGAAAAACTTTTTGTTTGCCACTATGATGTGTGTTTGAATGCTTGTAGTCAAGTATAACTCAGCTTTTTAGTTGATCATTGTACAGATGTATAGGGGTGTCTGTTAAATTAATCCGCTCCATTACCAGTATGAGTGCTAATTAAAATCGCTCAAACCATTGCTTAGGAAAATTCAAATAATCAAATACCTATATTTTTTGGAAAATTTATTTATTTTAGAAGAACAAACTGAGCGATAGTATATGTGAGTAGATAGATATGTATGTCAAATTAATAATTATCTAAACAACCTTATCTGATTTTTATAACAAGCTTGGCGATAAAAAAAACAACAAAAATAAGAGGAAAAAAATGCCTAGACTCGTAGGACAACGCTCTAATACTGGAGCAAATATCACCGTTCTCATCATCCTTATCGCCATCTTTGGGGTATTCCTGGAATACTTTGGCGTTATTGACATCGTTCCTGGTTTTGGCAGAGAGGGACGATATTTTCAGCTAAAAATTCAGCCAACCAACGAACAAGTCACTAAATAACCCAATTAATAATAACTGCAAGGAATAGATAAATGCGTAAAGGTAGTGATGTGATCGATAAAGTAGTCGTCACCTCTGACAAGGGTCAGAAAATTCAGCGAATTCTAGATTTAATTTTTGATCACAAACGCAATCAACTTTTGGGTTTCCTGGTTGAAGAGAAGGGACTGTTTCGGGATGCAAAAGTTATTCCCCTACAAGAGGTGCAAGCGATCGGGTCAGATGCGATCATAGTTAAATCGAAAGAATCTGTTGTTAAGGCACATCGTGTGCCTGCAATTAAAGAGATTCTGCACCAGAATATCGTACTCAGAGGAACGAGAATTCTGACCACTGAGGGACTTTACCTTGGTGGGCTGGTGGATTTGTTCTTCGATGAGCATAGTGGATTAGTGGAAGGATACGAAGTTTCTGGCGGTGTATTTGCCGATGCTTACTCCGGGCGATCTTTCGTTCCTGCTCCAAAAGCACTGATAATTGGTGACGATGTTGCCTTTGTGCCTCCAGAAACTGCTCAGATGATGGAAGAACAGGTCGGTGGTATCCGGGGAGCCGTCCAAGCAACTGAAGACAAGTTCCAAGAATCGACTCAAACGGCTAACCGCAGGCTACAGTCAGTAAGCCAGAATGCAGGTGAGCAACTACAAAGCTCAGTAGAGAACGTGAACCGCAGGCTACAGTCAGCAAGCCAAAATGCAGGTGAGCAACTGCAAAGCTCAGTAGAGAACGTGAACCGCAGGCTACAGTCAGCAAGCCAAAATGCAGGTGAGCAACTGCAAAGCTCAGTAGAGAACGTGAACCGCAGGCTACAGTCAGCAAGCCAAAATGCAGGTGAGCAACTACAAACCGCAACTGATGCTACTAGCAGCAAACTGCAGGACCTCAATCGAAATGCAGCTGCCTCCCTGACAAATAATTTGGTTGACCCTGCCGAGCAAAAAGTATACGTGATTGGCAAGCATGTTGAGCGAGATGTGCTAACGCTAGACGGTAGTGTACTGCTACTACAAGGGCAAGAAGTCACGCTAGTTGATGCAGAAGCGGCCGCTCGTATGGGTATCCTTGATGAACTCTATCGAGCTACCGGTGGTAGTCTGACTGCAAATATCAGCCGCAATTTGCAAGCAGCAACAAAATCTACTAGCAATCGAATTGGGAGCGCAACGATGAGCAGTGCTGCTAACCTACGTCACTCTGTTAATGCGCTGACAGCACAGGCGATCCAGCAGGTAAGAGGGCGCAGAGTCCTGCAAACGGTGCGTGCTGACGATGGCTTAATTATTGCGGCATCTGGGCAGATTGTAACTGAATCCGTCCTTGCTCGTGCCCAGACTTATGGCAAACAAGCAGAATTACTCAACGCTGCTGGTCTGGCTCTGGCAACCGCAGTTCGTTCTACCACAAGTGACACATGGTTAGAAACCAAAGTTCAACTGCGCTAGGGGGCAAGCGTCGCCCAAGAGAACCTCAATACTTTCTGGCAAGCCTTGAAACAGAAGGCAGAAATGCTACAAAGACTCAGCACACGGGCGATCAGGAAGCAACGAATTGAAGTTGCACTGGGTCGTCCAGTTACCCGCGTCATTCTTGATCCAGAAGACAACGTGATTCTAAATGTAGGTGAATTGATTACGCATTGCGCTGTACGTCAGGCTGAAGAAAGTGGAGTCCTGAATATCTTACTGAGTTCGGTCTATATTAAGGAGCCAGAAATCTCTGGTCAAGAGCTGCGTGCCCAAGAACATGGAATGGCGGCCCTGCCGCATCACGATAATGGGCGATCGCAACTTGAATCCAAATCAATTTCAGTAAACTAATGCTCGATTTTAACACCTTAACTGAATTTTCAAGCACTTACCGTATTGGGATTTGTGCCTTTTTAATTCCAGCCAACCTAGTTACTAAGCTGAAAAACATCACCTATTAAGGCGTAGTTCTTTTAGATATACCAAACAACATTCCTAGTATTTCAATCGTTGGTATCTGCCTCAGATAAAATACACTATAGACATATAGCAATCCTATCTGATTTGTGAAAATTCGCGGTGTCTAGATCCCCGCTAATTCCTTTCACTAAAAGTCTGGGTTGGTATGAAAAAATTGCCCAGGATTTGCAATTACGTCAGGAATTGTTGCGTTACCCCATAGCTTGCCAGTTACTCTTCAAACGGCGACAAGTAGAAATTGAGGCGGAATTAATACAAAAGCGGCTTTACATGATAGATGTGCCGATTTTTATTTTACAAGGTGGCCAAGACACACCAGATGCTTTAGCTAAAAGTCGGGTTTATGCTCAACTGATGCCGAAAGTCGAGTTAAAAATGATTGCCCATGCCGGAAATGACTTACCAGAATCTTGTGCTGGGATTGTAGCGATGGAGATTCGAGAGTTTATTAAAGCTATCTTAAAAAGCCATAATTTAAACGAATTAAACTAGCTCATTTAGAGTTTGCTGCCAATCTAATACACATATTCCTTCGCTCTCAAAGCGTGATATGTGTTTCAAGTTTGTTGTCACAACTATCACCTGATCAAAACTCTTTAATTGGAGAATTGCTTGAGCAGCAAGAATTACATCACCATCTAAGCTATCATTGCTTGCCGTAGGCTTCCCCTGTTTCGTACCCATGCCCATAGTTCGGCTGCTTTTCGCATCGTTTCGGGAGTCAGTGGTATGAGACAAATTTGACTAAGTTTGTTGAGGCGATCTATACTTTTTCGTTTTCCTTGTCTCAATAGTTCACGCCGAAGTTCATAATCGGCTATTTCCGGCACACGTATAACAGTTTCGGTTTTGCCTAACGATTGTAACCACTGTTGGACTTTTGGGTTTACTTGTGGATGCGTTACTTAATTCAAAGGATGAGTGTCTAGCAATACGGCTCTACTCATCTGCGTTTTTACACTGACATCCGATTCTGATTCAAGCCTGTCTCAATCTGTGGGTATGTTTGTTCATCATATCCCGATTCATCAACCATCCATTCGTCAACCAGTTCCATTACCTTTTCTAAGGAATCATCTCCTTTTGATTCCGATTCCAAAAATTGGGCAACTTGATTTTGTCTTAATGCTCGTAACCAGGTTGGCAAGAGATTTGTTGCATTTGTTCTTGGTATGTTTATAGTTGCAGGTGCAGCAAGGATGTCTACGTCGTTATTCTCGTTACGAATGAATGTAAATCTACTAAAACTCCCATAATATGTAGTACTTTCAGGGATCTGAACGTTACGCAAACCAAACAAAGGTGGTTGACCTTTGCCCAATGGCAACGATTGTCCCTCAATCAAGGCATCGACTCTTGCCCTAACTGCTAGTAATTCTGCTGAAGAAAGGGCATCCAATTGCTGCATAATGACATCTAGCTGTGAAGTTTTGGGCATGGTTTATTTAGGGGGAAACTTCTCTTTTAATTCTATGCTATCTGGATTTTGGATTGTCTCTTTGCCGTGAAAATTCGGATTCTTATTCTTTATGCTCCATTACTATTTCCCGCATTCCCCAAAATATCAAATTTTGTTCCACAATCAAATGTGCTGCAATTTCAGGATACAAGGCTTGCAGATAATTTAGTAATAAAGTGCGATCGCCCCCTTTAATCGCAATTTTCCCATTAGAAAATAAATTCCACCAACTTTCAATAAAATCTTTGATTCCAGCTAATACTGTGTAAATTACTCCGCTTTGAATTGCTTCTGTAGTATTGAGAGCAAAACGTGCTGGTAGAGACGGAAAATTTTGTATTTCCACTAATGGCAATTGTCCTGTTTGTTGACCGAGAGTTGCAAATTGCAAACCTAATCCCGGCAAAATTGCACCTCCAACTAGAGACTCATTAGCATCCGCAGCTGTAAAAGTCAACGCTGTCCCAGCATCAATCACCAACATTGGAAAACCCCAAGTTTTCGCCGCACCCCACAAAGCTAAAGCGCGGTCAATTCCTAGTGTGGGATACACGCCTGTTAGTAATATTTGATCTAAGGTAATAACGCGAGTATTTGGGTAAGTTTGCCAAATAGCAGTTTGGCTGGGAACTACCGAAGCGAGGAGGAGGGGAGGCGGTGACGCGGGGAAGGAATTGTCTCCGTATCCTCCTTGTTTCTTAGTTCTCTGATGGAATGGAAAAATTTTCTCTAGTAAATCATCCAGGGTT
Organism: Nostoc sp. LPT; assembly: GCF_017115165.1. Classification (GTDB taxonomy): domain Bacteria; phylum Cyanobacteriota; class Cyanobacteriia; order Cyanobacteriales; family Nostocaceae; genus Nostoc. The sequence continues at coordinate 107,617 of NZ_JABXKF010000105.1, read as the reverse complement.
TGACATTCAGCCATCTGTTGTATGACAAACTCAGGTATATAGTCGGTATCCCAAGCTGAGGAAAGCGTCTTCCCTAGAAATAATGCCCAATGCAGCCGAGAATTACCAATTTCCAAAGCTAGCCAAACATTCTCTGTTTGTTCTGGGTGCTTATACGGTTTCACTGTTTTAACTTTTTTAAGTCAGTTATAGATTTTTTAATAAAAATTAACATTCAAGGCGTGTAACAATAAAACCAGAGGAATAAATACTCAATTTGTCAAGGAGGGGAGTTATGGTAGCGCTCACCGAAAAAACTGAAAAACGCCTCACCATAGAGACTGTGGAAATCGCTCAAGAGACGACGGCTATTCGCTCTTTGGATTGGGATCGCGATCGCTTCGATATTGAGTTTGGTCTGCAAAACGGTACCACCTATAACTCGTTTCTCATCCGTGGGGAGCAGACTGCGTTAGTTGATACCTCCCATGAAAAGTTTCGTCAACTATACTTTGATACGCTCACCGGACTAATCAACCCAACAGAGATTGATTATTTGATTATCAGCCACACCGAGCCAGACCATAGCGGTTTAGTTAAAGATTTGCTGCAAATGGCTCCAGAAATAACCGTTGTCGGTTCTAAAGTGGCGATTCAGTTTCTGGAGAATTTAGTACATCAGCCATTTAAGCGGCGGATTGTAAAAAATGGCGATCGCTTAGATTTGGGCAATGGTCATGAATTTGAATTCGTGATTGCCCCAAATTTACATTGGCCGGATACTATCTTCAGCTTCGACCACAAAACCAAAACTCTCTACACCTGCGACGCTTTTGGGCTGCACTATTGCTCAGATAGCACCTTTGATGAAGACTTAGCCGCGATCGAAGAAGACTTTCATTATTACTACGATTGCTTGATGGGGCCGAATGCCCGGTCAGTTCTATCTGCCCTGAAGCGGATGGCGGAACTGAAAACCATCGGCATGATTGCCACTGGACACGGCCCATTATTATCTCACAATGTTGAAGAACTAGTTGGACGTTACCGCACTTGGAGCCAAACACAAACCAAGGCAGAAACAACAATTGGGATATTTTACGTTTCCGAATACGGATATAGCGATCGCCTCGCGCAAGCAATTGCCAATGGTATCGGTAAAACAGGTGTTGCCGTGGAAATTGTCGATTTGGGATCTGAAGTCGATTTACAAGAACTGCGGGAACTAGTTAGCCGTTGTGCTGGACTAGTCGTTGGATTACCTCCGGCTTCTGGTGGTGCGAATATCCAAGCTGCACTCAGCACAGTTTTAGGATCTGCCAAAGAAAAGCAAGCTATCGGCGTGTTTGAAACCGGCAGTGGCGATGATGAGCCGATAGATCCTTTGGTGAGTAAATTCCGTAATTTGGGTTTGACAACAGTTTTTCCAGCGATTCGGATTAAACAAACGCCTACAGAAAATACCTACAAGTTGTGTGAAGAAGCGGGTACAGACTTAGCTCAATGGGTAACACGCGATCGCAGCATCAAGGCGATGAAATCCCTTGGTGCTGACTTAGATAAAGCACTAGGTAGAATTAGCGGTGGGTTATATATTATTACTGCTAAAAAAGGCGATGTTTCTAGTGCTATGCTAGCCTCTTGGGTTGCTCAAGCTAGCTTTAAACCATTGGGATTCTCCATTGCAGTCGCCAAAGATCGGGCAATTGAATCACTTATGCAAGTAGGCGATCGCTTTGTTCTCAATGTCTTAGAAGAAGGCAATTTCCAACCATTAATGAAACACTTTTTGAAACGGTTTGCCCCTGGTGCAGATCGCTTTCAAGGTGTGAGAATTCAGCCAGCCGAAAATGGTGCGCCTATCCTTAACAATGCTCTCGCCTACATGGAGTGCGAAGTCATCAGTAGAATGGATTGCGGCGACCATTGGGGAGTATATAGCACAGTCTACGCCGGACGGGTTTCTAAGCCAGAAAGTTTGACTGCTGTGCATCACCGTAAAGTTGGTAATCATTATTAATAACGAGAGCAGAGGAGCAGAGGGGCAGAGGAGCAAGAAGATGAGGGAGATGAGGCAGAAGAATTAATAAACAATGCCCAATGCCCAATGCCCAATGCCCTATTCCCAATGCCCAATGCCCCATTCCCCAATAAAGCCATGTCAAAAAATAAACCCCGTGACGTTCAAGTTTTCCCCATTGCTACAGATACGAGAATACTGCGATCGCGCAGTTGGTCAAGGCTGAGATTTGAAATTGAATATGCTCTTGCTAAAGGTACAACTGCTAATTCTTATTTAATCGAAAGCGATAAAAGCGCCATTATCGATCCTCCAGGGGAAACCTTTACGCAAATTTATTTAGAAGCTTTGCAACAACGTTTCCATCTTGAAGATTTAGATTATGTAATTTTGGGACACGTAAATCCTAACCGTGCTGCAACTTTAAAAGCTTTGTTAGAAATTGCCCCGCAAATCACCTTTGTGTGTTCTAATCCAGGGGCGATAAATTTACGTGCGGCGCTGGAAAATCCAGATTTGCAAATTCTTGTCATGCGGGGCGAAGAAACTCTAGATTTGGGTAATGGGCATAATTTACAATTTATTCCCACCCCCAATCCCCGCTATGCCGATCAACTCTGCACCTACGATCCACAAACAGAAATTCTATACACAGATAAGTTATTTGGGGCACACGTTTGTGGAGATCAGGTATTTGATGAAGGCTGGGAAATATATAACGAGGATCGGCGCTATTATTTTGATTGCCTCATGGCTCCCCACGCCCGTCAAGTTGAAACAGCATTGGATAAACTGGTCGATTTTTCCGTGAGAATGTATGCCACTGGACACGGGCCTTTGGTGCGCTATGGCTTAATCGACCTAACCAAAGCTTATCGGGAATGGAGTCAACAGCAAACATCTGCTGAGTTGACAGTAGCACTGATTTATGCATCAGCTTATGGGAATACAGCAACATTAGCCCAAGCGATCGCTCGTGGGATCACAAAAGCTGGCGTCGCTGTAGAATCGATTAACTGCGAGTTTACGGAACCAGAAGAAATCCGAGCGGCTGTGGAAAAAGCGGGTGGTTTTATCATCGGTTCTCCTACTCTTGGCGGTCATGCACCGACACCCGTGCAAACAGCTTTAGGAATTGTGCTATCCACGGCTACTAACAATAAACTCGCTGGTGCTTTTGGTTCCTTTGGCTGGAGTGGGGAAGCAGTTGATTTAATTGAAGGTAAATTAAAAGATGCTGGCTATCGGTTTGGTTTTGACACCATCCGCGTAAAATTCAAACCCGACGATGCCACCTTACAATTGTGTGAAGAAGCTGGAACCGACTTTGCCCAAGCACTCAAAAAAGCGAGAAAAGTGCGATCGCCACGTCAACCTGCAACAAATGTAGAACAAGCAGTTGGTCGCATTGTCGGTTCTCTTTGCGTTCTCACAGCTAAGGAAGGCGATCGCTCCAGTGCCATGTTAGCCTCTTGGGTGTCTCAAGCTAGCTTTAGTCCCCCTGGTTTAACCATCGCCGTCGCCAAAGATCGCGCAGTGGAAACACTGACGCATACAGGAAACAAATTTGTCCTCAATATCCTTAAAGAGGAGAATCACCTGGGATTGATGAAGCACTTCCTCAAACCTTTTGGGCCAGGACAAGACCGATTTGCCGATGTCGCCGCCGAAGAAACGGAAAGCGGTTCTCCTATACTTACGGATGCCCTAGCATATCTCGAATGTTCTGTAAAAAACCGGATGGAATCTGGCGACCACTGGCTGGTTTATGCGACTGTTGAGAGTGGCAAAGTGCTAGATACTGATGGCGTTACAGCCGTGCATCATCGTAAGTCGGCAACTCATTATTAGAAATATTGTATTTGTTCCAGCAATTTTTTAGGGCGTTCTTCTATACCTTGATATGCAGAAAATTTCCGTTTAATACCCTAAATAAGGGGGTTATGCGGAATTTTATGTATAAGTACTTAACGTCAGTTCGGGTTAAGGACTCAAATTTGATCGCTTGGACGAAAGAATAAGGGTTTTACACTGTCAAAACTAACGACTAAATCAAGGTTTCAGCTTATCCCAAACTCAGGTTACTTAGGGCTTGCTGAAAAAGTCTTATGGCTAGGATAGGGGTACAGCCGGGATATGTGCAAAATGGGACACGTTGTAAAGTAAAGTTACTTATTCAAGCTAATATTATATAAAATTATAATGTAGCTTGTCTGCTAAAAGCTAGAGTAGAGGGCAATGTTGCCATTCATACGGTTCAGTTAACGCAAGTAGAACAGCTAGCTATAGTTTAGACTGAATATCTCGAATTGAACCTTCAAGCTCATCTAAGCGTGTACGTTTAGACCTTATTTTTTCTTCCAAAGCCGCTCTTTTGTCTCTTAAACTTGCACGTATTTCTTCAGCACGAGAACCTGGACGCACATTATAGTAGCTATCTTCTGCTCTACCTAAAACGTCTCTATCATGCTCAATTGAGTCTCTAAGCTTTTCAGCTTGCTCACGTTTGCGCTTTAATAATTCCAGCATTTTGCAGCGCCATTCATTCTGCTTACGCTTTCTCTCTTCTTCTGCCGAAGCGAACACGCAATCACAAGCCTTCTTAAAACGATACCAAAGTCTATCAGCGTCATCTTTTGGTACAGAACCAATTGTTTTCCATTCTGCTTGTAGTTCTTTAACCCTTTGAATTGCTACGCTTACATCTCCTATGTCAATTTTTCCTGTCACTATAGCAGTAATTTGATTGTTTGTTAAATTTTCGGCAGCGTTAACTAACTTTTCTTTTTTTCTCAAATTATCTTGAAAAAAGTTATTTTTTTGAGTAAAAAAAATATCTTGAGCCTGACGAAAACTTTCCCATAATTCGTTTTCATGTTCTTTACCAGCCGAACCAATTATTTTCCATTGTGCAGCTAATTTTTTGAATGCCTCACCTGTTGTTTTCCAATCAGATGAGTAGCTTAACGACTCTGCTTCTCTAATAATATTTTCTTTTTTCTTCTTGTTTTCTTGTTGTGCATACTCAAGCTGTTGAAAATAATTTTGTCGCCTTTCGTAGAATTGGTTTACTGCATTTTTAAAGCGATTCCACAGGTAATCATCTATTTCTCTACCAGCACTACCTACTTTCTTCCACTGCCCTTGTAGTGCTTTCAAAACTTCTGATGTAGCTTTCCAATCTGTCGAATTTTTATAAGATTCAGCCTTTTCACAAAGCTCTTCTTTGAGGCAACGGTTTTGTCCAATGTCAAATCCTAAAGCTTGGCATAAATTTTTAACCAAATTATTATAATAATCTACTTCAGAAGGAAACAATCCAAGCCTTTGTGCTTCCCATACACATTGGTCTGCACTAGGTACTTGCATATCTATAGACCGCCTATCAACTGCCCATTCTAGTCTTTTACTAAATAATGGTTGAAGTAGAATAATAGCAACTGATTCAGAAAAAGCTGGATTTCTACATTCTGCCCACCTAATTATAAAAGTTTCACCATGTGTTGATAGGTCTCCAATTCCATCGTTGCCCTTATCAGTTACGTGAGAGCGCAACCTATCACAAATGTCTACAGATGTTCCTTCTGCTTTCCCTACGTACAAAACCTGACTATCATACTCATTGGTAAAAACATATATTCCTGCTTTACCTTTACAAGATAATTTAGAAAATACATTTGGATTATCTACACCACAGACAAATCTAAACGGCCTTGACCAGGCTCGACTAAAATTCACCATATAATGCTTAGTTACTATAAAAAATAAATTTTAATTTCTAAAAGTTGAAGATTTATTAGACTAACTACTTTGATTATCTTAAGCAAAGTAGTTAGTTTAATATAGAATTAAAATCACCCTTTAATTGTGATTTTTTACGGTTATTTAGAAGAAGATTGTGGTAAAATAAGCAGGGATAGGGTCAAGCCAAAAAATTGTGCGCTAAGAAAAACCACGTAAGTCTTAAACTTGCCAAGACGACTGACACCTTGCCACCTACAGATAAAGAAGTGAAAGCCATACTAGATGAGCGATTGGTGCAAAAGTATCTGTAATACGAGTTTTATAATTGAACTTCAGTTCCAAAGCGATCGCCTAATTCGCTACACATTTCTATTTTTTAGTCTTAACCGAGCATCAGATTTGTTCATAAGCAGACAAAAAATCCTCTCTTGAGATACCCGCTTGAGTACAAATGGATCTCAACGTCGAACCTTTAATTTGAGAGTGGTTAGGCATAGTCAGTGGGGTTTTTGTTCCATCTTCATTTTCTCCTTCCATAACAATATGCTCCCGCTCTCTAATAACAGTAAATCCAAGAAATTCTAATGTCTTAATTACTTTAGTTTTAGATGCATCTACTGGAAATTTAAGTAGATCGGCGTAAATAATTATTGTTGGAATAAGGCAGTTCTTGCTGGGAGCTCTTAGCTGGGGGAGAAAGAGTTTGAGGCTTCTTTACTTTTCTTCACACAGTTTGGTTTTATTGCACCGACTTACTTACCCCTTAAATAGGAACCTCAGCTTCGGCCACAAAAGCTTCTAGCACTGGTGATTCTTCTTCTAAAACCTCTTGACCAAATATCTCTATATGGCAGTGGATAGCAGATTTAACATCAGCTAGTGCTTCTTCATAGCTGTCACCTTCGCCAACTACAACCCCCTTGAGACCCAAGGGATAGGCTACGTAACCGTCATTATGTTTTTCAACAATAATTTTGACTGCTCTCATTGATTTTCTCTGTAGTCCTATTTCATTTAACTTGCATATTTTGCGATCGCCATTTGCTCTTCAAAGTAGCTTCCCCACAGCATCGACACTTAACCGGAGTATATAATTACTCTATCGAACATGATATTAGACATCTGGTGAAATTAAATATGCGTTATCCAGAACCCTACAAGATTTATTGAAAATAAAATCATCCAAGCTATTTACTAAAGCTGTAAATTTGCTGCGTCTTTAAGTGATCGCTAATCGATGAAGGCAGTGTACCATCGGCGAATGTCTGCCGATCTAGTTGGACTTGTAAATTACTCAAAGGATCGCAACCAGAAGAAATCAGAAATTCTAGTTTCTGGATGTAAGGCACAGTTGCTAGGTTATCTAGAATTTGGAAGATTGCGTGTATATAAGGATGACCACTCTGCTGATACCAATCACAGCTAGCAACTTTTGCCTGATCGAAACCCAAGTGTACTGTTAAAGATGGCTCGTCAAATAGAGCGATCGCCAAGGGACGCGCCTCTTCCTGCAACAATAGATCGTTACTTCTCGCTAAGTGTCGCAGTTTCTCTAAGCGTTCATAACGTTCTGTCACAGCTTCCGGGTCATCTTGCCAGTGGATTGCCACTGTTACCAGATAAGTCTGTAACAGCATGTGGCCCAGCTTTTTCGCCTTTGTCGCCAAATAATAGGAATTGTAGTCGTTTGCTTCAATCAACAATGGCACGCGATCGACTACTTCCAACCCATAACCCTTGACACCAGCAATCTTGCGGGGATTATTGGTAATCAAACGAATCTTTTTGATGCCCAAGTCCATGAGCATTTGTGCCCCCATACCGTAGTCTCGCAAGTCAGCAGGAAATCCCAAACGCTCATTTGCCTCTACAGTATCTAGTCCCATATCCTGCAACGAGTAGGCTTTCAGCTTGTTAATCAAACCGATTCCCCGCCCTTCTTGACGCAGGTATACAACTACACCTTGACCAGCAGACTCAATCATTTTGAGTGCAGCTACAAGCTGCATCCGACAGTCGCAGCGCAAAGAACCCAAAGCGTCACCAGTTAAGCATTCTGAGTGCATCCGCACCATCACTGGCTCATCTTTGAAGTTAGCTGGATCGCCCTTGACAATTGCAACGTGTTCTGTATTATCCAGGGTATGGCGGTAGGCGTAAATTTCAAACTGACCGAATTGACTAGGCAGCTTGGTAATTACCTCACGATACACTAAGCGATCGTGCTGTAGGCGATAGCTGATTAAATCCGCAATACTAATAATTTTTAAATTGTGACGTTTAGCGTATTCAACTAACTGCTGCAACCGCGCCATTGAACCATCAGAGTTTTGAATTTCACAAATTACCCCCGCCGGGTATAGCCCTGCTAGCCTAGCTAAGTCCACAGCCGCTTCCGTATGTCCTGCGCGTTTGAGTACGCCTCCAGCCTTAGCCCGAATGGGAAAAATATGACCAGGACGACGTAAATCGGTAGGTTTTGTGGCCGGGTTGAGAGTAACCTGGATAGTTCGGGCGCGGTCTTCTGCTGAGATGCCTGTGGTGACACCTAATTCTGGCCCGGCATCAATACTGACAGTGAAGGCAGTTTGGTTAGTATCTGTAATGTTGCTTACCATCAAGGGTAAGTCTAGCTCGTCTAGGCGATCGCCTGTCATTGCCAAACAAATTAGTCCTCTTGCTTCCACCGCCATGAAATTAATCATGTCGGGTGTGGCAAATTGGGCAGAACAAATTAAGTCGCCTTCATTTTCTCTATTTTCATCATCTACCACTACAATGACGCGACCAGCTTTTAGGTCTGCTAAAGCGGCATCAATCGAATCAAATTTAAAAGTTTGGGTAGTATTAGGCTGTGACACAGAAAGATTTCCAGCTATAAACGTAAATTTTTTTAACAATTTCTTCTTTTAGATTGTAGCTCCTTTATAAGGCAGAGAAGTAGACTAACAATGATTTGATAGCGGGGTAAAAATTTTTGCCATAAAAAGTGGGGATAAAGTGTGGCGACAGTAAAGGATGAAGGGGATGAGGAAGAATAATTGTTTGTTTGCTCCCCCATCTTCTCAGAACAAAGTAGAGGGGTTTAAGACCTTTTGTGCGCTGTGCGTCTGGTCGCTGATATTGTTGATAGCTGAGAACGAATTAACCATTCATGGGATAAGGATTTCAGATCATGGGCAAATTTAGACGCGTACCCGTTGGGATTGTTGGCGCGTCGGGCTATGGTGGAGTGCAGTTAGTACGACTACTGATGGATCACCCAGAAGTCGAAATGGTTTATTTAGGAGGTGAGAGTAGTATCGGGAAATCTTTTGGGGATCTCTACCCGCATCTGGCTCATGCAACTAACCTGCTAATAGAGGCAGTAGAACCAGAAATAATTGCTCACCGCTGTGAAGTAGTTTTCCTGTCTTTACCAAATGGTCTGGCTTGCCAAATCGCACCCAAATTGTTGGAAAAAGGATGTAAAGTACTAGATTTGAGTGCAGACTATCGGTTTAGTAATTTGACAACTTATACCAATTGGTATGGTACAGAGAGAAGCGATCACACAATTGCAGCGACAGCAGTTTATGGATTACCAGAACTTTACCGCGATCGCATTGCTGAAGCTCAACTCATTGGCTGTCCTGGTTCCTATCCCACTGCTAGTCTCCTTGCACTTTCGCCACTTTTAAAGCAAGGCTTAATCAGACCAGAAACAGCTATTATCGATGCCAAGTCTGGCACATCTAGCAGTGGACGGCACGCTCAAACCAACTTATTACTAGCTGAAGCAGACAACTCCATAGCAGCTTTCAATGTTGGTCGTCACCGTCATACCCCAGAAATTGAGCAAATTTGCAGTCACTTAGCCGGTCACGAACTCACGATCCAATTTACACCGCACCTTATCCCAATAGTACGTGGTATTTTGGCAACAGTATATGCCACAATGAGCGACCCAGGTCTAGTGCGAGATGACTTAATCACAATTTTCTCAGCCTTCTACCGCAACTCTCCTTGGGTAAGAGTCTGCGGTAGCGGCGTTTACCCGCAAACCAAATGGGCTAACGGCAGCAATCTTTGTTACATCGGTGTAGAAGTTGACCCACGCACGGGTCGTGTAATTGTCATGTCAGCAATTGACAATCTAATTAAAGGACAGGCGGGCCAAGCTATTCAGTGTCTGAACCTGATGATGGGCTGGGATGAAACCTTGGGGTTGCCCAAACTTGGTTTCTATCCCTAGATGAGGGGGATGAGGAAGAATTTACTCCGATGTCTCCCATGTCTCCCCCATCTCCCCCTGCTCCCCCTGCTCCCTCATCTCTCTACTTCGGCCCTAACCCCACAGCACCAGCATAAACGGCGCGATCGCCTAGTTCATCTTCAATTCGCAGCAAGCGATTATATTTTGCTACTCGTTCGCTGCGACATAGAGAACCTGTTTTGATTTGACCGGCACGGGTTGCTACAGCTAAATCAGCGATCGTTGTATCTTCAGTTTCACCAGAACGATGGCTAATTACTGAACGGATACTGTTGCGAGTTGCCAAATCAATCGTTTCCAAGGTTTCGGTGAGTGAACCAATTTGATTGAGTTTAATCAAAATGGCATTAGCGGCTTTTTCCTGGATGCCTTTTTGCAAGCGAGTAGCGTTAGTCACAAACAAGTCATCCCCTACCAACTGCACCCGCGAACCTAACTTCTGGGTCAGTAATTGCCAACTTTGCCAATCTTCTTCGTGTAAGCCATCCTCAATTGACACAATTGGGTATTGGTCAACTAGTTGTCCTAAATAATCAATAAATTCAGCCGAGGCGTGAGGTTTACCATCGTAAACATACTGACCATTCTTGTAAAATTCGCTAGCCGCCACATCTAACGCCAAAGCTACTTGTTCCCCTGGTTTGTAACCAGCTTTCTTAATGGCAGCAACCAGCAATTCCAAAGCCACCTGATTAGATTCTAGGTTAGGGGCAAAGCCGCCTTCATCGCCCACACCAGTAAGCAAACCCTTCTCATCTAACACCTGGCTGAGGGTAGCAAACACCTCTGCACCCCAGCGCAACGCTTCCCCGAAGGAAGTTGCGCCAATTGGGACAATCATAAACTCTTGAAAATCCACGTTATTTGAGGCGTGTGCGCCACCGTTAATCACGTTCATCAACGGCACTGGGAGCAAATTCGCTAAAGGGCCACCCAAATAGCGATACAGAGGAATTTCTAGAGACTCAGCACCAGCTTTAGCAGCTGCTAAGGAAACCCCCAAAATTGCATTAGCCCCCAAATTGGATTTGTTAGCAGAACCATCTATCGCAATCATTGTGCGGTCTAGCAGTTCTTGATTGAGGACATCTAAGCCTAACAATTGTGGTGCAAGTGCTTCCTTGACGTTTTGTACTGCCTTGAGTACGCCTTTGCCCCCATAACGACTTTTATCGCCATCACGCAGTTCGTGAGCCTCAAAAGTGCCAGTAGATGCACCACTGGGAACTTGCGCCAGTCCGACAACACCGTTAGCTAAATGCACTTCGGCTTCAATTGTCGGTCTACCACGTGAATCAAGAATTTCACGGGCTGCGATCGCTTCAATGGCAGTATCTAAAATGTTACTCATCTGTACTTAGTCCTTTACTTTGATTGCGTTCTTAGCGCCGATATAGTTTAGTGGCTAACCCAATCGCTAGCATAGGCGTTTAGGAAGCTTTGTAGGCTGAGATTAAAGAATATTTCCAGCCATTGGGTGAAAGCGCTTTGCCCAAGGATTCAGATTAGAGATTGGAGATTAGCGCTGTCAAGGTGAGTCTTTTATTCATTACGAGCTTTTTAACTCGGCATTTGGACTTCTGAACTCGGTATTTGAACTTTTGAACTCGGCACTTGAGCTTCTGAACTCGGCACTTGAGCTTCTGAACTCGGTATTTGGACTTCTGAACTCGGTATTTGGACTTCTGAACTCGGCACTTGAGCTTCTGAGTGAGTCTCAGCAGGGGATTTTACTCTATCTTCTGTTGGAATCTTCCATAACTAGCAACTTAGGTAATGTAGCTATCTCTGACTTTTGTAAAATACAGTTCATTCTTTTTTAAAAAGTTCAGATCCTCCCTAACTCCTCTCCAGTCCCCTATCTTTGCCGAAGTTGAGCAATTTTTGGATTCTATCCAAATGCGATCGCCTCTGGCAACTTCTGTAAAATGTTGACAGAGAATAACACTAAATCAATTACAGAGAAAAGCTCAATATGCGATTACTACACACAATGCTACGGGTGGGCAACCTTGAAGAATCCTTAAAGTTCTACTGTGAAATTCTAGGAATGAAATTACTGCGCCAAAAAGATTATCCGGCGGGAGAATTTACCCTGGCTTTTGTTGGCTACGGCGACGAAAGCGATAACACGGTGATCGAACTAACCTACAACTGGGGGGTAGAAAAGTACGAATTGGGTAATGCTTATGGTCACATTGCCCTTGGCGTTGATGATATTTACGCTACGTGTGAGGAAATCCGCAATCAAGGCGGTAAAGTCGTGCGCGAACCAGGACCGATGAAACATGGTTCGACGGTAATTGCTTTTGTGGAAGATCCAGATGGGTATAAAATTGAACTTATTCAACTGGGAACTCAAGGTTCAGGAGTCAAACAGGAATCACAAGAGCAACTTGTGAGTCAGTAATTTTTATCAGGGATTTCCAAAAAATTAATTATCCGGTAGGGTGGAATGTCATTTATTTAAGCTGGATTCAGATCCTCGACTTCTTCAAAAAGTTGGGAATCTGGGTAGGAACTTGTACTTAAGAGCCATAGGAAAATCCACACAGATGTCTTAAAAAGTTGAGCTAGAGAGAGATTGATTTTTCCCACGCACTGTCGTCTTGTGTCAGTAAACCCAGATGACGCGCGAGACTTTTCCCTTTTTAGGCAGGTTAGGGGATCTTCTTTACGTAAATCCTATTAGTATTACCCCCATACTGCCCTTGATAAGCAACACTAAGTAGCGAAGCGTTAGCGAGTCCGCGAGCGTCATAGCCCGTCGTAGACATCGCTCCAATAACACCATCGGGGAAAGTCTGCTCATAACAGTATTTTCGTTTTAAATTAGGAAATAGGCAATGGATTAAACTATCATCAATTGCCAATCCCAAATTGCCACCGGAGATACACGCGGATATACGCTGAGAATGTTTGGATAATTATCTGGGTATTAAGGAGTAGGGTTACAACCACTCCCAACTCCCTACTCCCTTTAATAATCCCCAATCCTTAAACTAAAAATCCAAATTCAAAAATTTTAAAGATGCAACCTACAGATCCAAATAAATTTACTGATAAAGCCTGGGAAGCAATTGTTAAATCTCAGGATATAGTCCGTGCTTATCAACAACAGCAACTAGATGTTGAACATTTAATTATTGCCCTGTTAGAAGAACCCACTAGTCTAGCAATACGTATCCTGGCTCGATCTGAGGTCGATCCAATCCGCTTGCAGCAGCAGCTAGAAGCCTTTACCCAACGTCAGCCGAAAGTTGGTAAAAGCGATCAGCTTTACCTTAGCCGCAATTTGGATATTTTACTAGACCGAGCCGAGGAAGCTAGAGCCAGGATGAAAGACTCCTACATTTCCGTAGAACACATACTTTTGGCCTTTGCTGAAGACGATCGCATTGGACGAAAAATACTCAAAGGCTTTAGCGCGGATGCACCCAAACTCGAAGCTACTATCAAAACTATTCGCGGTAGCCAAAAGGTGACAGATCAAACCCCAGAATCCCGCTATGACGCCTTACAAAAATTTGGCAGAGATTTGACAGAACAGGCAAAAGCAGGAAAACTCGACCCGGTAATTGGGCGGGATGATGAAATTCGGCGGGTAATTCAAGTATTGTCTCGTCGTAGCAAAAATAATCCCGTACTGATTGGTGAACCTGGAGTAGGTAAAACAGCGATCGCTGAAGCTTTAGCACAACGAATGGTCAATGGTGATGTTCCTGAATCTCTGAAAAACCGCCAACTGATCTCTTTAGACATCGGTAGTTTAATTGCTGGGGCAAAATTGCGAGGAGAATTTGAAGAACGTCTGAAAGCTGTCCTCAAAGAAGTTACGGAATCTAACGGTCAAATTGTCTTGTTTATTGACGAACTACATACCGTAGTCGGTACAGGTTCCAGCCAACAAGGGGCAATGGATGCGGGAAATTTGCTCAAACCAATGCTGGCGCGGGGAGAACTGCGTTGCATTGGTGCTACTACCCTTGATGAGTTCCGCAAACACATTGAGAAAGATGCCGCCCTAGAACGCCGCTTTCAGCAAGTATTTGTCGATCAGCCAAGTGTGGAAAATACTATTTCGATTCTACGGGGATTAAAAGAACGTTATGAAGTGCATCACAACGTCAAAATTTCTGATTCGGCTTTGGTAGCAGCAGCAACCCTGTCAGCACGTTATATTAGCGATCGCTTCTTACCAGATAAAGCTATTGACTTAGTAGATGAAGCAGCAGCACAGTTGAAAATGGAGATTACCTCCAAACCAGCCGAATTGGAAACCATTGATCGCCGCCTCATGCAGTTAGAAATGGAAAAGCTGTCATTAGCTGGCGAAGAAAAGGGCACTTCCCAAACTAAAGAACGTTTGCAGCGCATTGAACAAGAAATTGCCAATTTAACAGAAAAACAGCAAATATTTAATGAGCAATGGCAAGGTGAAAAGCAGATATTGGAGGCGATAAGCGCCTTAAAGAAAGAAGAAGATGCGCTGCGAGTGCAAATTGAACAGGCGGAACGTGCTTACGATCTAAATAAAGCTGCCCAACTAAAGTATGGCAAATTGGAGGGAGTGCAGCACGAGCGCGAAGCCAAAGAAGCGAGCCTTTTAGAAATTCAAAACCAAGGTTCCACTTTGCTGCGAGAACAAGTCACCGAAGCCGATATTGCCGAAATTGTCGCAAAGTGGACAGGAATCCCCGTCAATCGCTTGTTGGAATCGGAACGACAAAAATTACTGCAATTAGAAAGTCATTTGCATCAACGAGTCATTGGGCAAGAAGAGGCTGTAGAAGCAGTAGCAGCCGCAATTCGCCGCGCCCGTGCGGGGATGAAAGACCCCTCTCGTCCCATTGGTTCATTTTTGTTCATGGGCCCCACAGGTGTAGGCAAAACCGAACTTGCCCGTGCTTTAGCTCAGTTTCTCTTTGATTCTGATGATGCATTGGTGCGCTTGGATATGTCTGAGTATATGGAAAAACACTCAGTTTCTCGCTTAGTGGGTGCGCCTCCAGGATACATAGGATATGAAGAAGGCGGTCAACTTTCCGAGGCGATTCGCCGCCGTCCTTACTCAGTGGTGCTGTTGGATGAAGTGGAAAAGGCGCACCCCGATGTGTTCAATATTTTATTGCAGGTGTTAGATGATGGGAGAGTTACTGACTCTCAAGGAAGGACGGTAGATTTTCGTAACACCGTCATTGTGATGACCAGTAACATTGGTAGCGAACATATCTTGGATATATCTGGTGATGATTCCAAGTATGAAACGATGCGGGTTAGGGTAATGGAAGCCTTGCGATCGCATTTCCGCCCGGAATTTCTCAACCGTCTTGATGATATTATTCTCTTTCATACACTAAATCGCACAGAAATGCGGCAGATCATCCGCATTCAACTCAAGCGGGTAGAAAATCTCCTCCGCGAGCAAAAAATCTTCTTTGAGATATCCCAATCTGCCTGCGATCACCTTGTCGAATCAGGCTATGACCCAGTTTACGGTGCCCGCCCACTCAAACGGGCAATTCAGCGAGAAGTAGAAAACCCCCTTGCCACCAAGTTATTGGAAAATACTTTTATCTCTGGAGACACGATTATCATCGACAAAAATGAGAACGGTCTGTCTTTTAGCAAAAAAATGCTTGTGAAGGTGTCAGTACCACAAATTGCTACATAGCACCTGGCATCTCCCCTTCACTCACATACCCAAAGGGTTGTAGGGAGAAGAGCAAACTGGCTTGGATACACAAACAAAGTCTAAGAATAATTGAGGGTTTGAAACCCACGGAGGTGGTTAAACCCCGTATAGTTGCGGTTTCTAATCACCCTTTTTAACGTTGATCTAACTGCGTGTTGCATCTATGATGCCTAGTAGCTTCTGCCACAGGGTACTAATTTTTCGTATCTTGTGGCAGAAGCTTGCTTGCATTTAAAGGTGGTAATGGGATTTACGCCAAGGTGTACTAGTGAGTAATTAGTAATTAATCAAAGCAATGTGAACAACAAGATTCTCGACTTCTTAATTAAAAAAGTCGCGAATCTAAGCCGCACATCTGATTATTTTGCACTTAACTGATATCTTTCCTTTAACAGATGGGTATTATAAGCCTACTCTGTTGATAACATCTTCATAAATTAGTCTTAAAATAAAACACATTTACGCAAATATACTGTGAAGTAATGCTTTTATTATTTATCAGACTTGAACTAAATAATTCTGAAAAAATCAGTGTTTACCGGATCAAATGAACAATTCATAAATGATATAACTTTAATAAATTATATTTTGTTATAGCTACTTTATTTGAAAGTTAGTAAAGCCAAATATAGTAGTTAGAGCAATATCGTCTCATATAATGCCTGTAAAAATCCTTGATAGGCAGAATTGAAAATTTTGACAAAATAGAAAATCTACTAGACCCAGAAGCAGCTATGTCTCGAAAACGTCAGCTATTCAAGGTAATTAAAAAAACCTTCAGAGAAATTGGTAAGCAGTTTTTATCTGCAATTAATAAGCAAATAATTTGGCTTTTGCGAACTATTTCTGGTACTCAAAGAAGACGTGGTTCGGTTAATTCTGGCTTTGTATTGCCAACAGTGGCGATGGTCGTTTTGGTAGTCGTACTGTTAACAACTGCAATTTTGTTTCGGTCTTTTGAGCGTTCTAAAAATGCTAGTAATGTCCGTGTGAATGAAGCAACAATGCAAGCCGCCACCCCTGCTTTAGATAGGGCTAAAGCCAAAATAACTGCACTGTTTGCTGACCCGACTCTACCACGATCTGTACCATCAAATGTAACACTATACAATACCTTAATTAATAAACTTTCTGTTTATACATTTGGTGATGAAACTCCCATCACCTTGGCTTATAACCTAAATAAAAGTACTACAACTCCGATGATTGAAGCAGGTAGTAGTATGGCTTTAGAAAATAAAGAAAACATACAAACTGCCTGGAAATTTCCTGCTGATACAGATAATAACGGTAAATTTGATAGCTTTATTCTCTATGGTATCTACTTCCGCACTCCCCCCCAAACTGGTACAACCCAAAACAGAAGTAGAAGCCCACTAGATGCTAGAACTCCTCCTATGCTACTAGCTAAGGCAGGTGGAGCTTGTGACATAGCTGGTGATACTAGCGCCAGCTTAGTAGGTAGTTCGGGTTGGTATAAGCTACCAACTGGCGAATTGAAAAAAAGCTTTTTCGTTTATGCAGTAACGGTACCCATTAGTGATATTGCTCAAGCTACTTCTCTTGATGCAACCAAATATGAGAAGTATCGAGGTAATAAGGGCTTTTCTGCATTAGAAATGCAACAAGATCGTAGTCAAGTTTCTATTACTAATAATGCCGTTGTCTATGAAGATGACTTAGATATTACACCAGGGCCTAGATTCCGTCTTAATGGACGCATCTTTACCAACAGTAACTTATTTACTGCTAAAACTAATCAAGATATAACTCTATTTCAGGTCAGTAGTAGGTATTCATGTTACTACGAACGAGAAAATAGCAAGATAGTTGTTGGCGGCAATATTGCCACTAGTAGTCCAATCAGTACAAGTAATACAGGTGGAACATACGTAGATTTATTTGTAGAAAATGGTGCGCCTACTACAAATAAAACTTTAGCATCTACTAATAAAACTACCTCAAATAACTCGAATGACATTGCCTATAACACTCAGGCTTATGCTCAACGTATAGACTTATTAGTGAACGCACAATCAGCTAATGCTACTAGTACCGATCCTCAAGAAATTCAAAGCAATATAAGTAATCGGCTTCTAAGCGATCCAAGCTTGGATGCGACTAAAGTACGTAAGGAAGAATTGGGAAATTGGTTCCGTAAACGTACTAGGCGTGTACCATTTAGAGAAGTTCCTTATGGTACTTCTGGTATTGAAAAATCTGCTGGTGTCGATTACACCACAGCAGATGCAGCAACTTTTATGAAAGGTTCTGTTAATACGCTACGTCCAATGGATGCTTGGATTTATCCAACAGATACGAATACAACACTAACACTAAATACAGCGCAACTACCTACTAGAGATCCAGACGTTGTAGATAATACTCCCGTAATAGAAACAGAGTTAGGCGATCGCATTGTAGTAGGCAATAACCTGCCTGAACTTATATGGGATAGCACAAAAGGAGACTTTGTAGGAGACGATGCTCCGCAACCCATCACTCCTGCTGTTAAGTGGACAAGTAGCACTACCAAAGATCGAACTCGTACCACTCGCGTCAGACAGTTATCAGATTTAGGGGTAACTGGACGTGATGGTTTTTGGGAGATTTCAGCTGCTTCACCCCGATCTAATCCCCTTGATGTGGTGGGTGGACTGAGGGTGATTACAGGTGCTGGAGTATATACACCTACAGGTTCTGGACTAAGAACACTCGTCCAACCTACTATTCCAACACGAGGAGGAAAGCCCGAACTGGTTGACGATCCAAGCACGTCGGGAGTCAACGAAAGTTATGGCACTGTAGTCTGGCCTGATACTATGCCTATGGTTGTATCCGATCCGACCGATCCTTTGAATGCGAGTAAACAAAAACGTAGTGATTTGGTAATGCGTGCCACGGTAGTCTATCACTACAATTTTGATTCCTATAATCCTCAAGCGGCTACAGCAGACGATTATCAAACACCCATGGCCTGTGTAAGTAGCTACTACAACCCTACCAATCAGGCAACAGCAACTACAAACACCTATAATCCTCTTGATTTGACAACAGTAGCAGCATCTAACAATGGGGTTGTTTACGCTGCTCCCGCTACTACATCTGCTGGTATAACTAGAGGACAGGCAGTAGATAGCAATGGTTTTTTAACACCTGGGACTAACGCTAATGATGTTACTAACACTGGTGTAACTTTGCTAGATCGCTTGAAATATCAAGCCAACTTGGTATTTCCCAATGGCCGCCTTGTTAATCCTCTATTAAGGCAAGCACTGGCAAAAGCAACAACCAGTAAACTCACTCTCTCTGAGCAATCAGCAATTGACTCTACTATCTGTGCAATACAGATTGCTGATGGCACTCTGACTCGGAGTACTACCTACATTCCTAATGGCGCAATCAAAGAAATTACATTTCTTGATGCCCGACAAATTAAAGCTATAGATAAAGGTGGTACATTAACTGGAAACTACAATCTAGAAGTTGAACAGCGTCAGCCTCTCGAAATTCGTGCCACTAGCATAAATTTAGGTCAGCTTCGCACACAAGCAATCGGTGCTGCATCAGATAACGAATATCTATTGCCCAATAGCGGCATTATCTATGCCTCTCGTGATGATGCTCAAAAAGATCGCAGTAACCCAACTAGTGAAAATATCAGTGCTAGTGACTACAATCTCGATCCAGAACGGCGACCTAACGCCATTATGTTGATGAATGGCGGTAATTTGAGTCGCCAGACTAATTACAGAGCAGAAGAAAAAGGCTTGATTTTAGCAACTGAACTGCCAGTGTATGTTAAAGGCGATTTTAATCTGCACACTAAACAAGAATTCAAAACCCCGGATCTTTTACCTGCTCCCAGTGCTGCTAACTACGATACTAAATTTTACACTCGTGCTGCGGCAAATCGCGATCCTGACTTTGCTTGTCGGCCTAGTGACCCCAGACTACCCAATTGCACAACAGGCGAAACCTGGCGACCAGCATCAGTAATTGCCGATGCTGTTACCTTGCTTTCTGGTAACTTCCGTGAAGGTTTCCGCAATGAGGGTGATTACGACTTGCGAAATAACCAAGGGAGCGATCCTAACGTCGTACTCAGTCGGCTGAAGGTAGGTTTCTGGAATAACA
This sequence comes from Nostoc sp. LPT, assembly GCF_017115165.1. Taxonomy (GTDB): domain Bacteria; phylum Cyanobacteriota; class Cyanobacteriia; order Cyanobacteriales; family Nostocaceae; genus Nostoc. The sequence continues at coordinate 87,787 of NZ_JABXKF010000105.1, read as the reverse complement.
ACTTCGTCACTTCATCTAATTTCTTGACTAACTCTGGTGGTGATGCCTACTATACAGGTACTCCCGCTGCTGCCGACTCAGTAAACAATAACAGTTCTTACGTGAACAACTTCGTCACGCCCATTCAGCGTCGAGGAAGTTTCCCAGAGTATGTAATGGAGATGTGCTTCAAGATACCAGTTTCCGAGTGTCAACCGGGTGACTGGTATGTGGGTTTAGATAGCGATCCTACTACAACTCATACTTTTGACCTAAACACAGAAATCCTAAAAAGGTCTAGTGATGTGGTTGGTGTAAATCCCAACAGACTCTTAGCTGGTACAACTGCGCGATCGCCAAGGGCTGATTTCGCTCAATTTGCTCGTAGGGTTGCGTTCAAACGGAAATACACACCAACAAGTGATCCTGATTTTGGTAAGCTTGTTAATACTAGTAACAACGCCATAAATTATACTAGTGCTAATCCCATTCCACTAGGTATTAAATTAGGTGTAGTAAGAGAATTGCCGCTAAATTTCATAGGTGGTGTGTTAGATCCGCTTAGCACACCTGACATAGCAACTAATGCTCTATGGTTTGCAACCACAACAAATACTACTTCTCCTAATAGCCCACCACCATCGACAATGAGCGAGATCAAATACAACAACACCGATCGTGTATTCTACAGATACCCCAAACTACCGGCTTCTGGTTCGCTTAGGGATTTTCCTGGAGCTACAGACGCGTCACTATTTAACCCTGCTTCACCCGCCAGAGATGCGTCATACCAGCCGCTATTTGAACCTGTATTGCAATTACAAGTAACAACCGCAGCACCTCAAGATCAAGGTTACGCCACTTTAGCAGGATCATCTAGTGTCGTTAAAAACACTAGATGGTTGTCTCAGGCAAGTGCAACAAATTTTAATCTAGTAGTTGCTGCTGGTGATACTCCGGCTCGTGTGGGTTTAAGTACCTTTGAAATCAATGGAGGTTTGCATAACTTTGTGCGGTTCTTAGAAAACTGGGATGGGGTTGATGCCAATATCAACGGTTCATTCATCCAATTTAAACGCAGTATCTATGCTACTGCACCATTCCAAGCTCTTGTCAGACCAGGGCCAACAACTCCTCCTGCAACCACTTCTGACCCTAATGATACTAGTGCTGCTAACCTTTTGAATAATAACAGTATCTTTTACAGACTTCTGAATTCTGCAAGACCTGGTTACACATCAGATAGTACTTACATTACTAATCCTAGTGGTGAAGCGCCTTATTATATGCCTCCTAACCGTAACTGGGGTTTTGATGTGGCGTTATTGGCGCAAAATCCCGACTTGTTTGCCCAGCGCTTTGTAACTCCAGCAGCAGATCCTCCGAATGAATACTTCAGAGAAGTAGGCCGCGATGACCTTTGGGTGAAAACTCTGTTGTGTGGTGTACAAACTCAAACATCGGATGGGTTTGATACTGCGGACACTAGTTACTTTGGCAGCGGTTTCAAATTTGCACTACCAGCAACTGAACGTCCTACTAGCTGCCAACTCCAACCATCCTAAAGTGTTTGAATGAGAGTTTTTACATCACTTTTTGGGTGAATAGACCACGTTAACAGACCTAACCCCCTAGCCCCCTTCTCTATTAGGTAAGGGGGAAAATTCAAAGCCTCTCCCCTTGTAGGGGAGAGGTTTGGAGAGAAGGTTAAGAGTGTATTACACCCGATCGCAAATTACTTTAAAACATAGCCTTATTAAGAAATTGAGTATGAACCCACGCCAACTACAAGAATTATCTGCTCAGTCTAACGATTCTGGTTTTACGATCATTGAGTCGCTTGTGGCGATCCTCGTAGTTGCCATTTTGCTAGTAGCGATCGCACCTGTCTTAGTAATGTCAACAGCAACTCGTGTGCAAGCTAAACGGGTCGAATTGGCAACAGGAGCGGCTAAAGCCTTCATTGATGCTATTAAGTCTAAAACAATATCTGAAGATCAAGTATCAAATACTACCTCACTTTCGGCTGCAACTGCCGCTGCACCTAGAACTGTATCAAGCTCAACTACCAGTAGTGACTATTTAATCAGTAGTGCAGGTGTTCCCGCAGACGCAACTAGTTTGTATTGCTTTCACAATGATGGCAAAATAAATCTACCAAGCGCCTGTACAACCTACAAAACAACCAGTCCAGTTCAGTTTTACATTCAGGCTTTTGGCAATGCAGTTGGAACTATCAGCACAAGTAGCGCTCAAATTGATAGCGGTCAAAGCTATCGTTTGGGAGTTCGGGTATATCGTTCAGATGCCTTCATCGGTACTACTAGCTTGAAAAAAAGTAGTGATAGCAATGGAAAAACAGCAGCAACATTCACCGGGGGACTAGGCGATCGCAAAGCACCCCTAGTAGAAATGACAACTGAAATTGTCAGGGGTCAAAGTTCCTATAGCGCTTTGTGCGATCGCCTTGGTGGTTGTCAACCATAATTAACCTGGTAAACATAAATAATTTCATGACTTAGTATCGGTTACTAAGGAGAACCTGTAGCAAAATGAATATATTGAGGTGGCTGTTAAGTACTCAGCTAAAACCCTCTCACAAGCAAAACAAAAATAGTGGCTTTACCCTGATTGAATTACTGGTGGCTATGCTCATCGCATTTTTAGTAATTACGCCATTACTAGGTTTTATGATCAGCGTTTTAAACACTGATGGACAGGAACAAGCCAAAGCGAACTCTGAGCAAGAAATTAAAGCAGCACTTGACTATATTAGTCGTGATGTCCAACAAGCGATATATATTTATGATGCTACTGGAATTGCTTGTCTAAGCGGTACTGTTGATGCTAGTACCGATAACACTTGCCCAAATGCAGGTACAACTGGGAATCAACTACCTAACGGAACAGATAAAGTTCCTGTGCTTGTTTTTTGGAAACGAGAATTAATTAATCAAGCGATTACAATACTTACAGTCACTCAAAAAGATGATACTTTTGTTTACTCATTAGTTGCCTACTATTTAATAAAAGACACTAACACTACTTGGTCTAACGCTGCACGCATCGCCAGATGGGAAATTAAAGATGGCGTTCCAAATACTGCTGCTACAGTGACTTGCCCTGGATTTACTACAGCCGACAAATATTTCCCATGTCCAGATAAAGGTTTTAAACCATTTGACTTGTCACAAAAGGGCATAACATTACAAGCAAAAATGAATAGTTGGGCAGGAGGGGGGAGTTACGATCAAGTTCCCGTGGTGTTGGTTGATTTTATAGATCAAACAACAACAGTACAAGAAACCCCAACAGCTACAGCAACAGTGACTTGTTCTACTGGCTTTAGTCAAGTTCCAGCAGTCGCAAACCTTGCTAGAAGAGGCTTTTATGCTTGTGTAGATTCAGTTAGCGCAGATAATAGGAGTGCTGCGGAAGTTTATTTAAGGGGTAATGCACAAGCTCGTTTAATACAAAATGATGAAACTAAAGTACGTTACGCGCAGAGTAAATCTAATTATTTTCCGAGTGCAAACATTAAGGTTCAAGGAAGCAGCTTCATTTTTACCAAATAGCTTCTATCTTTGACAAATATTACTAAAAGCAGGATAGTATGCCGAATATTCTTAGTTTAAGACTATTAGATTCTTTCCAGTTGCACAGCCGAGAAACAAAGCTAAAGCAGCAATATTTAGCAAATAGATCGTCTACAGATAGCTACAATCAACAAGATGCTGGATTTAGTCTTATAGAGTTAATAGTAGTACTGCTGTTAGTAGGAATTTTAGCAGCGATCGCAGCTCCTGGTTGGGCTGCTTTTGTAAATCGGCAACGGATAAATAAGGTTAACGACGCCGTTTTCGCCGCACTGCAACAAGCACAGCGCGAAGCTAAAAACAAAAAACTTAGCTACAGTGTCAGTTTTAAAGTTGAAGACAACCTTTCCAAATTCCTTATTCATCAGGGTTCTGTTCCACCGACTTCAGGTGTTGTGTGGAAGTCTTTAGGTGAGGATATGGCGTCTAATTCAGGGCAAATTCTACTGTATACCAACATTGCTGCTTCCAATACACAAAATGCTAGTGGTAACATAGTTGAGACTGCGCCAGGAACCGGCACTATTACTTTCGACTATATGGGTGTATTGGCACCTAAGTCTGACGGTACTGTTGCTGATACATGTTTAAAAGTGATGCTAGCTGCACCCAAAAGAGGAACTACTGAGGCTAGTGCATTGAAACGCTATGTCATAGTGCAAACTCTTCTTGGGGGAATGCGAACAGCGAAAGACGCCGCGTGCAGCAATAATTAAATAATTTTTTTGTAGCGAAACATATCAAAAATTCCATATAAATACGGTACAGAAAACTGCACTTTAAGAGCAAAATTGTAACATCCAGTGCAGTGTTCTAATTTTAAATACCTGAAAAATCGCCCTAATAAAACATAACTTTCGGATAATGACTGAGAACCTTGACTTTACTGTAGCTATCCCAACTTATAACGGTGAAAGTCGTTTGCCTGAACTACTAGAACGACTACAAAACCAACTTCACACTGATAATTTATCTTGGGAAATTATAGTTGTAGACAATAACAGCACTGATAATACAGCTAAAGTTGTTCAAACCTATCAAAAAGATTGGCGATGTCCTTATCCTTTAAAGTATTGCTTTGAAGCAAAACAAGGCGCAGCTTATGCTCGCAAAAAGGCAGTTTTAGAAGCTAAAGGTAGATTCATAGGTTTTCTAGATGATGACAACTACCCAGTAGCAAATTGGGTAGTCGCAGCTTATGCTTTTGGGGAAAAATATCCCAAAGTGGGAGCTTATGGCAGCCAAATTCACCCAGACTGGGAAGTAGAACCACCGGAAAATTTTAAGAGAATTGCTCCATTCTTAGCAATTACAGAACGCGGTAGTCTACCGCTATTATATGAAACATCTAAAAAATTACTACCCCCTTCTGCCGGACTTGTTGTTCGTAAACAAGCATGGTTAGAAAGCGTACCAGATAAGTCTATTTTAACTGGTAGAGTTAAAGGCAATATGCTTACTAGTGAAGATTTAGAAATGTTGTCTTATATCCAAAAATCAGGATGGGAAATCTGGTATAACCCAGAAATGGAAATATCACACAAAATACCAAAATTACGTTTGCAAAAAGATTATTTGATTCCATTCTTTAGAGGAATTGGACTTAGCCGTTGTGTAACTAGAATGGTAAATATAAAACAAATATATAGACCATTTGCTCTTTTATCTTACATGATAAATGACTTGCGTAAAATCACGTTACACTTACTAAAATATCGAACTAATCTGAAAAATGATTTGGTAGCTGCTTGCGAAATGGAACTTTTTTTAAGTAGTTTCATTAGTCCTTTTTATCTGTGGAAAAATGGATACTTTAAAAAATAAATTATTAAAACGTTAGGTATTATGACTGAATTAACAGATAAAAATTTAGATATTAGCGTAGCTATTCCTGCATACAATGGGGCAAACCGTCTACCTAAAATTTTGGATAAGCTATTAACCCAGACAGGAGTAGAACAACTTAGCTGGGAAATTATTATAGTGGATAATAATAGTTCTGATAACACGTATGAAATAATTCAGAATTACCAAAAAATATATGGTGGAAACTGTCATTTAAGATATTTTTTAGAACCTGAACAGGGAGCAGCTTTTGCCAGATTGCGAGCAGTACGTGAAGCCAAAGGGCAGCTAATCGCATTTTTAGATGATGATAACTTACCTGCTCCTGATTGGTTATCAGAAGCCTATACCTTTGGATTAGAGTATCCTCAAGCAGGTGCTTGGAGTGGACAGATTCATGGTAATTTTGAAGTAAACCCGCCAGAAAATTTTGAAAGAATTCAAGCTTTTTTAGCTATTAGAGAACATGGTTCAAATCCATATTTATTTGACGCAGATAATTTAAGACTTCCTCCTGGTGCGGCGCTTGTTGTTCGGAAACAGGTATGGCGTGAAAATGTACCACAGCGACCTAATTTAAGTGGGAAGCTGCCTGGTATTTTGGTACAGGGTGATGACTATGAACCATTGCTTTACATACATTATGCAGGCTGGCAAATTTGGTATAACCCTACCATGCACACCTATCATCAAATACCACGCTGGCGACTTGAGAGAGATTATCTCTTAACTCTGGCACGCGGTTGTGGCTTGTGTATTTTCCAGTTAAGCTTGATAAATACTAAAAATTGGCAAAAACCAATAGTGTTTATAAAAACTATTTTAGGGAATTTACGCCGAGTATTACATCATCGTATTCACTATAGAGGGGAATTGAAAAGTAATTTAATTGCACTTTTTGAAATGGAATTTTACTTGGCTAGTATGATGAGTCCTTTTTATTACTTAAAATCTAATTTGCGCAAAGGATTAAAAAACAAATTAGCCCTGTAAAATGATTAACTATAGTCAACATTTGCCAAAAACTTCTGTAATTATCCCCGCTTATAATAGTGAAAATACTATTCATCACACAATTCAATCTGTTCTAAATCAAACTTTGAGCGATCTAGAATTAATTGTAATTAATGATGGTTCAGAAGACTCAACTTTAGATGTTGTTACACAAATTAAAGATCCCCGAATAAAAATATTTTCCTATACCAATGCTGGCGGAAACGTTAGTCGTAACCGAGGTCTACAGCTTGCAGTTGGAGAATTTGTTAGTTTCTTAGATGCGGATGATCTTTGGACGCCTGATAAGCTTCAGTCTCAGTTAAAGGCTCTGCAAGAAAACGCTACTGCGACAGTTGCTTACAGTTGGACTGATTATATCGATGAAAATAGTGAAATAGTACTCTCTGGTACACACGTTACAGCCAATGGAGACGTTTATGAAAAGTTATTGTTGACAAACTTTTTAGAGAATGGCTCCAATCTTTTGATTCGTAGAGAAGCTTTAATCAAATTAGGTGGATTTGACGAATCTCTAAGTGCTGCTCAAGATTGGGATATGTGGTTGCGATTAGCTTGCCAGTTTGATTTTGTATGCGTACCATCTGTACAAATATTGTACAGAATAAGTACTAATTCAGTTTCTTCTAATCTTGTAAGGCAAGAAAAAGCTTGCTTGCAGGTGCTTGAGAGAGCATATAAGGAAAGACCCTTAGCACTTAAGCATAATTGGAATCTAAGCCTGACAAATTTATACAAATACCTGACATGCAAAGCCCTACAAAAGCCGTTTAATCGACAAAAAGCTTTAACTGCGGCTAAATTTTTATGGAATTATGTTCTGAATAATTCTTCAAGGCTTCAGCGGATAAATTTCACTTTAAAATTATTATTAAAAATTTTCATAATCCTTTTAATGCCTACGTTACTCGACAATATTACTAACCAGCGCGAAGTAAAAAGCTCAAAAACTGAAACGTTGTTTAACAGCTAGGTAGCTGAAAAACTATCAGAATAAAAATGGATAGCCTGGTGCATCTACCACCTTTAATTTATGCAAAAAATCTCTTGAAGAATAATCATTCTAACAGTGGTTTTACCTTACCAGAGATGTTAGTAGTTATTGTATTAATTGGTATATTAGCTACGATCGGAATATCCAATTGGCTGGCTTTTGTAGAAACTCGCCGTCTCAACGCTACCCAAAATGAGGTTTATTATGCTATGCGCCAAGCGCAAAGCCAAGCCACTAAAGATAAATTGACCAGGCAAACCAGTTTTCGCATACAAAATGGTGTCGTGCAATGGGCAGTTCATCAAGCAGAGGCAGGACAATTCGTTCCGGAGACTGTTAAAAACAATGGCAACCTATGGCATAACCTTGAGCCAAACATTCGCATTGATGAAGAGGAAAACAATAAAGGAAAAAAGGAGACAACTTTACTAAAACACACTTCACAGCAAATGTGGCGAGTTTTATTTAACTATCACGGTTGTCCTATTTCTGAAATTGGAAATCAGTGTACAGTAGGCGGATTAGGACAGATAACTTTTTACAGCTTGAATGGTGGCAAAGCTAGACGTTGTGTCTATGTTTCTACCATTTTGGGGGCCATGCGAATGGGAAAAGATCATCCTAGAGCTAACGAAAACGACAAGTATTGCTATTAAGATATTTTATAGTTGATTCAAACAAGGTATTTTGTGCTGAACTTACTAGCAAGCCTAAAACAGCACCTGATTATTTTCACCCGCTATCCAGAATCAGGTAAGACAAAAACTCGATTGATACCTGTTTTGGGAAATGTTGGTGCTGCCAATCTTCAACGGGAAATGACTGAGCATACAATATTTCAGGTTCAAGAATTGCAAAAAGCCATTGACATATCTGTGGAAGTGCGGTTTGCAGGTGGCGATTCGCAACTTATGCAAGACTGGCTGGGGTTGGATTTGGTTTACCAGTTTCAAGGTGAAGGGGATCTAGGTTTGCGGATGGCGCGATCGCTTTTTGATGCTTTTCAATCTGGTGCAGAAAAAGTAATTATCATTGGTACAGATTGTCCTGGAGTGAATGCCCAGATTTTAGCAACAGCCTTTGAGAAGTTACACGCCTTTGACCTTGTACTTGGGCCTGCGCTCGATGGTGGATATTACTTAATTGGTTTGCGCCAACCCATCCCGGAGCTATTCGTTAACATCGAGTGGGGAACTGCTCAAGTATTCCAGAAAACCGTGGATATTGCTCAGAAACTTAATTTATCATACGTGGACTTGTTGCCCTTAGCTGATGTTGACCGACCCGAGGATCTGTCAATTTGGGAACAAGCCCTTGCAGGAAAGATGGAGCGATCGCTTTAGGGAGTGGAATCAAAGGGCGGTCAATTTAGATAATTTCATTAGGGGTGTAAGGGTGTAAGGGTTTAAGGGTGTAAGGTGAAGTCCTTTGGATTGAGACCAAAGGACTTCACGGTTGCCCTTCTTATTGCTGGGCTAAAGACTCATGCGGGTGGTTGGGGCTAGATATCCCCTACCACCATGCAACCCCACACCCCCACACCCGCCCCAACGGGGCTTGGTAAGCTAATTGAAAAAGTGCGTAGGCATCACTTTTTCATGAAGATGTGAGCCGATCGTATTGGGGATGAGAATAAGAGACAGAAGCAGTAAAATCCTGTGGAATATCAGCACTGTTGAAATAGCTCCTTAAAGCTTTTTGAGGCTACTTCAGGTTTGGCAACAATTTCGACAATTTTATTGCGTGCATCTGCTTCAAACAGCGCCTCAACAGCAACTTGGGCGACTTTCTGCCTGGGGATGCTACCATCAAACAGTGTATCTGCACTCTGCATTACGATGTGGTCGGAGTTGTCTTCATTCTTCAACCCCCCAGGCCGGACAATTGTATAAGTCAGACCACTTTTCTGAATATACTCTTCAGCTTGTTTTTTCCACAACAAAATTAGCCAAAACAAGTTCAGCGGATGGAAAAGTCGGGAAGTACACAAAGAAGAAACTAAGATGAGATGCTCAATTCCCTTTGCCTTAGCAGCATCTACTAAATTTTTAGTCCCTTCAAAATCCACTTTATAGGGGCCAGTGGGGTCAAAGCTAGGTTTTGCCCCAGTCGCAACCAACACAACTGTGCTATCTCCCAACGCAGCAGTTAAACTTTCTGGTTGTAATACGTCGCCTACCACTAATTCGGCTTCAGGAGACAGAATACCCCTTGCTTTCTCTATATCCCGCACCAAGGCTCGGACGGGAATATTCCGCGCGATCAATTCTTGCACAATCCGGCGACCTGTTTCACCTGTTGCCCCTGCTACAAATGCTTTCATAATAAATGCTATCCTGGGAAACTATTGTGTGCTTGTTCAGTTCTTTATTTTAGTAATTCTATGGAGTTGATCGCAGATTAATGAGGTTTCGGTCAAAATGGGATCTGAATGCGAAATGACCCAGGTGTGTGGGGAATCATTAATATAGACTAACGCCAAAATATACAGTAATGCATTTATGCTTTCAAGAAAAGGCGAATATAAATCCTGGGAAATAACAGAAGCAGTTTTACCTGTAGCGTCCAGCCAAGAAGTTGAGGACAGATTAACAGAACCAAATGTAGCGACGCTCACAAAATTTTACGGTCGTTATCAAGATTTTATGGAAATGGCTGCTCCAGTAGAGAAGGTTGCTGAGTATCTAAATGCTCACGCCTCATGGTTTTCGCGCTGCGCTGAACCCATGAAGGTACAATCACTTGGGGAAAATGGCTATGCTTTAGTAATTGGTCGTTTTGGTTCTTTTGGTTATGAAGTAGAACCAAAAATAGGTTTGGAATTGTTGCCCCCAGAGGAGGGTATTTACCGCATCCGTACAATCCCTATTCCTGACTACCAACCGCCTGGTTATGACGTAGACTATCGTGCATCTCTACAGTTAAAAGAAACCAATGTTTCCACTAGCATTAGCAAGGTTACAAGAGTTGAATGGGAATTGGATTTGATAGTTTATCTTCACTTTCCCAAGTTTATTCAGCGATTACCCCAGTCTATAATTCAATCTACAGGCGATCGCTTACTTAACCAAATTGTCCGCCAAGTCTCCCGCCGCTTAACTCGCAAAGTTCAGGAAGATTTTCATAAATCTTTGGAAATACCGTTTCCTACTAATTCTAAACAAAAGCGGTAATTCAAGAATACAGCCAAAGAGACTCTGCCTCCGGTCAAAAGCGGAGCCAAAGACGCTCCGCCTCCAATCAAGAGTCAAAAAAAACTCTGCACTCCTAACTCCTAACTATGCTTGAGTCAGAATTTTTTGGACAATTTGCACGCCAGTAACAGCCTGCCAAGCAAAAAGTGCCAAAAGGGTGAAATTCAACAAAATGTGAGTTGCACGTGCCCAATTTGCCCCTTTTTGCATATAAGGAGACAAAGCAGCAGAAAATGCAATCAAACTTGTCATACCCAGTCCTGCTAGTAAGTGAGAACCGAAAAATAATTTGCCATTATTGATGTAAGTGACAGCCATAGCAGCGATCGCACCTGCTACCATCAAAGCTAGGAGTATAGACCCCATTTGGTAGTGTTTGACGTTATATCTACCTTTAATCAGTTGTTTCTTTTCTTCGCCCTGAGCATTTCTGGTACGCTGTACTTGCAGCCCCAAATAGGCAGCATAAATTGAGAGTGCTAATAGCGCCCACATCAGCACAGGATGAATGAAGTTCAGCCAATATTTTACCGACGTAGAAAGTTCCAGACTCATCGTGTTCTCGCCTAATCATTAAATCTTCATAAAAATTAGCATAACTCTATTTTCTGTGCTTAAATTGGCACAAATTAAAAGAGACTCACCATCCTCACCGACTATTTTCCTTCAGCCTCTTGCCAAAGTGGATAAACAATCTCAGACTAAATTTTGAGGGTAGACGAACAAAACTCCCTGTGTGGGATCTGATCCATGACTGAAAACAACGATACTTTGCTGCTTAAAGCTGCTAAAAGTGGCGATATCAAAGGTCTGTGTGCGCTATTGGCTGCTGGTGCGAGGGTGGACGCGTGTGATCGCCAAGGCACTACGGCGTTAATGTTTGCTGCTAATTTAGGCTACACCGAAATTGTGCGATCGCTTCTGGATGCTGGGGCAAATATTAACTTGCCCAGAAAACTCTATGGTTTGACAGCTTTGATGTTAGCGGCTAATGCTAAACAGCTTGACATTGTGCAACTTTTACTATCTAGAGGTGCAGATGTTAATGCCACTAATGAAGATGGCAGTACAGCTTTAATGGCAGCAGTACTCAAAGGTCATATTGATGTAGTGCGAGTTTTATTGGCTGCTGGTGCCCAAGTTAATATCGCTGATAAAGATGATGATACGGCGTTGAAACTCGCCGTTAAGCAGGGAAAAATAGAAATTATAGAAGCAATTCTCCAAACTGGTGTTGATGTCAATATCCACGATCAGGAGGGTGAGACACTCTTAACGCTAGCGGCAGACTTGGGACATCTGGAGATTGTGGAAGCACTGCTAGCAGCAGGGGCTGATGTGAATGTGAAAAACGCTGATGGTGGAACTGCCCTATTGGCAGCAGCAGCGGCTGGACACAGTGCGATCGCAGCAGCTTTACTAGATCGAGGTGCCCAGATTAATCTTCAAGATAAAGATGGTGAAACTGCCTTACACCTTGCCGTTGTGGAAGGCTACATTGATGTAATGCAAATGTTACTTAACAGGGGTGCAGATGTCGAAATTAGCAACCACCTGGGTGATACACCACTGCTTGTAGCAGCTTTGCAGGGACATAGCCAAATTGTCGAGACACTGCTAGGTTCTGGCGGAGATATAAATGGGAAAAATCTTGGTGAAGTACCTTTAACGTTGGCTGCATCACAAGGACACACGCAAACGGTGCAAGTCTTGTTAAACTATGGTGCTGATGTCAACATTCCAGGGGATGATGGCAAAACTGCTTTAATCAAGGCAACCGAACGCAAACACAAAGAGATCGTACATTTGTTGCTGGCAAAGGGGGCAGATGTAAATTTGCAAGATTCAACGAGGGCTACATCATTAATGTGGGCTGCTTCAGCAGGTTATGGCGAAATTGTGCAGTTATTACTCCAAGCTGGGGCAGATGTGAATTTGAAAAACCGGGGCGGTTATACTGCTTTGATGATTGCAGAATTTAATGGTTATAAGAATGTGGTGCAGAGTCTGCAACAAGCTGGGGCGCAAGAATAAAATAGCTATCTAAATTTTTCTTCATCTAAAATGTTTTCAGATACAGCAGATTTCAAGGAAAGTCAGGTACACAACCATTCGTCTGTTACCCAGATATAAAGGGTGTTTTACTTCTGAATTCTGAATTCTGAATTCTGCTGTATATCTTGACAAATTATTAAATGAGGGTTATTAACTTAAATACTAAAGAAGTTTAACTAATTACTAATTCGTAATGACCTCTTTATGAGACAATACGCTTGGGTTAGCGCCAAAAGCCTTAAAGTGTGTAGGTTGGGGAGCCACTGCGTTGTCCGGGAACACCTGCTTGAAGCAAGTGGCGTTTGAGGAACGAAACCCAACATTTCCGGGGCTTTGTTGGGTTGCGCTTTGCTTAACCCAACCTACAATTTTTCACAAAGCCAAGCGTATTGCTCTATGAGATGCGCTAGAAAGCGTCATTATCAATTACGAATTATTTTAAAATAACTAAGTCTAGACCTAAGAAATAAATAAAGCAAAACTCCGTCGTAGCTATTGTAAACTTGCTACGGCGGAGAAAGAAAAAATTAAAACGCCAAAAGTGAGCAGACCAAATGCTTGCGTCACAAGGATAGAAAGAAAGCAAAAATGAAGAAGTAAATTTACCTTTTACTTTTTACCTTGTACCTTTTACCTTTTACCTGCTCTCCCCCTTAGCGTTTCCTACTGTGCTAGATGTGCAAAATATATAGTTTTTAATTGAACAGAAAAGTATTCTAACGATCAATTTTTATGTATTATCCTAAAGGCTAAATACAAACAAGTCACCAAAAAAGGTTGATGTACAACTATTTGGGCGATCGCTACGGAAATCTAAAGAAAAATAAATAAAAAATTAAATTTAGTAGAATCACTGTGGTGAATCTTCTGTCACCATAATCCCAAGCATTGACTCATGACTTGACCGAGTATAAATGCCCAATGATTATAAAATTTGCAGAACAACTAGTGTCATATCATCAGTGTTTTGTTTATCAGCACCGATGAATTGCTGAACTTGGTTAAATAAGTAATCTACAATCTCCTCTGGGCCATTGCAGTATTTACAAGCAGTATTAAAGCCAGCAACAAAATTGTCTTCATCGAAGCGATCGCCACCAGCAGCAGCGGCATCAGTCAAGCCATCTGTATAATAAATAATTGTATCTCCAGGCTCTAACTGTGCCTGGGCATCTTCATATTGGCTGTTAGCATCCAAGCCGATTAGCATTCCTAAAGTATCTAAACGGGTGACAGTTTTTGTCGCTGCGTGCCACCACAAGGGAGGATTGTGTGCCGCATTGCTATAAGACAGAATTCGGCTGTGGGGGTTATATTCTGAGTAAAATAGTGTTACAAAGCGATGGGAATTTTCCAAATCCGCATACATAACTCTATTTAAGTTTTGTAAAATTCTGGCGGGGGAATTACCATGTAACACTTCTCCTCGTAGCATTCCCCGCATCATCGTCATAATCAGCCCAGCAGGGACACCTTTGCCCATGACATCTCCAATAACCAAACCCCAGCGACTAGTTTCGGTGCCACCTTTGATCTTGGGCTGAATCTTATTATGATTGGTAGCAATAAAGTCGTAGTAGTCTCCGCCAACACGATTGGCAGGTTTACAGCGTGCCGCTAGGACTGCACCAGGAACTGTAGGGCATTGACGTGGTAGAAGTCGCCGTTGAATTTCTGCGCCAATTTCTAATTCTTGGTCTAGGCGTTCTTTTTTTCTTAGTTCTACAGCTAGTTCATCGTTTTCGATCGCTACTGCTGTTTGATCTGCCACTAACCTAACTAACTTTTGCCTGGTTTCTGTCCAACTATATTCTCGATCGCGGCTCAAGACATAGAGCCATCCCCGTTCTGTATGCTTTACCAGAATTGCCGTACCAAAGATTTGCACATCTGGCCCCAAATAGCGATGCATCTGATCATCTAAAATTCCTGTGGCATTAGCTAGGGGGGCAGTATTTGGCAAAAGCGTGATTTGACTACTGGCTATTTCTAGCGCTTTGCGGATATTCTTGCGCTGGCCACTATCTTGCCAATGTAACTGTTCTAACCTGACTTGACCATTAGGTTTGTAGAGAAACAGGGCGCTACCGTCTGCATCTGTCACTCTTGTTGCCATCAGCGGAATCAGTTCCAAAAACTGATTCAAATTATTAAAACTTCTCAGGGCAAATCCTAAAGAACTTAGCAAATCTTGAATTTTGTTCTGTTCCCGGTGCAACCTTGCCACCAGTTCTTTAAGTGCCACGACTGGTGTGACATCCGTCGCGGCACTACTATTATTATCAATGGGTTGAGAGGGCAGTTGAGACACAGGCACAGGTATTATTGCACTTTATATTGGCAGATTTTAGATTACTTATAAATCTTTTGGCTTTTGGCATTGCTAAACCATATTTAGACAAGACTTGTCATTTTAGCAAGAGTATAAAGACGTAACAGGCAAATTTTATAAGTATTTTATTTGCTTATTGTATTTCTAATGGAATATTAGTAATTTCAAATCATGTATTTTTAGTCCAAACTCTACCCGTAAAAATTACTAGTTTTGCTGATATTTCAGAAAGCTTTTCATTTTTTCATAGCTTAATTACCAAAGCATATCTCTAAAGTCATAAAAATACTTTATTCAAAGAATAATTTATAACGCTTTCCGAGGGACTGTTTGGGCAGAGGAAACTAGGAGACTACAAATCTTTTGAGTGAAAACCTCTATAAGCGCTCAAATCGAGCTTTGCTTGGTAAAAAACAGACTTACACTCATTCCCAAATCTGAGAATATATAAATAAGTTCACCACTGAGACTGCTGTCCATCCCACAATATAATAATTGTATTTGTGGGGGTGAGCATCTCGATTCCCTTTTCAATTGCTGCAAGATCAAAGTCTAGGCACTTTTGTATGTCGCACTAAATACCGTACTACTACATTTAAAAAGCCTGTTTAAGACTTCAAAAATAGCATTAGCTAGAAATTTTAGCAAAAGTTACCCATTTATTGTGACAAATTCATGATTTTAGGACTTGAGCTGTTTCTAGTTAGTTCAAGTGATAATAGCAGATCAGTCATCCCTAAATTTATCAGTTTTAGGACTTACGCAAAAATCGCTAAAAAGCTTAATTTATCGAATCTCCTTCTTTGTCAGAGGCTTACGCCAACGCGCAGTGTCTCCCAGAGAAGAATCATACAGTATTGCATAAGCCCTAAGTTTGTTAAGAAAAATTTTTAACTCGAAATTTTTCAACTAACCACTCAAGAGAGCTTCGACAAACTCATAGCTCGAAAAGGGGCGTAGGTCTTCAATTCCTTCGCCAGCACCAATAAAGCGAATGGGTAAACCTAGCTGCTGCACAACGGCAAGGGCAACGCCGCCTTTAGCAGTGCCATCTAGCTTGGTTAAGACAACACCACTGAGTTGGGCAGCTTGGGAAAAAACTTCGGCTTGCCGCAGTCCATTTTGGCCTAAAGTGGCATCTAGAACCAATAGTGATTCTACCTTGGCATTTGGAGCTTTTTTATCAATAATTCGCCGGATTTTACCGAGTTCGTCCATTAAATTTTTCTTGTTTTGCAGTCGCCCAGCTGTATCTACCAGAAGTAATTCGGTTTGACGCGCTTGGGCGGCTGCGATCGCATCAAATACAACTGCTGCCGGATCTGTATTCTTTCCCGGATTAGCAATTACATCCACGCCGCTTCTACTACCCCAAACCTTCACCTGTTCCACGGCGGCGGCACGGAAGGTGTCTGCTGCCCCAATCAGGCATTTATAGCCAGATTTTTGTCCAAGATGGGCAATTTTACCAATAGTGGTGGTTTTACCGGCACCATTCACCCCAGTAATTAACCAAATATTCAAGGTTTCTTTTTCTGGGGTAAAGGTAGTTTTGTGAGAGGTTTTGCTCGGTGCATCCAGCATATCCCGAAGGATTTTTTTCAGGAAAGCGATCGCTTCTTCAGGTGCAGTAACTTCTTCTCGCAGTTTTGTCTGTAGAGCATTGATAATAAAGTCTGTCGCCTCTACACCCACATCCGCTTGCAAAAGCAATGCCTCAATTTCCGTAACAGCAGTTTGGTTTAGCGGCCCTTGACCAACGATTGCCTTTAGTTGATTGAGAATACTACGGCGAGTTTTATCTAATCCTTGCCGAAGCTTTTTCAGCCAGGTAATTTCTTCAATAGAAACGTCTTCTGCACTTCTACCTTGAGCTGCTAGAACTTTCGCTGACCAGACAAAGCCATCATCAAATACCAATCCAGGAATTTCTTCTTCTGTCTCTAAGGTTGTAGCTACTGGCTGTGCTACCTCCGGTTCTGGAACTTCAATGGCAGTGGCTATTAGTTGTTCTAGCTTTGCTTGCCGTTCTGCCGCCGCCCGTTCTAAGAAGGATGGTACTGTTGGCTGTGTTGCCTCTGGCGTAGCTAGTGGTTCGGTGGGTGTTGATTTAATTTCACTCGCCGCGAGTTCTGGGTTTTTGACATCTGGCTGTTCGGCAATTGCTGCCACTGAGGAATCTTCTGTAATTTCTTCCTCACTCGCAGCTTGGATAACTTCTGGCTGTGTAGTTTCTACAGTTGTACTAGCAGGTTCCTCAGTTGCTTCTGCTTCAGTGATTTCTGCAATGACCGTTTCTGCGGTTTCAGGTTGTATTGATGATGCTAAGGTATCTGCTGAATCAGGTGGGGTTTCTACTACCTCAACTTGCTGTTTTTGCTGAATATTTTTGTAGGCAGCTTTCGCAAATGCCAATAAGTCTGCCGTTGTGTCTGGTGCAGTTTCAGCAGTTGGTGTTGAGGTTTTGGCTGGCTCTGGTTGGGGTTCTTGTGCAGGAGGAGTTTCTTCCTGTTTCTGATCAGAGCGAGTGTTAGAGGAATCGTTATGTTGACGACGGAACCAATTAAAAACCATTGCAGCAGTATTAGTTATAAGTTATAAGTTATAAGTTATGAGTTTAATTTAACTTTGCACTTTTTCTTGGGGTGAAAACTTCCGGGTTATCCTCACCTTTCAACGCCGGTTTGAGGAGAATCGTTACAACAGAGGATTTTTTGCGTTAGCACAGCATTTACTCTTACTCCCAAAGGGAGAAGTTTCCCTTGGAGGAAGCCGCAGAAGCGGCTACAGACTTTTTTCCACAGCAGTATAGAAATTATGAATTCCGCGGCAGTACTACGCAGTTTTTTTCTGCTCAGTGACTCGGCGCAAAACACCATTAATAAACCGATGACCATCGTCTCCACTGTAGCGTTTGGCTAGCTCCACAGCTTCATTGATGGCGATACTATCTGGAACTCCTAAAAACTTCATTTCTGCCACAGCAATTTGCAAGATATCGCGGTCAATTTGGGCGAGACGAGTTACTTGCCAATCTACTAAAGCAGCAGAAATCAGTTCATCTATAATGTGTCGATTTTCGTTGACGGTAATTACAAGCTCTTTGGCATAATTCCGAACTCCCTTGTCCTGATTAGCTAACTGAATCAATACTGGGAAATCAACTGCCGTACCCAACTGATTAATTGCTGTCTGAGTGCAGGCGATCGCTTCTTGAAGCATTGTTCTGGCAGTATTGAGGTCGGAGGCCCGAGTTTGGCTACTTAAAAGGCGATCATTACTACGTTGTAGTTCACCTGCGGCATTATCGAGGGTATCTTGTACTTCTGTGGTTAGAGTGCGTACTGCACCTAGTACCAACTTGGATACTAGTTGATCGTCTTCCAATTTATCTAATTTCTTTGGGTTGACTGGCAATTGGCTGAGGCTTAAAAGCGCCAATTCACGAGCAATTTGCTGGGGTTTACGAGGTTGCATAAAACTGAGGGGTGATTGTGCGAGAACTGATTAAATAGGCAAGACAAACTTACAATCATATCAATTTTGGCACAGTTAAACAACAACATTACGCATTTGCTTGGGACTATGCCAGATTGATTATTAAGTTTCTTCAACGGGAATAACCTGCTGCTTGATTTCGTCGTGTTTCACTTCCAATGTGGACTCTTTGGAGAAAACCAAAGGCGTATTAGGTGCGACAATGCCACCTGATACAACTATTTTAAAAGCGTCTTCAATCGACATGGAGAGGTTCACCACCTCGTCTTCAGGAACGACTGCGTACCATCCGGTAGTCGGATTTGGGGTGGTGGGGATAAAAACACTTAGCACGGGGCGAGATATCTGGGTTTGGATATCACTGCTGATTGCACCAGTAACAAAAGCGATCGCCCAAATTCCTCGGCGGGGATACTCTACCAAAAATTACCCGACGAAACTTGCCATTAGAATCTTTCAGTATTGTTTCTAAAAGCTGTTTGAGAGTTTTGTATACTTGTCCTGCTAAAGGAATTGCCTGTAATAATCGCTCACCAAAATCTAACAACCACCGCCCAGCTATATTCCGAGCCATCAAGCCCATCAGTAATATACTTAGTAGTGGTACAGCTAACCCTACTAATAAATTAAGTATATTTACCAAAACTGGGTTTAACCCATCAAAGGGATTCAATTGTTTGGGAATTTGGGTGAGGAAGTTGATTACCCAATTAGCAATGGTAATTGTCAGCCAGATAGTGGTTGCTAGGGGAATTATTACCAACAAACCAGCAATCAGGTCGTTTTTTAAGTCCTGTTTTAGGCGATCGATTACCAAGCCCCGATTCTCCTGTTTTAAGCTAGAGGAACTTTTGTTATTCGTATCCATACCAGCAGATTCGTCAAATTCCGAAGGCTTTAACTTTGGCAGATTCTGCCGCAAGTAACTGTTTACAACGCTAGCAAGTTTCCTGCTGCTGGAAATCAGCTATTTTCCTATAAGCATACACATAGACATTAACCAATCCGATGGCGACTGGTTATTCTTAGAGGATGTTACTTTTCTTTATAAGACTTGTAAATGATTGTTGCAAGTTCTTAGATATTATGTGTATTAACTAATTATTTGTCACTGTTAACAGATTAATGTCACTTTTAACAAAGTATTGTCACTGTTAACAATATATTGAAATTAGATGATTAAACGACTATTGCCTGTCCCCAATCATCTCCGCGAACAACTCCCAACCCTCACGGAAGACAAAAAGCAACTCCTCCAACAGCAAACTATCACCCAAGATCCCCCAGGAACAATTCTGCGGGACTTTCAAACCATCCTAGAATTTCTCCAACCTGACGGTGTTGAAGTTAGCAGCACTTATCACCTATTCTCCCTCAAATATCTCCAGCAACTCAATTCTTGCTTGAGTTACCCGATTGAAACTAACCTCAAGCGTCCCCAACAAAAATCCTGGAAATCATCTACAATTTATCTTTGATTTGCGGGATGAATGGGAATTTGATTTACACTTAGAAAAAATTGAGCCTGCTAATACCAAAATGAAAAAGCCTAAAATTCTTGAGTTTCATGGTGAAGCACCAATACAGTATGGTGAAGAGGAAGAACTTTACTGATGCGATCGCACATAAAAGACGTGTCAGAATTGGCGATGCGATCGCTATTACTGTATTAGTGTAAAGGGATGGGTAGTGCGATCATAGAAGATTGAAGCGATCGCACATTCAAGACGTGTCAGAATTGGTGATGCGATCGCTATTACTGTATTAGTGTAAAGGGATGGGTAGTGCGATCATAGAAGATTGAAGCGATCGCACATTCAAGACGTGTCAGAATTGGTGATGCGATCGCTATTTCTGTATTAGTGTAAAGGAATTGAGTGGAGCGATCTAACAATTCTGGGTCATGGGTATTGCAGTTGCTTTTCTATTTTCCATTATCGATTGCACCTAAAGCTTTGAGCGTTGCTTTCTCTGCTTCGGTTACACCAATAACGCCCGTGATATCCATGTTTTCATAGGGTCTTTCATTGATTAGTGTTTTCAGACATTCGCTAGTTTTGACATTCCAAAACTTAATTGTGTCATCTTTGCCTGTACTTGCAAGAGTTTGACCATCATAACTAAAAGCAATTGAAGAAACTTTATCAGTGTGTCCGTGTAAAGTTTTTAAGCACTCTCCTGTGTTGATATCCCATATTTTCAGAGTTTGGTCATTACTAGCACTGGCAAGAGTTTGATCATCATAACTAAAAGCAACTGAAGAAACTTTATCAGTGTGTCCGTGTAAAGTTTTTAAGCACTCTCCTGTGCTGATCTCCCATATTTTCAAGGTATAGTCACTACTAGCACTGGCGATAGTTTTACCATCTGGACTAAAAGCAACTGAATTAACTAAGCTAGTATGTCCTTCTAATGTATTAAGACATTCACCACCAAAAACATCCCAAAGTTTCACTGTTTGGTCAAGACTACTACTAGCAAGGATTGGATTTCTTGGGCTAAAAACAACAGAAGATATTGAATTAGTATGACCTTCTAAAGTTTTGAGACGTTCTCCGTTGTAAACATTCCAAATTATGATTTTTTTGTCTGCACTTCCACTTGCAAGGATTTCACCATTTGAATTAAAGCTAACTGACCAAACCCAATTGGAATGCCCATACAAGGTAGTTAGGCATTCTCCACTGCTAACATCCCATATTTTAACAGTATCATTACTGCTATCACTGGCAAGTTTTTGACCATCTGAACTAAATACTGCTGAGGATATCGAATTGCTGCTTTTATGTAAAGTTTTTAAGCATTTGCCAGTCTCAACATCCCATAGCTTCAGACTTTGGTCAAAACTGCTACTCAAAATAAATTTACTATCTGGACTAAAAGTCACTGAACATATCCAATTACTGTAACCCTGCAAAATTTTCAAACATTCACCATTTTGGATGTCCCATAGTCTTACTGTTTGGTCATGGCTTACACTAGCAATTTGTTGACTATCTGCGTTAAAAGATACTGAGCGTACAACATCTGTATGTCCATAAAAAGTTTTTAAGCATTGACCAGTACTTACTTTCCATAGCTTTACTGTTTGGTCAATACTACCACTGATAAGCATATCGCTGTTAGGACTAAATGCAACTGAAAATACACCTTGGGTATGACCCCGGCAAGTGTTTACACATTCACCAGTTTGAAGGTTCCATATTTTTACAGTTGTATCATCACAACTACTAGCTAAAGTCTTACCATCTGGGCTAAAGGTAACTGAGTATATCTTCTTTTCATGTGCTTCTAAAACTTTAAAACATTTACCCCTCTGAATATCCCATAGTCTGATCGTTCGATCATCACCACTACTAGCAAGAACATTACCGTCTGGGCTGAAAGCAACTGACCATATCCAACTCGTATGACCTTTTAAAGTTTTAAGGCATTCGCCAGTAATAACATCCCAGAGTTTTATTGTTTGATTAACACCACTAGTAGCAACAATTCTTCCATTTGGACTAAAAGCAACTGAGTAATTAAACTCCTGAAAAATTTGCAGACATTCACCAGTGCTGATATTCCATAATCTAATTGTCATATCATCACTGCCACTAGCAAAGGTTTTACCCTCTGGACTGAATGTAATTGAACGTACCCAATCAGTGTGACCTTTAAAGGTCAAGATTTCATTTCCACTAGTAGCTTCCCACAAACGAACAAAGCCATTACTATCACCAGTTGCTAACAAGTTTCCATCTGGACTAAATGTTACTGACAAAACACTGCCTAAAACTTTAGCAAAGAATGATTCTGCTAAATTTGCTGTAGTAAAATTCACACCTCGTAAACTATCATTAGAAAAATCAGCCCTCTTGATCACTGCATACGATAAATCTTTCCCATCTAACACCGCTTTATCTAACTTTACGGACAGAGTCGCTGCATTTCCACCCACATAGCCCACCTCATCTTCGCTTTTACCTCGTGTTGCCTCAATTACAGAAACAAGAGACAAAGACTCACTATTACCTAACATCGGCAAAAGTAAATCCATAACTGTTTTCGTAAGTGGTGCTTTGCCAAAAGTTTTCCTCAGCTTATCCAAAGACTCACTTCTAAATTCCCTGAGTGGTGCGTTCCCCAAAGGGGTTGCCGCAGGCATCGCCTCACTACTCCCTTGACGCGAAAAATAACCAGACCAAGTATAATCAATAGGCGTAGCACTGCCATCCAAACATGACTGTGCTTGAGATAATTCCGTAAAATCGCTAGCCAATGTCCCCAACTCTGCGGTAAATTTATACGCCACAAAAAACTCTAACAACGATCTATGCGCTGGAGTATAGTCACCATCAGCATTGCGGACAAGCATCGTCTGCGCCATCATGTCATAATGCCAGTGGTCTAAATCCTTCTCTTCTTGAACACTAGAACCAAATAAGCGGCGAATGCGTTCTGGAAACAGCCGATAATTCAGGCTCATCTGGTCATTAGACAGCATTTCCCAAGAAAGTTCGCACAAGAAGTACAGTTTGTCTGCCAACGAAGTAAAAGTACGTTCTGCCTTAATATCGCGTTCCATCTTGCGCCGCACTGCATATAAATAAACCCGTGACATATCCACAGGTTTACCCGCTTCAATATCTGGCAATGCTTCCAAAATTAAGTCAGTCATTACTGGACGACGGGCTAAGTCTAATAATTGCGGATTGCCCATTACTTGTTCAACTGTCGCTGCTTGGGCTTGGTATGACAACACCTGCCGAATTTGCTCATCGTTGAATTTCTCCAATTCCAAGACTTCAAATTGCGGTGTTTCGCCAGTTAATTTTTTAGTAGATGCTTGCAGTTCTGCATTTAGTAAAGCACGTCCTTCCTTCGCCTCTGGAAAATGCTCAGTACGACAGGTGAGGATAACTTTAGCACCAGGAACTACCACCTTTGCCAATTCCCAGAAGTTATTAATCATCTGTTGACGGTCAACTTTTGCTGCCATTTCATCAAAGCCATCGAAAATAAGCAGCAATTTACCCATGCGATTGAGTTGGTCAAAAACTTCGCTGTTGATGCGGATATTGTGTTGCGTAAAAAAGAAACCTGCTAAAACATTCTCCACATTTAGCGCCCTCGCAAAGTCACGCAACGTAATTACTAAAGGAAGGCGGGGACGTTCAATACCACGTTTTTGGGCATCGCGGTAACGTTGCAGCGCAGTCCAAGCATAGTGAAAGACAAACCAAGTTTTACCTGTGCCAAATTCTCCCAGAATGGAAATATGCTCTTTTGCAGGGTCATCAAGCCATAAGTCGATATATCCATCAATCCATCCGTCTTCTTGTTCATATCGGCTCACCCCAATTCGCCGCTTGGTAATTGGGTCAATTTCTTCTTTTGTACAAGCAAGTGGTACATACTTAGTATCAATTTTTCGACGTTTGATTTCCGCTTCTAACCAGTCGAGATACCCACTAAAGTCAGCATCCAGGTCAATCAGTTCGTCAAAAGTGAAACAATCAAGGCGATGATTTTCTTCCTTCTTGACTTCATCCCTTGCAGCACGGGAAATACGGCGAGTAGTTACTAACCATCCTTCATCAGTTTTTTGTTCATTAACTGAGGAACGCAATGCCATCACATCACTCAGTCCAATTTCTCCAGCAACACCACGTATAAGAATGCGGTCATAGCTGCGACGTACTGGAATGTGAATTATCCATTCAAAATATTCCTCTGCCCAGATTTGATATTTTTCAAAGTCATAGCCCAAGGTTTCAAACCATCCTCGCATCTGCTGGGCAAGTGCGATCGCTCTACATTGGTTTTCAGTTACATTTCCTGGTAATGCAGGATAATTCTCTACTGCTAATCGTGCTATTTCTGTGCGAATTCCCTCCAGCGTCGGCAATCTTTCCAGTTGTTCTTGGATACTCGCAATCCTTTTATGTAGAGAACCAATTTTCTGGTTCAGCAATACATCAGCAGGTGTGCGAGTGCGTTTAGCAACTTCGATAAATACCGTCGCAAATTCAGCTACTTCTCGCCTAACATCAAGTTCCAAACTTCTGATATCATCACCCAAGGTATAGGCATCTAGAAAAGTATCAACCTCAGAAAGCAGAATTGAGGGGTTATTGTGGTCTAATGCTGTGCGAAAAGCTTGTTTAATTGCTTCTTGTCGTAATAATTCCAGCAATGGTTTTGGTTTGCCAACACCGTATTCTACTAAGGCGTAGGCATAAACACCACTAAAATCAGCAGGTGGATGCTCTGGATCTAGGTTAAATTGCTGGAGTAACTTAATTACAGTCTCTGATCGCAGAATTTTTTCTTTAATCAAAGGATTGGCGATGCTAGTAATTGCGCTGAAGACCAAATCCAGGTTAATGAAGCTCATTATGATACTCCGAAAGCACAGAGCTATCTTGCTAACTAAGGGTTAATTACTATTAGAAATGATCTAGTACCAAAAAATGTTTTATTTTATACTTTCTCAATCATTCGCGAAAAAATACACCTCATAACTGTAATATACTCAAGCTTTGGGATTTTTCGCAGCGATGCATTCATCAGGTAGACAACAGGTGAGGCTTGCATGATGGCTGGAAGTAAGCAACCAAATATGAATTTGAGCCTGTCTTCACAGCGATCGCCATCTCAAAAATATATAATTCTTCGTTACTAATGAAACTACCTGTAGCATCACTCAATGGCTAACGAATTCTCAACCATCGTTCAAAAACTCTGGAACTACTGCAATGTCCTCCGAGATGATGGCGTTAGCTACAGTGACTATGTAGAACAGCTTACCTATTTGCTGTTCCTGAAGATGGTTGAAGAACAAAAGCAACTTCCCCCACCTTTGGGCAAACGTTCCACTATACCCCCAGAATACAGTTGGGAAGCACTGCGATCGCAAGATGGTGATGCTTTAGAAACCCAGTACTGCCACACCTTAGAAAACCTGGTTCATTAGGGGTGTAAGGGTTTAAGGGTTTAAGGGTGTAAGGGTGTAAGGTGAAGTCCTTTGGATTGAAACCCCGGACAACACGGTTGCCCCAAGGGGCAGGGCTTTTGACCCAAGGGTGGTTGGGGCTAGTTCTTCACCATGCAACCCCTACACCCCTACACCCCCACACCCGCCCCAACGGGGCTTGGTAAAGAAAAAGGACTATTGGGCGTTATCTTTCGCAAATCACAAAACAAAATTCAAGACCCCGCCAAACTCAAGCGATTGGTAGAACTCATCAACTCAGAAACTTGGATTGGTTTAGATATCGGAACCTCTATCTACACAGTGTTGCTGGCGATGACAGTCCAGTGGAAGCCAAAGATAGCTTGATGGCAGATCCAGGCGATCGCTTTGAATTAGTATTAACAAATCCACCTTTCGGTAAAAAAAAGCAGCATCACCGTTTTCAACGACGATGGCAAAGCAGACAAAGAAAAAGTCGTTTATCGCCGTGATGACTTTTGGGCTACCACATCTAACAAACAGCTAAACTTCCTCCAGCACGTCAAAACCCTACTGCAAATCAACGGTAAAGGTAAAATTTTATGTTCTGTTAAAAATATTAATTTATTAAGTATTTCCAATAAATAAATTATCCATCTTGTGGAGTGAGTATCCTGCCCGCCCTGAATATAGAACCCACTAGAAAGTTTGGAATTTTGATCTAGTGGTCTGTCAAATTCATTTTGACGGTTAGAGAGACGCGATAAATCGCCGTCTCTACAGGGAATATATCTATCAATTATTTATTGACAGACTACTAGTCTTGAATCATGAAAAACAAGATCCCCGACAACTTTTACGAAGTCAGGGATCTGTATAGCACGTCTGTGCGCCTATGATTTTGCGATCGCTATACAGCAAATCCTTCTAATCTCCAGTCCTCTTCACGCCGCATCAACCTGTGTAGTTTCAGAATCCGCGCACTGCACCTGTTGCGTACTCTCTTGTACCAAAATTGCTGTTGTATCTAAATTAGGTTTTGGTAGATACTTCATTTCCCAGACTTTGAGCAAAATCAGGTATTCGTAGAATGCCTGCAATGTACACCAAGCGACTCCAGCGCGTCCATCTAAACATCCGCCTAAAATAAAATACATATATACAAACCGTAGCAACGGCCTGGCGGGCAAACGCAAAGACAAATCTTTCAGGGCACGCCGTCTTTCGACTTCCGATTTACCAAAGAATAAATCTTGCCAGTTAACCTTACCCTGTTCTAGCTGATACAACGTTTCTTGAGCTTCATCCGTAGAATAACGGTTGTGCTTGTCAATCCAGCGGCTCAAACCTTTGCTGCAAGTGTAGTGTGGGTATGTTTCTTTTAAAAAACTAGTTGCACCCTCACAAACTTCCCGCTCAGTATGACCGTAGTCTGTAAACCACACTTTTCCGTGGCGGAAGAGTCGCATTTGGTAACGGGGATACTGTGTGCTGTAGCGAATCCAACGATTCATGAACATGACGCGTTCAGCCACATAGTAACCGATGTAGTCTGGATTCTGACTTGCCTTTTCGCATTCCGCAAACAGTTCTGGTGTCATCCGCTCGTCAGCTTCGAGAATGTAAACCCATTGATGCTTCGGGGGTATAGACTCTAACATCCAGGTGCGTTGGCGGCCGTGGCTTTCAAAAGCGTGTTGGACAACGCGGATGGGATAGCGACTGGCGATTTCCACAGTGCGATCGCTACTGCATGAATCCACAACAATGATGTCATCTGATAACATCGCCGATTCGATACAAGCAGCAATATCTAGTTCTTCGTTATATGTCAGTATGTAAATTGAGAACATTACTCAAGTTTTATAGTGATTTTACTCAGTGATAATTGCCTTTTTATTGTTATTAGCTATTAGGCGCATGGCAGTATAATCCGTCAATAATTTTTGGATACATCCTACTGCCATGCCAATAGTGGATTAGCGTGCGGCAGTTCTAGGTTTACCACCTTGTACAGCACCCCTACCTCTTAAGCCTGTCCAGCCGATGATAATGTAACCAATGGACAATAGCAAACTGCTAATACCAATCCGCAGTCCAGACTTCCAAGCAGTATCTTTAGCTTGTTGCAGTGCTTCGTCTCGGCGCTGGCGAAGTTGGCTCAGTTGTTGAGTTTGCAGCGTTTGAACATCTGTTTGTTGTTCGATAGCTTTGTCAAGTACTTGGGGATTTGTTTTAGCCTTCTTGAGTAACTCTTTTATATTTGCGGGAATTTGAGGGCTTTCAATTGCTTGTTTATATTTTTGGTCATCTTTGAGGATTTCACTAAACTGAGCTTTGGTTTGGTTTCGCAGCTGGTCTAGTTGCGCTTTTCCTTGATCAGTATTCAGTTGTGCTTGCAATTGCGATAACCGAGTGTTCAGTTGATTTTCTGCTTGGTCTGCTTCTTGAGTGATTCGGTTGAGTGTTTGAGCCTTGGCTTGATTGACGTTATTTAGGTGCAGGGGAAAAATCAGCAAGAACATCAACCCTAAAATACTTGAGATAATCACCGCAGGAAATCTTAAATCGATACCTTGGGGGCGATCGCTTGCGGCATCAGCATTTTCAATCCAATAGGCAGCAAATAGAAGCCCCAAACCGACTAGAGGAACAATTCCTCGATCAACGAGCGCGGTTCCCAAATTGATTTGCCATACCCGATCGGTGGGTTGAAAGGGTAACAACAGAATCAAAAAGTCAACGAAAAAGGACAAAATGCAGATTATTCCAACTACCTTAAGTGTGAGAGCAGTACTCACGGAAGTAAAACGGTTAACCATAGTTTTTCAAACTGGTGGTGAATAGGAGTGATTTTCATATTTCAAGCTACTTGAATATTGTGCCCATGACTATGACTATTGTGTAAAAACACAAAGCAGATTCAATATTGGTAAAGGCTATCTGCCTCTTGGTTTTCAACTAGACCACAGTAACATTTGTTATCTACGGTGTCTTCAGAAAATTCCTGGTATTTTAAGATACGAAGTTGATGCGGGGCTAAAAGAACAGACTCATTAATTACCCAATCTCCCTGATTGCAGTTCTCAATCAGTCGTAATACAGACCTTTTGTAGGGGATCGCAGTTGTGCGTTGGTGTCAACTTCAATTGAAATCTTTGCAATGAGGTTGAGGCAGGAGGTAAAAACTCTTTATAAGTAATCGGACAGAAATATTTACACATTAGGTTTTAGGCTGGATAAGGGTTTCATCTCATGTCCGCTTGATTACTTATCAAACCCGAATCACCCCACCCTGCCAAAGCTACGCTTTGTTTCCCCTCCCCGCAAGCGGAGGGAATTAAGGGGAGCCAGCGCGGTCAACTCCTGCGGGGAGACGATGCCGCGCATAGCGCCGGCGGCAAGCGAGTCAACTCCTGCGGGGAGACGCCAAGGGCGAACGAGCGTCTGGGGGTTTCCCCCATGAGCGACTGGCGTGTGGGGTGCAATGACTGTGGGAATCATAACTAATTATGCGGACACGATATCAGGTCAAAATTTATGTAATTAATTTTGTCTTACTACTTATTTGATGCGTAAGTCCTGCATTTTGTATTTCAGTTACTTACAAACTTCTGTATTTATACTGTTTTTTGCTAATTCCGAAAAAAATGAGCAAACCGGAAATAATAACTAACAATCAGGTGTGAACTTTACTAGAATCAGTTCGTCGGTGATTTTTGTTAGCAAAAAGAGTGAATTTGAAGGAGTCAGACTCTGAAAGGCTTTGAATTCAAAGGTGTTGAAAAACTTATTGGCCCAATAGCCGCGCTTCTCGGCTTTGTGTATTTGTTGCAATGGTATATTGGAGACTTGCGATCGCCTTCCGATCCCATCTTTGAAAATAAACAGCCGCCTTTGGTGATGAAACAGGGCGACCCTTATATCCGCGCTTTAATGCGAACTATCTCGGCAAGTGAGGCTAGTGGAAAGCGTCCCTATTCACTGTTGTATGGGGGACAGCAAGTCAACGACCTCAGCCGACATCCTGAGATATGCGTCACAATTATCACAGGCCCCAACACAGGTAATTGTTCTACCGCTGCTGGCAGATATCAAATTATCAACATTACTTGGTATCGTTTAGCCCCTCGTTATCACCCAAAGCCGATGCAGATGATGTTTTGGACTGCTTATAGTTTTGAAGCAGAATATCAAGATGTAGTAGTTTACCGTTGGTTAAATGATTCTAAAGTTTGGGGAGCTGATATTTCGCAACTGTTACGTCAGGGAAAGTTAAATGATGTTTTGCGGCGACTCTCTCCCACCTGGACAAGTCTAGGATATGGCATAGAGACTAATTCTGTTAGTAACTCTTTGCCTAAAGTTTATCAGAAAATGTTGCAAGAAGAATTGACCGCAGCGAAGCAACCAACAGCCCCAAATTTGCCACCATCCCCAACTCCTTCTAGCAAGGCAGTAAAGAAGTAGTGAGGTTATCTTAATTTTTAATTTGCTGCGGACAAAAAATTTTTAATATTTTCCACAAATGCCAAGGTATTTTCAAAGTGGATATTGTGTCCAGTATTACTAATTATTTTTATCTGAGTAAATTCACATATTTTAGCCATTTCTGTATTAATAGATATAAATTTTTGATCGTATTCACCGACTAGTAAAAGCATGGGAATTGTATTGCATTTTAGCTTTTCCCATAAAGAAGGTTGGCATCCAGTACCCAGAAAGCGCAGTGATTTATCTAATTCTTGTGGATTGTTCTGCAACCGACTTTCTACCATGCGATCGTACTCTGAATGATTTTTTATATAACCAAAAATTGGTTGATTATACCAGTTTGATAAAAAAACGGCAAAATCACTTTTTTCAAAAATTCTTGTTAATTTTCTACCTATTTGTGTATCAAATTTAATCCGTTCTAATTGTTCTGCTGCTGTTGGTAAACCTGGGGAAGCTGACTCTAGCACAACTTTATGAAAACGTTCTGGAAAATGCAGGGCTAGGTATAAAGCCAATCTTCCACCCATTGAATAACCAACTAAAAAGCATTTATAAATTTTTAATTCATCTAATAAGTTGATTAAAGCATCAGCAGTGTTTGCCATTGTATAGTACTCGTCCTCACTCAAAACTTGAGTTTTGCCATGTCCGGGGAGGTCAAGTGTTAAACAGTAAAATTCATTAAATAGTAATTTTATGGCTTCATCAAATTCATCAATGTTTCCCATGAAGCCATGCAAGAAAAAAATTAGTGGTTGATCTAAAGTGCCAGTTAAAGAATAATGAAATTGATAATTTTTTAAAATCATAGTCTAGCTAAAAACCATCGTAATTGCACAACATATTATCTGATAAAATAAGCTTTTACCTCCTTCACTCCTAGAAAAAGTGAACAAAAGAAAGTCTATAAAAATAGGTTGTTTACTAGTTTGCAATCTGATGTTGCTAGAGTGAATGTTACGATGCACTATTAAATTTTGATGTATTGCTGCTAGTGCATCAGCAATTTGGCAAATGCATTTTACATTATTTTTCTAATTTTTAAGGCAAAAATCGATCTAAAGCAGCTTTTAACTGTTTAATTTCAACGTCAATATTACCTTCTTGTGCGGCTCTACCAATACACTCAGTTAAATGTTCATCCAAAACAATTCGCGCTACCCGATCCAACGCGCCTCGCACTGCGGCAATTTGCAGTAGAACATCAGGACAAGGGGCACTTTGCTGCACCATTGACTTAATACCTCGAACATGTCCTTCTATACGCGATAATCGATTGACAATTCGCCGTAAAGACTCTTCGCTATGGATATGAGGATGAGCTGACTCTCCAGTTCCATGAGTACGATCTGTATGCTCGTGGTCTGTATCGTGATGGTGGGAATGTTCTACTTGCTGGGATGTTGGCAAGGATTCCTTACCTAATCGGTTTGATCCATTCATGGGCTATCAAAAGACTTGTATTACTAAGATCCTAGTCTAGTACTCGACTAACCCAAAATTTATGGGTGAAGGTGGGCCCCATTCACCCTAACTTTACTACTGACGCTTGGCTCTTTCTTGAGGAATAATCTCCGTTACTACCCTACCGCTAGAACTGCCACCTTTGACAAGAATATTTTCTGTTTGCAGATTACCAACTGCTGTTTCACCCACAAAATTTAA
Source organism: Nostoc sp. LPT (assembly GCF_017115165.1). Classification (GTDB taxonomy): domain Bacteria; phylum Cyanobacteriota; class Cyanobacteriia; order Cyanobacteriales; family Nostocaceae; genus Nostoc. The sequence goes on along the minus strand of NZ_JABXKF010000105.1, from coordinate 56,178 downwards.
TGGTGGGTCAATTTGTTGATAAACAACATTTCCTTGAGCTTCAACTAACTTATTGTCTAAATACCAAGTTAGTGTATTGGCTCTTAGAGACTGGCGACGCTGACCAACGGCGTTGACATTACCTGTTAAATAAACGGTTTTTTGTGGTATTTTCATTTCACCTTGATTAGCTGTCACTGTAACGTTTTCGGCACGCTGGAACATTCGCGTCGGCGAGTTTGTGGTGACAGTTTCTGCGTTCATGTTCCAGGTCATAGAGTTACTAGCTATTTGCAGTGGTGGGTCTAGCAATTCTAGTTGAGCATTTTTTTGGACAGTGGCAATTTTTGTTTTTAAGTTGACTTCGGCAGAATTTCCCTTACCGCGATCGCTAATTTTATTATCTTTGTAGCGGTCAATTTCTAGGGGGCGATCGCCAATCAGTTTTTCTTCTTTAATATTCCAGATTAAATGTTCAGTTCTCACTTGCATCTGGGGATCGATAGAATTTGCTACTACTCCTCCAGAAAATTCCATCCGCTGTTCGCGGGTTTTAACTCGCACTTCCTGCGCTACTGCTTGTAATTTTTTATGAGTACCGTTAATCTTGTTACGAACAATCAACAAATCTTCTTTGGGACGCCATTCTAATTCATTACCTTGCAACACAATCCCATTATTAGGATCTGTGGCAAATATTTTACCTTTAAGAAACAACTGTTTCCCATCTTGTTCAATATCTGCTACATCTGCCTTGATTTGGTAAACAATTTTGCCATCTTGATATAGTTCACCATAAGGACTTTCAGCCTGACCAATTTGTTTTTCTTTGGTATATTTTGCCCGTTTAGCCCTGACTTTCCAAATTGGTCTTCCCACTTCATCTGCTTGTTCTAGAGTGACATCAAAGAAAGTCAAATTGCTATCTGGATTAGATGAATCCGCAGTGTTTTGTTGGGAAGCTGGTGGGGATTTGCCCCCGCAGGCGACTAAACCAAATATTAATAAAAGTAAAATAAGAAACGAGGGAGTGGAGGAGAAATTTTGAATTTTTCTTTTTCTCCATCTCCCTCTTTTATGAAATTGATACGCCATTATTCTTGGATTTCTAGGTGTCCATCACTAGTTCTGGGGTCTTCCAAAAAACCGATACCAGATAACGGTCGGTATGGATAGCTTTGGCGAGGGGTTTTTTGAATATCTTCTTTGATAGCTTCTAAATCAATGTAGCGATCGCTTACATTAATTAAGCTGTCGCTGGTCATCGACCGCAAGCTCACTACTTCTACCCGCACGCCACGATAGCTGACTGAATTTACCGCATAAGCCAAATCCCCATCACCGCTAACTAAAACTGCGGTATCATAAGAATCTACTAGTGCCATCATGTCTACTGCTATTTCTACATCCAGGTTAGCTTTTTTCGATCCATCTGGTAGCTGGACTAAATCCTTAGCAATGACTCGATAGCCATTGCGACGCATCCACAGCAGAAACCCCTGTTGCTTCTCGTTTGTCCGATCTACACCAGTGTAGAAAAAGGAACGCAGTAATCTAGAACCTCCTGTTAATCGACATAATAACTTCGTGTAATCTATTTCAATACCTAGTTGCAGTGCAGCATAAAATAAATTTGAGCCATCAATAAATATGGCGACCCTACCCCGATTCTCTAAAACTTGTTCTGGCGTAAATATTGAATCGTTTTCCAAATTATTCAACATCATTGTGATACCTCAATTTTTATCCCTGTTATTTTTGATACAAATTACCAACTTTTAGATGCTAGTCACAGCGGCTTATGATAATGTTCAGCGGCTAATTTAAATTGAGCCACGATAAATTTTGTGAGAAAATAAAAGATTGAACAAAATCAGAATTTGATAAGGACTAATCGTTTTTCGGGGGTTCTATTCGCTTAAAAATCGGTTGGGGTGTACCCAACTGTTGTTTGCTCGATAGTAGACCCCATGTAGAATGGGTTGCAAAAGGAGCAGTAACTGAACTTTGTTTTTGATCGTTAAAATCTATTCTGAAGCCTAGCTGCTGATAAATATCGCTACTAATGTTCGGAATAATTGGGGATAGCAGATAAGCTGCTAGTCTAACTGATTCTAGAACTGCGTAGAGAACCTTTTCCACCGACTCCTGCTGTCCCTGTTTATATAATGACCAAGGAGCTTGTTCATCAATAAATTTATTACTGGCTTGCGCCAGTGAAAGAATAGCCTCACAAGCTTGACTGAAAGCTAGCTCCTGGTATGCTTGTTTCACCTGTTCCCCTAGACGTAAACCAATGGCTTTCAAAGGATTTTCGTCAGGAATCGCTTCATTGCCGATTGATGGTACTTTATTCTCACCACAGTACTTTTTCACCATGCTCAAAGTGCGATTAAGCAAATTACCTAAATCATTTGCTAAATCTGCATTCAGAACATTAATGAACCTAACTTCATTAAAATCTCCATCTTTGCCAAATTCGATTTCCTTAAGGAAGTAATAACGAACGGCATCACTACCATAGCTCTTAACTAATGCCACAGGATCAAGGGTATTACCCAGACTTTTGCCCATCTTTAGACCATCTTTAGTCAAAAAGCCATGCCCAAATACTCTTTCTGGCAAGGGTAGGCTAGCTGACAACAGCATTGCTGGCCAGTAAACTGCATGGAAGCGCAGAATATCTTTACCAATTAGGTGCAGGTTAATCGGCCACCATGTTTCTAAAGCATTTGCTAAAGTCGGTTCTGCATCTGGTTCTAGTAATGCTGTGACATAACCTAGCAGCGCATCAAACCAGACATAAAGAGTGTGCTTGGGATCGACTGGTACGGGAAAACCCCAATCTAAATTCACCCGTGAAATGGAAAAGTCTTGCAGTCCTTGATTGACAAAGCTCAGGACTTCGTTACGCCGACTTTCTGGTTGAATAAAATCCGGTTTAGATTGATAAAATTCTGTCAGCTTAGTTTGATATTTGGATAAGCGGAAAAAATAGTTTTGTTCGTCTCGCCACTCCACTTCTTTGTTAGTATGAATTGGGCAACGGTGTCCTTCTAGCAGATCCCGTTCTTCTTTGAATTCTTCGCAGGATACGCAGTACCATCCTTGTTGTTGTCCCTGGTAAATATCACCAGATTCCCAGACTCGCTCAAAGAATTCTTTAACGATCGCTTCATGACGAGGCGCAGTAGTCCGACTAAAGCGATCGTATTGAATGTCTAATAATTGCCATAAACTCACAAAACTAGGGACAATTTCATCACAAAATTCTTGTGGCGCTTTCCCTAAACTTTCTGCCGATCGCTGAATTTTTTGCCCATGTTCATCTGTACCTGTAATTAGTAATACTTGATGTCCCAGTAGCCTCTGAAATCGCGCCACTACATCGGCTGCGATCGTCGTATAAGCACTGCCTATATGAGGGACATCGTTTACATAATATAGGGGTGTAGTCAGCGCAAATGTCAATTTTTTTTTATTCACTAGATTCATGCAAAATCAAAATTAACTTATTAAAACGTTCTACATCTTAGCTTTGAGGGACAAAACCACGTAATTATACAATATTATTACTATTTTTTCCAAAAACATCTTCATACTAGCAAATTTATCAAGTCCAGAATTGTTTGGTAATATGCATCAATTAAATTCATTTTTACCTAAAAAATGGAAATTAACTAATCATAATTTTTTTGAATAGTTTCTATTAGATATTCTTGTGTTCAAAAATACATAATTGAAAACCCGGAAAATCTAGTTAATTTTGTAGATTAGATATTTCTATCTTAAGACGGTCATGTCATTAGTAAAGAAATGTAAAAATTAGATTAAGACAAATTGCCATATTTACCGGAAAATATATTGATTAGGTATGAGTGGAAATAGCCCCCTAGAGATTTCTCGCGCTTTGGTGGCGGCATTCTCAACGAAAATGTTCCGCTATTACGAAGACCGTATTCCCCAGGATGCGAGCGTTTTGGTAGTCAGCAATCACCGCAGCTTTATGGATGCACTGATTTTAATGGCGGCGTTATCGAGTCCGATTCGCTTTGCTTGCCATCACTACATGGGACAAGTTCCAGTCATGCGAGAGATTGTCACCGGTCAATTGGGGTGTTTTCCTTTGGAAGATACTCAAAACCGCCAGCAAAGCTTTTTTTCGCAGTCACAGGTGCTATTGCAGTCCAAGCAGATGGTGGGAGTATTTCCAGAAGGGACTGCACCAATGGTGAAATTTACTCAGCCAAACCAACTGGGTGAGTTCCAGCGGGGATTTGCCCATTTGGCATTGCGAGCGAATGTGCAAGATTTAGCTATTTTGCCGATCGCGATCGCATCCTTAGAAGAAGTAAACACTAATGGCTTCCCATTAAGACTTTTGAGTGTATTCGACCCTTCAGAACCTTTATTTAATCAAGGTGGTTGGCATCCTTTGGTAATTTATCGTCGAGTTGCGGTGTTAATCGGTCGTCCTTATTGGATTACGCCCCAACATCATAAAAAATATCATGGCAAACAAGCCAGAACTGTTGTAGCTGAACTGACAGAACACTGTCACGGCGAAATTAGCAATTTACTGCGTCAAGGTTGCTATTAGAGCCATTAGATTTGGGATTTTGGATTGTCTCCACGACTTTCAGTAGCTTGTTCCGAAACTTTTTTGTTTTTGGTCAAAAATACCGAAGCTCGTAAATGCAACAATCAGCAGTCCAAAAGTTTTATACCATTGACTAATGACCAATGACCAATGACAAATGACAAATGACCAATGACAAATGACCAATGACTATCACAGAAGTTGAGCTAAACCCTTGTTTTCTGACTCCCAAACGAGTACAGCCAGAGTATCCGTTGCTGGTATATTTGCCAGGAATGGATGGAACTGGTCAACTATTGCGATCGCAAACCGCAGGATTAGAAGCTGGCTTTGATGTCCGTTGTTTGGCGCTCCCCCGGAAAGACCTGAACACTTGGGATGTACTCACCAAGAGTGTACTGGACTTGATCGACGCCGAATTAGAAAAAAGCTCTCACAGGCCAGTTTACTTGTGTGGTGAGTCCTTTGGTGGTTGCTTGGCAATGAAAGTGGCAATCCAAGCACCCGATTTATTTAAGCGAATTATCCTAATTAACCCAGCTTCAGCCTTTCAGCTTCGCCCTTGGTTAAGTTGGGCATCCCAGCTAACTTACTTAATTCCATCAGGATTGTATGATGTTGGCGCACTGGGGTTATTGCCATTTTTAGCATCTTTGTCACGCATTTCTCAGAGCGATCGCCACGATTTGCTGAAAACTATGCGTTCTGTCCCAGTAGAAACCGTTCTTTGGCGGTTGTCTTTACTGCGAGAGTTTCATGTTGATGAGGAACAGTTAAGGCGTTTAACTCAACCAGTTTTGTTGATTGCTGGTGCTAGCGATCGCCTTTTGCCTTCTGTAAGTGAAGTCAACCGGATAGCGAATATCCTACCAAATAACAAGATTGTAGTGTTGCCCAATTGTGGACACGCTTGCTTGCTAGAGCAAGATACTAATCTCTATGAAATTCTTAAGGATAACGACTTTTTAGAAAGTAAAGCTGATAAAGGTAGACTTAAAAAGTAAAAAGTGTGCCATACATAAATTCAGAGAGTTTACAACCTTGACTTTACCTTCTTACCAAAGAAGGTAAAGTCAAGGACAGCTAATATCTCGTCACCTTCAAATAATATTTGCGTCCTGAAAAAACTTAACTACATATTTTTGGAGACTCTTAAATGGTTGCTCTCAAAGAATTCCTCAGCCTAGAATTAGACAAATTGAATGAAGAACAACTCAAACAAGTTAGTGATTTTATTGCCTTCCTCAAATTCCGCAGCAGAAATATTAGCTGGCAAATAGATAAAAATCAAATGGCTGCTCTTTACAGTGAATTTGCACAGGAAGATCGTCAACTAGCTGAGGCAGGATTAGATGAATATGCAGAACTACTTATACAAGAAGATTTGAAATGAGGGTTCAACGAGGTGAAGTATGGCTAGCCAATTTAGACCCTACCAAGGGTTCTGAACAAGGAGGCATAAGACCAGTTATTCTCTTTCAAGATAATATCGTCGCCGAATTCTCCACCACTATCATCACCATTCCTTTAACAACAAATTTGCGTCGTGCGTCTTTGCCAACCTGTTTATTAATTCAAAGTAGTGAAGGTGGATTAGAACGGGATTCAGTTGCTCTTTGCCACCAATTGCGGGTAATTGATAAAACAAGATTGCAAATAAAAGTGGGTGTTATGACTCCAGAAATACTCACTATTTTGGAAGGTAAAGTGTTGTTGACATTAGGTTATCAGTTGTAAAATTATAACCTCTGTCATCCATCTTATGTCTATAATTAAGGCTTAGAATAATTCCTATTTACTCTGAAGAATTGTACTTATCGAGAGATGTCAAAGCCCCTCAAACTTCGCTACAACCAAAATAGAGAGGCTTTACAAGATGGTGTCAAGCAATGGCAGACAAACCCCAAGAAATAGAAGTGAATAAATTAGTTAATTCACCCAGAGAAACTTCAGAAGTAAAAATCGAGGCTCAATCATCAGTAGAAAATGAACCGTCTGTATTAGAGTCTTTGATTAAAACTGTTGCTCAGACTGGCAAAGCAATTTTAGACACAGCAATAGGGGTGGGAGAAGCAAGGGCAAAAGAAACACACAAATTAATTGAGCAAACAACTCAAACCAGCGGTCAGGTTGTGAATCACCTCAGCGAAAATTGGCTGATTAGAAAACTATCTGGAGTATTAAATCTCAATTGGCTGATTAGTGATACTAACCTTGTTGATTTGGAAAAAGCAGAAGCAGCGGTAAACAAGCTTAAGAAACAGTATCCAAATGAATCACCCAGCCAGATTGCTCACCGAATCATGGTGGAAAAAGCCACTCAAGCAGCCACAGTTGGACTAGCCACTAGTTTTTTGCCAGGAATCGCAGTGGCATTGTTGGCAATTGATTTAACAGCCACAACAAAATTGCAGTCAGAAATGCTTTATCAAATTGCATCTGTCTACGGGTTAGATTTAAAAGATCCTGCCCGTAAAGGTGAAATTTTAGCAATTTTTGGCTTGGCTTTGGGTGGAGGGCGTTTGTTAAAAGCTGCGGGGTTAGGCTTGCTGCGAAATGTGCCCTTAGCGGGTGCAGTAATTGGAGCTAGTTCAAATGCAACGATGATCTATTCATTGGGGTACGCTGCTTGTCGATTTTACGAAACCAAGCTGGATGAATCTACTTCCCTGGCATCGCCACAGACATTAGCAACATTAAAAGCCGAAAGTGAAAAGTATCTAGAAAGTGCGATCGCTCAACAAGCTCTCATGGATCAAATCTTAGTTCACATGATCCTAGCTAGTCATCCAGAAAAGACTTGGCAAGAAATTTTACCAGAATTAAAAGCTCTAAACCTCAGTCCGACTTCGTTGGATGCCATTGCCCAAAATATCAAATCGCCCAAGCCTTTAAATGTATTGCTCAATCAACTGAATCGTGACTTTGCCATACCTTTGTTAGCTCAATGTTACAAAATTGCCCAGCTTGATAATCAGATTACAGCACCTGAGCAAAAAATAATCGAAGCGATCGCCAGCAAATTTGACATTGACACAAATAAAATTGGGGCATAGAGCATGGGGCATGGGGCAGGAGGTAAAAGAGTAGAGTTCATAGCTTCATTAACGAGTATCAAAGACTCATTAATGGAGTTCTGAGGTGGATTAACGAGTATCAAAGACTCGTTAATGGAGTTATGAGGTGGATTAATGAGTATCAAAGACTCAGTAATGGAGTTCTGAGGTGGATTAATGAGTATCAAAGACTCATTAATGGAGTTCTGAGGTGGATTAATGAGTATCAAAGACTCATTAATGGAGTTCTGAGGTGGATTAATGAGTATCAAAGACTCATTAATGGAGTTCTGAGGTGGATTAATGAGTATCAAAGACTCATTAATGGAGTTCTGAGGTGGATTAATGAGTATCAAAGACTCATTAATGGAGTTCTGAGGTGGATTAATGAGTATCAAAGACTCATTAATGGAGTTCTGAGGTGGATTAATCAGGCTCAAAGACTCTTAATGAGTGCTATTTATATTAATTCGTTAGACTTATACTTACTAACCCTTTCTCCCCAATGCTCAATGCCCAATTCCCCATGCCCAATCCCCACTCCCCTCACCATGAAACCAGAATTTTGAGCAATACTGGTACAAGAAGGAATATTTACACAAAATCCCAAAATGACAATTCAACCTAGTGATAAGCCTTTGCTAGAGTGGGCAGGCGATAGTTTGGCAATTGGATTATTTGAAGATGCAGTAGAGTTAACCGGAGAACTAGCTACTTTAGATCAAAAGTTTTCTGGGGTCTTAAAAGAACTGATTACTGAAGAAGAATTTAAAGGTAAAGCCAATAGCACTATTTTCACCCGTGTAAATGCTGGTAGCCCAGTGCGGAAATTGATTTTAGTAGGTTTAGGCAAACCAGAAGCACTAAAACTAGATACTCTGCGTCGTGCTGCTGCGGCTGTAGCCAGGGTAGGAAAAAAGCAAAAAAGCAAAATTCTCGGATTTAGCTTTCCATTGTGGAACAACGATCCAGCCGCGAGTGCTCAAGCGATCGCAGAAGGAGTGGAATTAGCACTTTATCAAGATATTCGTTTTAAATCCGAACCAGAAGATAAAGGTTCACAAATAGAAACCGTAGATTTACTAGGTTTCGGTGGACAAGAAGCTGCCATTACCCGCGCCAATCAAATTGTTTCCGGGGTAAATTTAGCACGGCAATTAGTAGCAGCGCCAGCCAACGCAGTCACACCAATTACTTTAGCGGAAACTGCTCAAGCGCTCGCTAAAGATTATGGTTTACAACTGGAAATTCTGGAACGAGAAGACTGTGAAAAGTTGGGCATGGGTGCATTTTTAGGAGTAGCCCAAGCTTCCGATTTGCCACCGAAATTCATTCATCTAACTTATAAGCCAGAAGGTACACCCAAAAAGAAATTAGCAATTATTGGCAAAGGTGTAACCTTCGACTCCGGCGGACTCAACATTAAAGGTGCTGGTAGCGGCATCGAAACCATGAAGATGGATATGGGGGGTGCAGCTGCTACCTTGGGGGCAGCAAAAGCAGTTGCTCAAATTAAGCCAGATGTTGAAGTTCACTTTATTTCGGCGGCGGCTGAAAACATGATTAGCGGTCACGCCATGCACCCTGGAGACATTCTCACAGCGTCAAATGGCAAAACAATTGAAGTAAACAACACCGACGCTGAAGGACGTTTGACCTTAGCAGATGCCTTGGTGTATGCCGACAAATTGGGCTTAGATGCGATCGTTGATTTAGCCACACTGACTGGTGCCAACGTCATTGCCTTGGGTGACGATATTGCTGGTTTGTACACTCCTGATGATGCTGTAGCCTCCCAGCTTGAAAAAGCTGCCCAAACTTCAGGGGAAAAGATTTGGCGGATGCCAATGGAAGAAAAATATTTTGAAGGGTTAAAGTCTGGTATTGCGGACATGAAAAATACAGGGCCGCGTCCAGGTGGTGCAATCACCGCTGCCCTTTTCCTCAAGGAATTCGTCAAACAAACCCCTTGGGCGCACATAGATATTGCTGGCCCAGTGTGGACAGATAAAGAAAATGGCTACAACGGCGCAGGGGCAACTGGCTACGGCGTTCGGACGCTAGTTGATTGGGTGCTGGGAAGTGGGGAATAGGGAGTAGGGGAGGCAGGGGAGCAGGGGAGCAGGAGAGACAAGGAGGACAAGGGGAATTATTGAACCAGTCTCTCCCTTATCTCTCCACTCTTCTTGGTCTACCTTGTCTCTTCTCCATGCCCAATGCCCAATGCCCAATACTCAACAATTCGTGCTATCTTGAGCTTGCCAGCAAAAATTGTTGCAATAGTAACAGAATTAATTTGGCGGTCAGAAAATTAAGCTTTTTCGGGCATTGCCATCTGGTAAAATTTGTAAGGTTTCTAGAAGCTGTGAGCAATGGGATCGACTCGTGTACGGATCGCAATTGACGCAATGGGAGGGGATCATGCACCCGGTGAAATCGTTGCTGGCGCATTGCGAGCAAGAGAAGAATTGGGTGTAGATATATTTTTGGTTGGCGATGCCCAACAAATAGAAGCTGCCTTGCCATCAAAAACAAGTTTAGGGCAGGTAGAGATCGTGAATGCTGAAGAAGCGATCGCTATGGATGAGGAGCCTTTAAATGCAGTTAGACGCAAACGCAAGGCTTCTATCAATGTGGCGATGGATTTAGTCAAGCAACAAAAGGCAGATGCGGTATTTTCTGCGGGTCACTCTGGAGCCGCTATGGCATCAGCTTTGCTCCGTTTAGGAAGATTGCCAGGAATCGATCGCCCAGCGATCGGGACAGTTTTTCCGACAATTATTGCTGGTAAGCCAGTGCTGGTACTTGATGTTGGCGCAAATGTAGATTGTCGCCCCAAGTTTTTAGAGCAGTTTGGCGTTATGGGATCGGCTTACAGTCAGTATGTCTTGGGTACAACTGAACCGAAGGTGGGTTTGCTGAATATCGGTGAAGAAGATTCTAAAGGCAATGATGCAGCCGTCCGCGCCCACCAACTGCTACGCGAAAATTCCCAAATTAATTTTATTGGCAATGCTGAAGGGCGTGATGTGCTTTCCGGTCGCTTTGATGTGATTGTCTGCGATGGCTTTGTAGGGAATGTATTATTAAAATTTGCCGAAGCTGTTGGAGAAGTGATTTTACAAATTCTGCGGGAAGAATTACCCCAAGGATTACACGGTCAAATCGGTTCAGCACTCTTAAAACCCAACTTGAAGCGGATTAAGCAGCGAATGGATCACGCAGAACATGGTGGCGCTTTACTGCTAGGCGTGGCAGGAGTATGTTTTATCGGTCACGGTAGCTCCCAAGCACCTTCAATTTTTAATGCAATTCGCATGGCAAAAGAAGCTGTTGACAACCAGGTGATACAACGAATTCAGTCCCAATATATCCTAGAGCGCGAGAGCGGTTAGTCATTGGTCATTAGTCATTGGTCATTAGTCATTAGTTATTAGTCATTGGTCATTTGTAAAGGACAACTGACAAAAGACAAAGGACAAAAGACAAAGGACAAAAGACAAAGGACAAAAAGCTGATAGCTTGGGAGATTAGGAGTGCAAAACTTAGGCGTAGCAATTATTGGAAGTGGCTCGGCAGTACCAGCAACTTCCTTACACAACCAGACATTGAGCGAACTAGTTGAAACATCAGATGAGTGGATCGCTACAAGAACGGGAATTCGTCAGCGTCGATTAGCTCTGCCATCTGAGTCCTTGAGTGTACTCGCTACTGCCGCCAGCAGTCAGGCGATCGCCGCTTCGGGAATTAAAGCAGAAGACCTAGACCTGATTCTGCTGGCGACTTCCACCCCTGATGATTTATTTGGTAGTGCTTGTCAAGTCCAAGCTAAATTGGGAGCTACCAACGCAGTAGCCTTTGACTTGACCGCTGCCTGCTCCGGCTTTGTGTTTGGTTTGGTTACAGCAGCCCAATATATTAGAACCGGTATCTACAAAAATGTACTTTTGATCGGGGCAGATATCCTGTCTCGCTGGGTAGATTGGGAAGATCGGCGGACTTGTGTGTTGTTTGGTGATGGCGCCGGAGCAGTGGTATTACAGGCTGCCAAAAGCGATCGCTTATTAGGATTTGCCCTTAAAAGTGATGGTACTCAAAACCATTACCTCAACCTTGCTTATGCAGGTAATTCCCAAGAACTATTGACTGATATAAATATCACCAAAGGCACTTACCAACCGATTACGATGAACGGCAAAGAAGTCTACCGCTTTGCTGTGCAAAAAGTGCCAGAAATAATTGATAAAGCCTTGTTTCAAGCTAACATCAGCGTTGACCAGATAGATTGGCTGATATTGCATCAAGCCAATCAGCGGATTATCGATGCCGTTGCCCAACGCTTGAATATCCCAGAAGATAAAGTTATTAGTAATCTCGCCCACTATGGCAATACCTCAGCTGCTTCCATCCCCTTAGCTTTAGATGAAGCAGTACGACAAGGTAAAATTAAACCCAATGACATCGTTGCTACATCCGGCTTTGGTGCCGGTCTTACCTGGGGCGCGGCAATCTTTCAATGGGGAAGATAATTATTGTCCTACCCTGCGGGAAGCCCTTCGGGTGATGCTCCTGCGTCGCTAACGCTGCGCTAACAGCAGTCGCTCATGGGGGAAACCCCCTTGGCGCTAGCCTCTCCCTTTGGGAGAAGACCGCGCTGCTTCACCGCTGGCGCGTCTATGTCATTAGTCATTTGTCCTTTGTTATTCACTAATGACCAATGACAAATGACCAATGACAAATGACCAATGACAAATGACTATTGACAAATGACAAAAACTGCATGGGTGTTTCCCGGACAAGGTTCCCAAACGCTGGGAATGGGAATGGATTTACTAGATATACCATCCGCTAAAGACAAGCTTGCCAAAGCTGAGGATATTTTGGGCTGGTCTGTAACTGAAATTTGTCAAACTCAAGAAGAGAAGTTATCACAGACGCTGTATACTCAGCCAAGTCTTTATGTGGTTGAAAGCATTCTTGCTGACCTGCTTCGAGAACGAGGATACCAGCCAGATTTAGTTGCTGGTCACAGTTTAGGAGAATATACTGCCCTTTATATAGCGGGTGTCTTTGAGTGGTCGGCTGGTTTATATCTGGTGAAGCGTCGTGCAGAACTTATGGATAGTTCCGTCGATGGTATGATGGCAGCTTTGATGAACTTTGACCGCGAACAGTTAGAAAAAGTTATTTCTCAAACCCCTGATGTAGTGATAGCAAATGATAATAGTTCGGCTCAGGTGGTAATTTCAGGCACAACTGAGGCTGTACAAGCAGTGATGACTCAAGTTAAAGCGAAGCGTGCGGTTCCCCTAAAAGTTTCTGGAGCATTTCATTCACATTTAATAACACCAGCAGCTGCGGAATTCCAAGACATTCTAGAATCTGTAGAATTTCAGCCAGCTATTGTGCCGGTGCTGTCTAATGTCGAACCAATTCCATCTATTGATGCTGAGATTTTAAAGCAACGCCTGAACAAACAAATGACTGGTTCTGTAAGATGGCGAGAAATTTGTTTACAATTACCAGCCAACGGTATCCAGCGAGTAATGGAAATTGGCCCTGGTAAAGTCCTAACTGGCTTGATTAAACGTAATAGCCCTGACTTAACATTAAAAAACATCCAGAGTGCTGCTGATTTACCTGTTTAATTTTTTTAGAACTTCATTTCTATTAAAAATTCTGCACCCTGACCTAAAACAGAGTTAAAACTCAATTTGCCATTGTGGGTTTCTTCAACGATAGACTTTGCGATCGCAAGTCCTAATCCTGTTCCTTTACCCACACCTTTTGTAGTAAACAATGACTTTGTTTGACCAATTCTGAAAATAAGATATTTCTTTAATTTTAGTTAGATTTTCAAAAATTACTGATTCTTGACATTAATTATTCAAAAACAGTGGCTCTTTCAATAATGAACCATTCATGGTACAGGATTGCTAAAAAAAATTCTTCATCTTTGGGGCGATCGCATACTGCCATAAATCCTGAAAAAAACAGATCGTCGTCATAAGTAGTGTCAGATAAGAATAATGTCACAGAATTCTTATCCGCACTCCAGATACAACGTATTATACTGATATTAGGATGATGTGATTTATCCACAGGCAATAATACTGCACATCCTTCAATTTCAATGAATTCTGGCTCCTCATATCTAAAAACTGAGTCCCAATCTTCTGGTCCTTCATGTTTTTCAATAATTCTATCCCACCTCACTAACTTAATTTTTTCTAGAGTCTGTGCTGATAAATCTGATAATTTCATAATCATCTCGCCATTTGATTAAGCAATTTTTCGACCTTTTTACTGGACATTGAAGTTCTTGGGTAAAATTATAAGCTACTTTTTTGAGTGGCTTATAAATGTGAATAAAATCAAGTACAAAAATTGTTTTTTATAGCTGTAAGACCCCATTGGGTTACTTCACATCATACACAAGAGATTTGGACTTTGGACAAAAGAGCTTATTCGGGTATGGTTTACGCGAACACTTCTTTTTTGTCCAAAGTCCAAAAAAGATACAACCAGTCCGAAAAGCTCAACGGCACAACATTTTTTTCAACTATCAATCCGCTTGTCAACTATTAACATTAAGCCTTTCAATTTCCCATCTTCTGTAAAGCTTTGGCTAGTGCGACATTTATTATCGTTATTCACCAGATTAATCATTTCCGTTGCGAATAATTGACCCGTAGCTTTATTCCAGACATTAAAAATGATAATGCTATCTCCATGTTCCCGTGCAATAGTAGTGAAATTTGCCCATGCAGGAACATCTATCGCTTCTATTTCTATTTCATCATCACTAATTACTTGACCAACAAAATTGTTAGTGACAATTTTACCATCATCATAATGGTAAGTATTGGTTTGTAGCCATTGATTGTCAACTATCTTTTGTGTAATTTCTGCTTCAAAACGTTCTGTTTCTTGAGCATTCGCATCCATTCTGATCCAGTAACCTGACCAAGTGCCAACATGTTTGGGGAAAACCTGAAAATCACTCAATTGTTTTGGCATATTACTAAGACAAAGTTTTTTTACCGATTTTTTATTTATACATCAGAGAGTGCTTTCACGGTATTGATCGCCTCTAAGTATTGCTGTTGCTCTTCTCACTGAGCTTGAGTTTCAAGCTTTGACATACCTATTAGATAGCTAGGGCATCAATATTTAGATGCATTCACCCTGTTGTTTTACCCCAGCAATATTTGGATAGAGAGTTAGCAGCTTGACTGAAGCGTCGATATCTATTAAAATACTCATCGTCTTCAGGCGGAACAATTTTTGCCCTTCAGGGGACCGAAGCAATCGCAGGAGAACCCACTTATGCAAAACAAAGCTCATTTAGAGCAAAGAATGTTCAGTATTATTCAAAAATCATGAATTTGGATCAGTATCAAATACAGCAGCACCAAGCAGTTTAGCCTCATTGGGCTTTTTCTAAAATTGGGAATTATTATTTATGAGTGCTTGCGATGCCTACGGTGAGCTACGCTAACGCCCCTAACGACCGTGCTAGCTAAAATTTCTCATTTTGGAAAAATTGTAGTGCTAACAGTGGCACTACAAGGTCCAGATATCTGAAGTCATTTACTAAAAAGAACCAAAAATTATACTGGAATTTCAATTACAAATTCTGTACCCTTACCTAAAACAGAGTTAAAACTCAATTTGCCATTGTGGGTTTCTTCAACGATAGACTTTGCGATCGCAAGTCCTAATCCTGTTCCTTTACCTACACCTTTTGTAGTAAACAAATGGTCAAAAATCTTTTGTTTAACTGATTCAGTCATCCCCTGACCATTATCAGCAATGGCAATTTTCACGCCTTCATTTTCCAGGGAGGTTTTAATTGTAATTCGGTTGGGATTGGCCTTAATTTCCTTAAAACTCCGTCCCCTATTTGATTCATCTAGTGCATCAATGGCATTAGCCAGAATATTCATAAATACCTGATTCAATTGTCCAGGAAAACATTCAACCTGGGGCAAATTACCATAATCAGTTATCACTTCAATCGCTGGGCGTTGTTCGTTTGCTTTGAGACGATGTTTGAGAATTAAAATCGTACTGTCAATACCTTCGTGGATATTAAACTGCACTTTATAATCTTTATCAGCGCGGGAGAATGTTCTTAAACTAGTGCTAATATTGTGAAGGCGATCGCACGCCATCACCATTGAATCAATCATCTTGGGTAAGTCTTCTAAGCTATAATCCAAGTCTATTGCTTTGGCATGATCGATAATTTTCTCACCTGGATTGGGGAGACTTTCTTGATAGAGTTTCAAGTGCTCAACAATATCCACAAGGCTGGGTTTAGCTTGTTGAAGGCTGGCATAAATAAATCCCAAAGGATTATTCATTTCATGTGCTACCCCTGCTACTAAGTTACCCAGTGCCGACATTTTCTCACTTTGGACGATTTGTAATTGTGCCTGTTGTAAATCTTGTAATGCTTGCCCAGCTTGTTGATAAAGTCGAGCATTCTCTAGGGAGATTGCAGCTTGGGAAGAAAGTAGATTGATAACTTGCAGACGTTCGTTAGTAAATACCTCGCTTGTGAGTTTATTTTCTAAGTAGAGAATACCTGCCAAATGCCCTTGATTAATAATTGGTGTGCATAAAATACTTTTGGGTTGATACTCTAGCATATATTCCCCAATCACCCCAGGAATATCTGTTTGGCAATTATTTATAACAATGGTTTCTTGAGTATGTTTGACATAATTGATAATGTTTCTGGGAATATCTTGACAAGTATCTAGTAATTGTGGGTCAAGTATGGTTTGTATTTTCTGATGATGAATCAAGGTAATTGCTCGGACTTGCCAAGTATTTTCTTGAGGAAGCAGTAGTACAGCTTTTTTGGCGCCAGAGTTTTCTAAGATAATCCGGGTGAGACCAGCAATGAGTGTATCTAATTCCAGAGAACTGGAAATAGCTTGAGCCGCTTTCAGGGCAGAGGTAAAATCTAAAACGTCGGAAATATTGGTGCTGCCAGTGGTATTTGTGCGGGTAGATGAAAAAGTCTCATCAAAGCCAAGAGTTTCTTGAGGGTTGAGGTTGAGTCGTTGCTGTTGCAGGATGACTTGAAGTAATTGGGGATAGCGTTGTTCTAGATTGGTAACTTTGGCTTTTGCTCCCCACCGGGAATAAGCATAGTAGGCTTCAATCAAATAATCTTTGGCAATGCGTTCTTTGCCCCATTCGAGATAGAATTTTGTGGCGAGTTCGTTGGCGAGAGCTTCTTCGTTGAGGTATTCGTGTTCCTTGGCAAGGGCGATCGCGCGATCATAGTTTTCTATTGCTTCGCCTCTAGCCCCCAAGACCCGACACCGTTCTGCGACAATCAAGGTGCAACGGTGAGCCTGATTACTCGGTGCATAAGCTGCCCAGCCAGTGAGTTTTTCCAGGTTGGTAGCTACCCGTTCTAGAATGCTTGATTGATCTGTTTCGCTGGCATCTGGATAAAGCGCTAATTGCACTAGCGCATCGTAGAAGTGGAAAAGCGGAACACTCATCAGTCCTGCCATTCCACGCAAATACTGAGCTGCTTTATTCGCGTTTTCCAACGCTTGTTCATAGTGTTGGAACAAGTAGCAAAGTATCAGCTTATTTAAATAAACTTGGTGCAGTGCGGTTACTTCACCCGTTTTCTGGTAAAGCTGAATCATTTCACGCTCATCGCAGTATTCACCAACCAACTGATCTGGCTCTGTTGACGCTCCTAACAGATTCACGACTACCTGATGGTAAAGACTTTGCGTGTAGAGATAGGTATGCTGGCGCAGTTGCTGCATCACTTTGCGATGGTCTTCTAGCACTAGCTTGAAGGAAGACAGTTCGTGACCAGTAAAATAAGTATTATGGTCATACACGAGCAGGCTGAGTGCTGCAAGATTGAAATCACCAACTTCTAATCCACCGGCATAGGCTTGCAGTAGTCCTGCCAGGGACGTTTTTGCAGGTTCTTTCCAGTGTTTGAAGAAGCAGTTAAAGTCAAAAAGGGCTGCACCAGCAAGCTTGGGTGACTGAAGGTGTTGCAAGAGGTTTATCTCCAGTTGTCCAAAGCAATAGCCCGCTTCAATATCACCCAATATGGCAATCAACATTAACCCATACAGACCGTAGCCATGAATCGATTCTGGTGCATTTCCGTACTGCACCGATAGATCAAACTGGGCAAAGACGACCAGGGGCATCAGGTTTGGGGCAGCTTGATAGGCAGGCGACATTATGGTGGACAGAATCATCATTGCGGCTTTTTTGTCCGGCGCAGTCATTTCGGGTAAATGCAGCAAAGATTCCATCGATCTGTTACTAAGTTGGATTTGGGTGTGCTGGAGTGCCTGCCCAATGTCTGCTGGGGTAGGCTGCTCTGGCAAATGCACCCCTAGAGGTTCCAGCACGAACCGTGCCAACTGCAACGCTTCTAAAAGCTGGTTTTGAGCCATGCAAGCCCGAATCTTCGTGTCATAAACATTAACCCGATCGAGCCAAGAGCGGGCATGAGTGAGTATAACCTCAGCGAACTGCTCCATTTGTTCAAAGTTAGCACTGAGGAAAGCAGAATTAGCTGCACCTTCATACAGAACGAGGGCGAGAGTGTAGTGGTTCTGCCAGCAATTGCCCCTCAACAAAGAAATGCCCGTGTTGAAATAGTTTAAAGCCGCTCCATAAGCTGTTGCACCCTTAGCTTTCTGTCCAGCCATCAAGTTTAACTGCACGAGTTCTTGTTGCTCCGTCTCATCCTCAATTAGAGATATCCCCTTGTTAAGGTGGTTAACGATCGCAAAAATCTGCTTATCCTGTTCACTCCCACTGGTTGCTTGTTGCAGCAAACGTCCAATATTGAGGTGGGTGATTTGCTTTTGCTCTTCTGGAATCAGAGAATACGCTGCTTGCTGAACACGATCATGCAAAAAGCGATAAGTTGGATTAGCTGCGGCATCACAAACCGACGCACTGTCAGACTGAATAAAAAACTTATAGATTTCCGTATTCGGAATAATTAAACCTTCTTGTAATGCTTTCCACAGTGCCGCAGCCGTATCTTCAGGAAACTGCTGGGACACAATCGCCAATGTCGCCAAATCAAACTCTGCTCCAATACAAGCTGCCAACTTCAACACATCCTGAGTTTGTGTCGGCAGCTTCTGCAATTGCAGTGCCATAAACTCGACAACATCATCGGTGATCGCTAAAGCTCTAACTTGGGCAATATCACACTGCCAATGCCGTACTTCCCAGTCAAAAGTAATTTGTTCCTCTTCATAGAGTGCCTTGAGAAACTGAGTCGCAAAAAAGGGATTACCCTTGGTTTTTTGGTATACCAGTTCGGTCAACGGTTGAGCCAGGGAGCGATCGCAATTTAACGTATCTGCCACCAACTGATTCATATCAACTAGACTTAACGATTGCAACGTAATGGTATTGACCACTGCCCCAGTTTTGACGATCTCATCTACGGTTAGGATGAACGGGTGAGCCGATGATACTTCATTATCCCGATACGCACCCAAGATTAATAAATGTCCAGCCTGTTCCATCAACAATTGTAGTAATTTCAGCGATGCCGAATCTGCCCATTGCAAATCATCCAAAAACATCACTAATGGATGTTCTTTACTAGTAAAGACTTGGGTAAACTTTTGGAAGAATAAATTAAATCTATTTTGTGCCGCACTTCCTGATAATTCTGGAGCAGGTGATTGTTCACCAATAATTCTTGATAATTCGGGAATTACTTCAATAATTACTTGTCCGTTCTCACCTACAGCCTCTAAAATCTTACTTTTCCATTGTTGAATTTCTGCATCGCTTAGAGTTAACAATTGCCCCATCAAATTCCGAAACGCTTGTACAAATGCCAAAAAAGGAATATTTTTCTGAAATTGGTCAAATTTCCCTTTGATAAAATAACCGCGTTGACGGACAATCGGTTTATAAACTTCGTTAACTACAACAGTTTTACCAATACCGGAAAAACCCGCAACTAGCATCATTTCTGTTGCACCAAGGCTGACTCGCTCAAATGCTTGCAGTATAATTTCTACTTCGGTTTCTCGTCCATAGAGTTTATCGGGGATAATAAAGCGATCGCATACATCCCTTTGGGCAATTGGAAAACTCTCAATTCTGCCAGTTTCTTTTAGCTGACGTAAACAATTTTCTAAATCAAATTTCAGTCCTAATGCACTTTGATAGCGGTCTTCAGCATTTTTCGCCATCAATTTTCTGACGATATCTGAAATGAATTGCGGAGTTTGGAATTCCTCTAAAGGAGCGGCTTGTTTTGCAATATGACAATGCACGATCTCCATCACATCATTTGATTTAAAGGGTAAATCTCCTGTGATTAACTCATAAAAAGTTACACCTAAAGAATAAAAATCTGTGCGGTAATCAATCCCCCGATTCATCCTTCCTGTTTGTTCTGGAGAAATATATGCGAGTGTCCCTTCTAACACATTGGGACTGATCAGCGTTTGAGTTTCTCGTGGTAGTAGAGATGCAATACTAAAGTCAATTAATTTTACTTGTTTTGTTTCTGGATTAATTAAAATATTTGCAGGTTTAATATCTTTATGAATAATCCGATCGCGGTATAGTATATCTAAGATATTGCATAGTGCGATCGCAATTTCTAAAAACTCTTGAAAAGAGGTAATATATCCCCTCTCTACAGAGGTGAAATAATTTTTAAGAGAAATCCCTCCAAAATCTTCCATCACCAATGCATAGCTATTTTGATACGCTTGGAGGCTGTAAGTTTGAATTATCAGAGGTGAGTTGAGATTTTTAGCTATGGTATATTGATTACGAAACGACAAGAGTTCGCTGAAACTCGGATAAGGATTTTTCAGTAATTTAATCACTACAGGTTTTTGATCGGTTTCTCGATAACCGCGATAAACCATTGTTCGAGAACCGTTATAGAGTTGTTCGCTAACCTTGTATCCAGGAATACTGACTGTAGTGTTAACCATACTGCTAAATCCTAAAGATTTCCAGATTTAGTGTTCCCAGATGGGTGAAGCAATTCATCTATATAGCTTTTTTGCGTTTGATCTGGGTGTTGCGATCGCGTATGCTAAATTCAGTTTGATTTGCATTATCTTCTGTGGATAAAAACCGCGAACCGTCGATCAGTCTGGCACTTTATCACGCCTTTAAATGGTCAGTCGTCAGCCCCATGCTTCACGCTTACTTTCGGGGCCAGATTTATGGTGCGGAAAATGTCCCCAACTCAGGGCCGCTACTAGTAGTGAGTAATCACGCTAGTTACTTCGATCCGCCCATTGTCTCTAATTGTGTACGTCGTCCAGTGGCGTACATGGCTAAGGAAGAGTTATTTAATATCCCCATTTTGGCGCAAGCGATTAGATTGTATGGTGCTTACCCGGTAAGTCGGGGAAATACCGATCGCAATGCCATCCGTGCCGCTCTACAATATCTCGATAATGGTTGGGCTGTCGGTGTTTTCTTGCAAGGTACTCGCACCCCAGATGGTCGAATTACAGACCCCAAAAGAGGCGCATTGCTACTAGCGGCGAAAGCAAAAGCCCCAATATTGCCGGTGAGTGTCTGGGGTACTGAGAAGATTTTACAAAAAGGATCGTCCCTACCTCACGCAGTTCCGATTACAGTAAGAATTGGTAACTTGATTGATGCTCCCAGTTCTACTAAGAAAGAGGAATTGGAAGGGTTAACACAAAAGTGTACCAAAGTAATAAACGAAATGCATGATTTAGGAAGATGAGTTAGACACGCAAGAGATGTATGCTTTAAAGAGATAGCGATCGCTATTAGGTTGATCTAATCTTAAAGTCAATTCATTTTAGGAATTAACTAAGGGACTTCTAACAAATAAATCATCCATCTTCCGGGGTGGATAATTTCCTCATTATGAATTACGAATTACGTAACTTGCTTCTCGCCTTTGGCGAGTATTACAAATTATTATGAGCGGCTTTGAAGCCAAGAATTTTTGGGAGCGACTAAATAATCTGGCATTAGTTCGATTTTTGCTTTTAGTTGCTTCTGGCTGGGCAATTGTACAACTTTTAGCTTATTTTGAATCGGTCATTGTTATTTTTACATTTGCGGCAATTTTAGCTTTTTTGCTCAGTTATCCTGTACAAGGGTTGCGGCGTTTTTTGCCTCACGGTATAGCTGTTGGTGTGGTTTTCTTGCTCAGTATTGTGATTATAGGCGGTTTGATAATTACTGTGAGTTTAACGGTTTTATCTCAAGGACAACAATTAATCGATAGTATCACTGCATTTTTAAATTCTTTAGTGCCTTTATTAGAGGGACTAGAAGGTTTGTTAAAAAATCGTAATTTACAGATAGATTTAAGTTTTATTGAAGAACAATTGCGGAATCAGGCTGTATCAACTCTTGTTAATAGTTTAGCTATTTTACAAGGTTTTATGACGAACTTTGTAACTTTTATCTTGATTGCAGTGGTGGCTTTTTTTATGCTGTTAAATGGAGAGAACCTGTGGAATTTTATTTTGAAAATAGTCCCCAAACAGCGTCGCAATAGATTTACAAATATAATAAAAAATTCTTTTTTAGGATTTTTTAGAGGTCAATTACTATTAAGTGCATTTTTAACAATTTCAACATTCTTAGTGTTTGTACTATTAAAAGTACCTTTTGCTTTGAGCTTGTCAATAATAATCGGAATTGTTGATATAATCCCTGGTATAGGCGCGACATTAGCAGTAAGCACAGTTACTTTATTTATGTTGTCTCAAGGTGTTTGGTTAGCAGTAAAAGTATTAATGGCTTGTATTGTCCTCCAGCAGATACAAGACAACTTGATTGCGCCTCGAATTATGCAGGGCGCGCTGAATCTTAATCCTGTAGTGGTATTTTTTGCTTTACTAGTAGGGGCTAGAGTAGCAGGATTATTAGGTGTTTTTATATCTATTCCCATCGCTGGAGTAATTGTGTCTTTATTTGAAATTGATGAAATGAAATCTGAAGTTTAGTCATTTGTCATTGGTCATTTGTCAGGAACTCGGAACTAGTGAATAATGTAAAAATAGCCATTTACAAATAAACATTGGGAAGTAATGTCGGATTTAAGAGCGGAATTAACAGAAATTTTGGATGAGGCAGAGTGGGAATGGTTAATTCCTCATGTACAACGAGATGCAGTAATTTTGGTGGCGCTTGAGCTAGACTTGGTGGATGTTGGAGTAGCGATCGCCAGTGATAACATTCGATCAGTGGAACAGTGGATTGATAAACAATTGATTACCAAACCCACGATAGTACAGGTGGGAGAATAGAATGGCGATCGCAGTAAGCGATTTAATACTCTCATCGTTCAACCTTACGTTTTGGTACAAGAAATAGCCGCCACTTAATTAGTTTATGTGTTGTTTTCGATACTGTACTTCGTGATTAAATTCATTTTGGTTAGACTCAACATTTTGAAAAAAAGTCGAGCTGACAAATCCCAAGTTATGCAATAAAGCAATAGAACGATGATTTTGGACATTAACGTAAGCACAAAAATCCAGAATTTGGTATGTCTCAACTAAATAATTAATCATACACGTCACAGCTTCGCGTGCATAACCTTTTCCCCATGAATTAGGGAAAAACACATAGGCAACGATTGCGCTTTTATTTAGAGTAATTGTTGCTTGAACGTATCCAACGTAGTATTTCTCTACAAGTGACCAGACAGCCCAATTCAACCAAATCTCCGTTCCATCTGGTGATTGACGACGCGTCAGTACCATGTAGCGTTCGCGGAGCGATTCAACACTTTGTGGCGGCACATCTTCGATAAAGTCGTATATACTGGCACTCTGTAATCCATCAAAAAGCAGTTCGGCATGATACGGTTCTAGCGGTTCTAAACAGAGTCGTTGAGAGTACATTTTCATTTTGTGATCTAGCCTTACACTAAACAAGTCGCACCGAACACTTTCGACTAACTCATCTTCAACATGAACTTTTATATCTGAAAGTCTGTTCCAAGATCCGGAGGGTGCGTCGGCTTAAGGTGTCGGCGCAGGTATCAGACTAAAATCCAAAATGGATTGACTATTGACTAAAGCAAAATTTTCTCCTTTAATATTTAGCCATCTAGGAGCTAGAATTGTTACCATAATTTCAGATTAGATGTTGAAACCTTGATCCAATCTGAAACCTTAGAATTATTAGAATGGCCTCGCCTCTGCCAGCATCTTGCCACCTTTGCGGCAACGAAACTGGGGGCGACAGCTGCGCGTCATCTGAAAATACCTGATTCTCAGACCCAAAGCGAACAGTTATTAGAGCAAACCAAAGAAATCTACCAACTGGAAACTCGCCTGACCACAGGACTGTCATTTGAAGGAATTCAAGATATTGGCGATTCCTTAGAACGGGCAGAACGTAGTGGAGTTTTGGCAGGGGAGGAACTGTTAGCGATCGCCACCACCCTCGCTGGTGCCAGAAATTTGCGCCGTGTGATCGACAATCAAGAAGATTTGCCGGTATTGACTGATTTGGTTGCCGATTTGCGGACTTATCCCGAACTAGAACAGGAAATTCACCGCTGTATTGATGAACGGGCCCAGGTAACTGACCGCGCGAGTCAAAAACTGGGAGAAATTCGCACAGACTTACGGCGATTACGCAGCCAAATTACTCAAAAGCTGCAAAATATCTTACAGGCAAAATCCGGCGCAGTTCAAGAACAGCTAATTACGCAACGGAGCGATCGCTTTGTTATCCCTGTAAAAGCACCCCAAAAAGATGCCATCCCCGGTATTGTCCACGATACCTCTACGAGTGGTGCCACCCTGTATGTGGAACCGAATTCAGTAGTACCTCTAGGCAACCAGCTGCGGCAGATAATTAGAAGAGAACAAGCCGAAGAAGAAACGATTCGCCGCATTTTGACAGAACAAGTAGCCGCAGTCAAACCAGATTTGGAAAGGTTGTTAGCGATCGCTACCACTTTGGATCTGGCAACCGCTAGATCGCGATATAGCTACTGGTTAGGAGCGAATCCGCCGCGATTTATCCAGCGACAAGATAGGGAAATCATTACCTTACGGAACTTAAGACACCCTCTGTTAGTGTGGCAGCAACAGCACGAACAAGGGCAACCAGTAGTTCCTGTAGATTTACTGATTAGTCCGCAAATTCGAGTAGTAACAATTACCGGGCCAAATACTGGCGGTAAAACTGTAACCTTAAAAACTTTGGGTTTAGCAGCATTAATGGCCAAAGTGGGTTTATTTGTCCCCGCCCGCGAACCAGTGGAAATGCCTTGGTTTGATAAGGTGCTGGCAGATATTGGCGATGAACAATCCTTACAGCAAAGTTTGTCTACCTTCTCTGGACACATCCGCCGGATTAGTCGGATTTTAGAAGCATTGGGAACTGGGGAAGTACAAAGAGATGAGAGAGATTCCAATGCCCCATGCCCTATGCCCAATTCTCTAGTTTTACTCGATGAAGTCGGCGCAGGAACCGATCCAGTAGAAGGTAGTGCTTTAGCGATCGCCTTGTTGCAATATCTCGCCAACCATGCCCAACTAGCGATCGCTACCACTCACTTCGGCGAACTAAAAGCCCTGAAATACGAAGACGATCGGTTTGAAAATGCCTCTGTAGAATTTGACGAAAGTACTTTGTCGCCTACTTACCGTCTGCTGTGGGGCATACCTGGACGTTCTAATGCCCTAACCATTGCCCTGCGCTTGGGATTAAAACCAGAAGTGGTACAACAGGCAAAAACCCAAGTTGGAGAAGCCACAGATGAAGTTAACCAGGTGATTGCTGGTTTAGAAGCGCAACGTCGCCGCCAAGAAACCAAAGCTGCGGAAGCCCAAGTTTTGTTGCAGCAAGCGGAACGTTTATATAAAGAAGTATCTGCAAAAGCCACAAGTTTAGAGGAAAGGGAAAGCAGTTTGCGGGCTTCACAGGAAGTAGCAGTGCAGCAAGCGATCGCCCAAGCAAAAGGTGAAATTGCCCAAGTTATCCGCCGTTTGCAGAAAGGTACGCCCACAGCCCAAGAGGCCCAGCTAGCCACCAATGCTTTGAATCAAATTGCCCAGCAATATCAGCCAGTAACGCCAGCAAAACCAAAAGTTGGGTTTATGCCCAAGATAGGCGATCGCCTCCGCGTTCCCAAATTGGGACAGACAGCGGAAGTAATCACCGCCCCTAATGAAGATGGCGAGTTAAGCGTTCGCTTTGGGCTAATGAAGATGACTGTGAAGTTGGAAGACGTAGAATCTCTAGATGGTCAAAAAGCCGAACCAGTTGTCAAACCCAAACCAGCCCCAGCAGCAGTAACCCCGCCACCGCAAATTGTCCCAGAAATTCGGACTTCCCAAAATACGATCGATTTGCGTGGTAAACGGGTGGCTGATGCTGAATACATTTTAGACAAAGCCATTTCGGAAGCTACAGGCCCAATCTGGATTATTCACGGGTACGGTACTGGTAAGCTACGACAAGGAGTTCACGCCTTTTTGCAACAGCATTCCAGAGTGAACAATTATGAACCAGCAGAACAAGCAGATGGTGGCAGTGGTGTTACCGTTGTTCATATAAAATAAAGTAGCAATAGTAACTATAGCGGTTCTGAATTGCATGGAATACAGACCACTGTAAGGGCACAGGAATGCTGTGCCCTAACCATGTGTTGCATTCAAATGAAAACTACTATATTTCATCGCCCAAAGTTAGGATGAAGCAGAAGTTACAGAATAAAAACAGTATGAAGACTAAGATTTTACCTTTCATTGCAGCTTTTAGTTTTTCTACTAATAGCCCAGCTTGTGCTGAGTATATAGGTGCTTTTTTTGGCGAAGGTATTGTACTCAGTGAATTATCTACAATCTAATACAGTTCAATTAAGCATTTCTTCCTTGTCTTCCTTTGCGTCCTTGTCTAAGAGACGCTGCGTGAAGGCGGTTCGTTAAAAAAATTGACTTCCACAAAGACTTAAGCCTTAAGAGTAAACTGTATTGTGTTAGGGGAATCTTCGGGAGCAAAATATCACTAACACCAAGCGTATTGCTATTAATAAAGAGAAGGAAATTTGCGATGTTACTTGAACTCAATCAACTAATTGTTAGATCTGGTCATCAGTTGTTGATTAAAGATGTCTCCTGGTCGGCATATAAACGCATTTTAGCAGAATTGGGAGACAATCGCAGCTCTCGGATAGGTTACAGTCAAGGGGTGTTGGAAATAATGGCTCCATTACCAGAGCATGAAGTAGCTAAAGTTATTATTGGGGACTTGCTAAAAGTTTTATTAGAAGAACTCGAGCTGGAATTTTGGAGTTTAGGTTCCACAACTTTTGATAAGGAAAGTATGGATGCTGGAGTAGAACCCGATGATTGTTTCTATATCCAAAATGAAGCTAAAATTAGGGGCAAAGATAGAATAAATTTAGATACTGACCCGCCTCCAGATTTGGCTATTGAAATTGATATTACCTCCCGCACTCGTTTCAATAATTATCAAGCGTTGAAAGTACCGGAACTGTGGCGATGGAATGGAATAAAGCTGGAAATAAACGTGCTTTTTAATGGTAAATATATAGAATCAAATACCAGTTCTATTTTCCCCAACTTCTCAATTTCCCAACTAATTCCCGAATACTTAATACTGAGTAAAACCAATGGCAGAAATGCGACAATGAAAGCATTTCGTGGATGGATAAGACAGCAAATTAGTAGCCAGATTTAGTTGAAATTGTCAGAAATGGCTACTCAAAAAGGTTATGGGTAGTGGGATAAAAGTATTATTAGCTGCTTCTTCAACACAACGTCAATGTCTTTTCTTATTCCTTGTCACGCATTTATGATTTAATCACCCAAAGTTAGGATGAAGATAATCAAATCTACGGCAATAATTGGCGGTTTCTACGTAATTTATATACCATCAGACAAGATGAGCTAACTAACAAGAAACATGAGATTCTTGGTTCTGGAACTTTGGTGATTACTAACGAGAGGTTATCGGTATAGCCATCATTCACGCGCCTGCGAACATAGTTCATATCTAGAGCAACATTAATTTGTCTTGCACCGACGGGAACAAAGCCCTTCGTGGACTTGAATAATCAACCTATTGTGTTATTTCTTTCGTCTGGAGTGCGAGAAGTAATCAATGCTGTGTCCAAAGATTGACCATCTTGATTGAGGAAATAAATTAGGAAGTTTTCTACCTGTGGTAGTCTAATTTAATTAGTTGCTTTTTATTCAAGATAAAAGCTACCCCTACCGCCAGCAAAATTCCACCCGCCCCTTGATGTTCGGGAACAGAAGTAGAGGGTGAGCTAAATCCATACTTTGCTAAAATTTCTTGCCCTTTTTGTGACAGGATATATTCGGCCAACTTTTCACTATCAGGATCGGCGTTTTTCAGTGTAGTCAATCCATAATCAGCTTTCGTTGCTAAATAGTCAGGTAACTCTACTATTTGCAGATTGTCACCACCTTCTGTTGCTTGGGCAGTCTTGCCACTGGTGTAATAAGCTAAAAATATATCTGCCTGTTTTGTTTCTTCTAAAAAGTAGACTAAATTATTTTTGCCATTAGGAACTATCGGAGCATTAGGATTACCACCTACTAACTGTAAAGCTTTATTCTTCAGAATTTGAGAGCTACCAGGTGTAACTTGATCGGACTTGTCAAATATCTCCCATGCATAGTTACCAGATGGATCTGCTACAGGTGTAGAGGTTCCCACCTTGATTTCGGGTTTTAGCAAAAAATCCAACAAATTATCTGATGTGATCCCAAGTCCCGATCTAACAACAGCAGTCATACGGTTGCTAGTGAAGTTGACTACAGGTTCACTCAAACCTTCTTCAAACAATGTTTGAGGGTTATCAATATCTGCACTGGCAAAAACATCTGCGGATTTTCCAGTTTCAGAGAATTCTTGTTCTATAAATTCTCGTGTTAAACCAGACGGGCCAAATCGCGTTTCTACTGGAATTCCATATTTTTCGTTAAAAGATTCAGCTACTTCTGTGAGACTATCGCGCAAACTTCCAGCACCGTATAGCTTAAGTGCAAATGCCTGAGTTGGCAGAGTCACACTGATAGCACAAGCTATCAGTGAAAAGGCAAAAAAATGCTTTTTCATAGTTGTTATATTATTGCGTTGCTATTCTTACTGAGTGAATGACCTGTAACCCATACTAAAGCATGGGTTTTGGTAAGTATCTAAAGTATTAACTCTGCTCATTAACTTTATAAATGAGTTCTGATATGTGCGTGGTTTGTGGTTAGAGTTATAGTACCAACTAAGTTGGAATAAATCAATCGCCAACATCTTCAAACGCTGACTTTATCAAATTTTTAAGTTTGTGATCAGTTTTATTCATGGAGGCGTCAATCGTCCTGATGTTGCCCAGCCTATACTAAATAACAGGCTGCACACAAGTAAAACTAAGTTGAGATAATCTCCAGCAGCAAAAAGTGCCTTGAGCAAACAGGTAAAATATTTGTAGAGTAATTATGTATACATTAAGACCAAGTAATAAATATCAAGAAATTTCAAAATTTTAAACCACAAACAAATTAGGAGGTATTCTACATAATTACTTAGCGATCCCTAGCGGTTAGCATTCAAAACAATAGTTTATTTATACTCTGATACGGAGCTAGCAGCGAAACTCGGCTAAACCTTAATTAGAATTGATAATTTTTTACTTTGTCGAAAATAAATTTTCATCTAGAGTAGGACAAAGATACCTACTGTTTACCACATACAAAAAAGCTAGCTGAAGCCTCTGGCTCATAGCTATGGGAAACCAAGCTTGATTCTTAAGAGTCTGGTTTCAAAATGGGTAACAGCAACATCCCCTATCAGCTCGATCACCTATGCTAAAAGTTATGCACTCGGCCGCCAACTCAGCCACTCCTAATTCCCAGTGGGAGGACTTAATCAAGCTTCCAGCCCCAAACACAGTTCAATGGGACAATATCAAAACCCAATTAGACTTGGTGCTGTTGGCGCTAGAAACCTTAACTGGGATTGGTTCAGAGGCAATGCTTTCGGCGGCAACCGATCTGAATTTAGAGTCAAGAGTGCCAGACCGCGTAGCTTTATGGCGATTGCGCCAATCAAATCCTCTACGCAAAGGTCAAGGAGGGCGAAAAAAGCTAGATGTCGAAGAAGCGCGATCGCTTGTTTTGATCATCTGCTACTTAGCCAAACAGCACCAGGAATTGATTCGCCGCGCTGTCGGTCTGTTAGAACAAATGGCAGAAAATAACCGAGAACCTCACCAGGCTGCTTTACTTGGAGACTATATTGATGCTTTTTGCAACACCTACCAAGAGCGGATGGAAGAGGACGAGCAAATCTCAACGGATTTACTAACCAACTTGGCCCTAAAACTGCTTGTAGATTTACTTTTTTACAGCGCTCCTGGTGGGCATCGCCGTCTCTGGCTAGCACTTATAGACCGTTCAACAAAATTTTAAATTTTAGATTTGAAATTCTTCAACCAAAATTTGCTCGTGAAAGTTTGCTAGGTAAGGATTCCTTTTTGATGGTCAGTAGCTCTTGGGCGATGCACTATCAGCAATGCTTCCTCCTTGCACGCCAGTTTGAATAACGGAAGGAACCTGACAAATTTCTGAGTGGAAAAATCCACCGTTCCAACTTTTCTTTGCAAGCAACTGGCTCAATTTTTGCAAAATCCCAATATAGTCTTCTTCGTAGTTCCTGTCATGCCTCTATCAAATTCAGTTATTCGTTGCTACACACCACCGACTTGCACGCTAGAAGTATTCGCGCAAAGCTCACCTCTGTCTCGTTGGATGGGGAAAACTGTCCTCAAACATCTGAGTTTTGAGCTACGTTTTGACGATCCTCGACTACCAGAAGAATACAGAGTTCCAATTCGGGGCGATCGCGAGCAACTCGAAGCTTTATGTGATGCTGTCACCAACTATGTACAGCAATTCCTCCAACAGTCTCCAGAAAACTTTTGGGTCAGTTTCTCCAGTACCCAAGAGTCAAGCACAGCACTGGATGAGCCGGAATTAAAGTCTTCAACAAAAACATTAAATGCCTTTAGTAACCAGATTCCAGGGGCAAATATCCACTTAGAACCAAGCAGCTATTTAACTCACAACCTATTTCTTGGTTCTCTTGCCAACCATTCATCTGGCCCTGTAATTCAACTCAGTTTGCTACAACTATTTGATTTGGCAAGTGCTTTAGATGAATACTCAACTGATGTCATGGCACTTCCAACTCTCAACAGCACAGGTTTGACTCTGAGATTCCCTGCTTGGGCACCTGTTGCCGCAGTCTTAGTATTAGGTATAGGTTTTTTACCAGTTACTTGGCAATATGCTAACAATATTAGAGAAAAGCAACAGCAGACAGCCAAAACATCAGATTCAGCAACAGTAAAGACTGCTCTAGAACCTTCATCCTCACTAAACTTTCCCACGCCTGAACCTGGGCTAACCTCTCCATCAAATAATTTGCTAGGTTCTACTCCTCCACTTTCCACATCCACTTTACCCCAAGCACCTCTAACAGCTCCTAGTTCTAGTAGTTTCTCTGCACCGCCACCAAATACATTGACAATACCTCAAGGGACGACTGCAACCCTTCCTAGTAATCGAGCGATTGCACCATCCAGCAAAATCCCAGGCCAGGAAATTGCCATATTACCAAATCTGGGACAGAATCCAACCGGGTCAAGTCCCCAAGTAGGTACTATCCCTAAACTGCGGAATTTACCACCCAGACTATCTTCTGACGCCAATAGCTTACCAACTAATATCTCACCAGTCCTGCCTCCATCTCTTGACACCATACCCAATAATAATCGTGTCAATACTCCAACCCAACCCTCCCCACTAACCTCACAACAGCTAGACGAAAGAATCCGCTCCTTACAGCAATCTTCTGCTGGAGAAAAACCTGCTTCACAACTTCCCTCCTCTAGGACTGCGGAGAATAATCCCTTTATCGATCAATTAGGGGACGCAGGTAAAAACCCCACATCCAGAGAAGTAGCTACTGGCACATTATTTGATACACCTCAAATAGCAGAAGCTAGAGAATACCTAACAAAGCGTTGGCAACCACCTACTGGACTGGGACAAACATTAGAGTACAGTTTGATAGTTGGTGTTGACGGCACAATTGAACGAATTTTCCCCCTTAATAAGGCAGCAAGAGAATTCGTTGATAACGCTGGGATGCCTGAAGTTGGTAAACCTTTTGTTTCCGCCAATAAAAATGGACAAAATGTCAGAATTCGAGTTGTTCTCAGCCCTGATGGCAAGGTACAGACCTTTCCAGATCAATAAGTAAACTCATCCTTTTAATGCCACTTATAAAACTGGTACAAATCTTGTGCCAGTTTCTACTGACTACATTGCTCTTAAGCTCACCTGTTGCAGTCCAGTTCTAAAACTGGTCTTATTATTGATACTAGTAAACCTACCAATAAATATAATTACTGTTAACATCAATTCTCCAAAACTAAACTATAGATACAAGTTTGGAAACCCAGATGAAATCTTACGCTTTTTAATTACAAATCAAGAATTGATATTAATAAGTCATATCAAAGGTAGGAAATATGCAAACAATTAATAGCCAAAAAGACAGTGCAGCTTGGGTTATTCAAACTTGGGCAGCTTTTGTGATTTCTATTTCTATGACCACCTTCGGCATTGTAAACTTACCTGTAAATGGCTGGGTGAAAGGCTTTATGGGTATGGGTATGGCTTTCTCTGTTGGTTCAACTTTTACTTTGGCAAAAACTACTAGAGACTTGCATGAAACTAGAAGATTAACTGCTAGGTTAGACGAGGCAAAAGTAGAAAAATTACTTTCACAACACGATCCTCTAAATTTAAAATGAAGGAAGTTAACCCTTACAGGGAATTCCAAATTATCCCTGCATCAGAAATTAACTACATAACGAAAAACAAAAGGACTGGATATACCAGTCCTTTATTATATTGATTTAACGTTTTTATCTTAATAACGGGATTTTTTGGTTTTTAACTTTTGCTTTTTACGCCGACGTTCGCTAGCAACAACTGCCTGTTCTACCGGATAACCTATTAAAGGAATTACCTGATATTTGCGCTCGTCTTCTAACTTTTTCAGTTCAGTGTAATCAACCCAGTGAATGCAATCAACCGGACAAGTGTCAATTGCCTCTTGGATAATTTCTTCAGCGTCCCCATCTTGCCGAACTACGCGCGATCGCCCGTAATCTGGTTCAATATAAAAGGTGTTACGCGCAACATGAGCGCAATGCTTGCAACCTATACAGGTGATTTCGTCAACATAAACACCATTTTGGCGAAATACACCACCCAATTCCGGTTCTAAACCAGAACGTTCTGGGGCATCCCGTAAAAAACCCCCTAATTCTGGTTCCAAACCGGAACGGTTATCTTCTTGTTCTTCCGGCGACGGCAGAAAATCAGCCATTAGGCACTCCAGCGCTGTACTACCAGGCGAATTGAACCATCTTCATTTTTTTGTTGTTCAGATACTTGAAAACCAACACGAGCGGTTTCTTTCACAACTGTTTGATAAGCATAACGCTGTGTTACCTGGCGCAAAAATCCGTCTACAGACAGGCCTTGCTGCCAATATTGCAAGTCAGCCACCAGTTCATATTCTTTGCCATTCCATCTAAAACCGATGTCATAGCCATTTTCCTGCTCAATACTAACTTCCGCAGGATGGGTTTGACCGCGATAGCCACGGACTTCGCGTGGGCCGGGTTTCCAGTCGACGCCCAATTCAGTCAAAGCATCTTTCAAAGAATCAAGGTTACGGATTTGAGTCTTAATTTGGCTAAAGTGTGACATGGTGGTTGTGAATTAATAACATTAAACTACTGTGAAAACTTACCAATCGCTGTAAGTGGTGTGTGTATTCGCCACATTAGATTGCTGCACCTTCGCGGCGAAATATTCTGAGGTTGGCTCATGATTAAGTACTTGCCCCAACTGTGCCTCTATTGCTGCTGTAACTTCAGCACAAGAAGCACCCACAATGCCAGTGACTTTCTCTTGTACCCGACCGTCTGGATAGATTATGAACTCTAATGTCTCCATTCTTTTGGCCAACCAGGAAAAGTACGCTTAAATTTTACTGCCTTAGCAGAAGGCTACAAATATAGCCGTAGGAACATTTTTAGATACAAACTTGCCACTTTAGTTAACTAATGTTCCATATTTCAACATATATATCTCAGAATCTTTACAAAACTTATTATTATTATAAGCATACACATCAATATTTAGTTAGTTTCTCTTAACCTCATTGATTAGTCAAGGTAACTACTGAAGCTTGCTAAGTAAGCTGCAAAAGTCCTAAAAATAAGCATTAGAGGTGGTATGGCCAGCAAGATAATTCACAAAAATCTAAAATTTATTGAAAAACTTTATTCTTACCATTCCATTTAGCTTATTATATTAGGATTTTCCAGAGCGTAGTGTCACCCTACAGCAAGATACTGGGGTATACTTACGTAGCCATTAGTGACTTTAGCTAGCATTGGGTGTAAAGGGATTTTTAAACTGCGTTCGCTGAAAGCGTTGGCGCTGCGATCGCCATTTTTTGCCATTGGTGAGATTTACCAACCTCGACTATAGACTCTTAAATATGTACAAGTTTGCACCGGCTTGGGAGAAAGAGCAAATAGTTTTTGGTGCTGCGCGACCTGGATACACTGACAAGAACGTTCAGGATTGGATAGAATTCATGAAGCGCCAAGATATCAAGCGTGTTTGCTGTCTTCTTGCTGAACAACAGCTAGCTTCTTACTCCGATCTTCTAAACATATACAAACAGAAATTTGGGAATCAGCTAGTTTGTTGGGCACCAATTATAGATTTTCATTTATCCGATTTAGAAACCCTCACACAGAAAATACTTCCTTTCTTAATAGAAGCTGATAAACAAAATGAGAAAGTAGTTGTACACTGTTCTGGTGGAATTGGACGTACTGGACATGTGTTAGCGGCGTGGCTAGTTAATGCCCGAGGATTATCAAATCAAGCTGCAATAAATGCTGTCAAGAGAACAGGTAGAAATCCTTATGAAGCTGCGATCGCTGCTACCTTTAGAGGTAGAAATCCCTTGACAGTTGTAAAAGAACTTGACGTGCTTCTAAATGATTGCCGTTTAGCAATCCATCAAATATTTTGAGTTTACTATTATCCTACTTAATCAGTTACGAGGTGAATCCTATGGCAATGATTCTAGAGAAAGTAGTTCTTTTTGGGAGGTGAATGGATGAATATATAAAAATATTCAATTTAACAAATGCGGATTTAAATAAAAGCATCATTGGGATTGGGGATGGTCCAGCAAGCTTTAATGCAGAAATGACGCGTCAGGGTAAAAGTGTTGTTTCTATTGATCCACTGTACCAATTTTCCAGTGATGAAATATTGAAAAGATTTAATGAAGTGGTAGATAACATCATTAACCAAGTTAAGGCTACATCAAATGATTGGGTATGGAGCTATCATAAATCCCCGGATGATTTGAGGCACAATCGAGTCAAAGTTATTCGAGAATTTTTGTCTGATTATGAGACTGGCAAAAAGAGCAACAGATACAGAGTCGGTGAATTGCCAAAATTAGCTTATGATAATCAAGAGTTTGATATAGCTCTTTGTTCGCATTTATTATTTTTATATTCAGACCATCTCGATTACGATTTTCACTTAAATTCAGTAGGTGAGATGTTGCGTATTGCTAAAGAAGTTAGAATATTTCCCCTGATAACTTTAATGTGGAAACATTCACAACATTTAGATGAAGTAGTTAAATATTACACTTCAAAGGGTTATAACATAGATATTCAAAAGGTTGAATACGAACTACAGCCTGGTGGAAATAAAATGTTGAAGATAACCAAAGATGTTAATATAATTCGTAATTCGTAATTTTTAAATGCTTATAAAATATACATAAGACCATTGTAAAACAACCAATATTTACGCACTATAATCAAACTGGCTGCATTGCATAAAGAAACAAATTTTAGCTTATATATCATTTTTTTCTAATTTTCGTGCTGCGATCGCTCTCACAACTACCAGATGCAATGTCTACGACGGGCTACGCCTACGCACTTTTCTCTTAACTGGGTTTATCAGACTCAAACGGATTCCACAATTTCACTTGTGGAATCCAACGGAAATCATCAGTATTTCTTGTTATCAAAGTTAGTCCATACACCAAAGCAGTGCCGGCAATAATTGCATCACCTAAAGTCATTCGTTTCTGTTGTCGCAGAATTACCGCTTGATTTAACACATCTTCAGAGATTGGTAAAACCTGAGCAACTTGAAAAAACTCCTCAAAATACTGGCGTTGTTCCTCTTTAAGCAGATGATAGCCTAACACTTCCAAATAACTGAGTGCTGATACCGCAGGTGCATATTTAGCAATTAACTCTCTCAATTGGACGTTTTCTGGTTGAGCAGAATATATAATAATATTGCTATCAAGCAGCACGTTTTATCGTCCCGGAAGTGAACGGTCTTGACGAGTTTCTTGCTGCCAAATAACGGGATCAACATCAGTCAAAGCTTCACTCACAGCAAGTTTTTCTAATATTTCAGCCATTCTTCTTCCCCGTGCTTGTTTATCTATGACTGATTCATTTTCCAGTAATGTAACATGAACCGGGATTTGTTGCTCTCCCAATAAAGGTACATCATCAATCCACTCTAAACGACTTCCTTTCAACCAAGCTCTGAATGTTTTTAACATTATTTCACTCTGTAATTTCTATCTATATTGGCATCGCTCTCAAAACTATAATATACAATAAGCGATCGCCAGATTCTCTATATTTATGTGCATAAGGATAGACCATCATAAATATGATTAGTATCTGCGTTTTTATCTCGATTACACTGGCATCATTTCCAGAACTGGATCAGGGAATGCTGGCTCAAAATGTAACACCATAATTTGCTCTGGGCGTAAACCGACAGATTCATAAGTGCGGCCATTGTGTAGGCGTAGTCCGCCGGAGGCATCGCTAAATTTAACCTCAAATGCAGCGCCACCAGCTAATAATTCTACTACTGTGCCAAATTGACCACGGTAAAAATTGTATCATTTACGACCGAAATCTGCTGGAATTTCGCCCCAAGAGACAGTATTCCATTTGAGGATAGGATTGGTATACTCATTATTTTCCAACCACTTCAATGCTCTATCTACCAAATTAAATATTTCTTCATTGTCCATACTTCGGGTTAACTTTGTTCTGGTTCTCTTATTTATTACCCAAATAATAGCTGTCTCCGAATCAGAATAAATAGGTATATCCATACCTTGTTTATTGAGGTATGCAAGAGCATGAACAATAGCTAAAAACTCTCCAAGATTATTCGTTCCGTTTGGCATTGGGCTTTTATGGAAAATCACTTTCCGTGTTGTTGTATTAATACCTCTATATTCAACGTACCCAGGATTACCTAAACATGAAGCGTCAACAGAAACGCTATCCATTATTAACTCTTTTGCAGGAAATATTTTGGTTTTTGCTTCCTGCTGGTTTACTTCTTTATGCTCAGTTGTAATGATAAAATTCTGCTCTGCAACCTCCAATGCTGCTTCTGCTTCTTCTCTAGTCTTAAAAGATTTGTACAACGCACCACTAAAACCTGTGATATGTTCTTCACATTCGTCCCAACTTGTGAATATACCTGTTTTTCGACCTTTAAAAACGGCGTAGTATTTCTTTGATGCCATACTCCTTCTGAATAGGACAGGACGATGTGATACTTCCTCTCAATATCTTTAAATTAGGATAAATAAATTCAGTTGATTCAAATTTAATCTCAGTAAAAACTAATTGAACAATAAATTAGTTTTTAAACATATTTATTGTTACATTTTTTTGTATTATCTTAATATTTAAAATTAGCACCATCTGCTTTGAATTTCTGCAATAACTGTTGTAAGGAAATTATTTAAATTGGGTTGAGCTTTAAAGTTTCCTAAATTAATATGATTGGAATTATCCCACTCTCCAAGTGTCCAATATGCAGATGCAGCCAGTCCTAATTCAAGAGTGAAGTAGCTTCGTAACCAATCAGATGGTAAATCATCATCAATTAAAAATATAACTGCTATATATGCTGCTTCAGGACTTACTCTAGGTGCTGGCATAGCAATGTAAATTAATCCAATATCCTCAGAATGCCTAGTAAAATTACATATCGGATAAATCAATGATGTATAATTATAATTTTGGATGCCAGAACATTTATTCCAAAGTTGTAAAATCCAGTCTTGAGCGGATTTATCGATAACTTTACTGACTAACTCTTGAAAGTTATTTTCTACAATATAAGGCATTATTTTATGGGCAAAGGTATAGTGCTGCTGATTGAGCATCTCATTCAATTGCTGATTATTAATTACCCCATTAAAGTACTCCTGAATATCCATTAGCTATTTATCCTAGTTGTTAAAATAATACTGGATGGTAGATTTAATTTATGGTAATTACCCCATCAATAAACTTGCCACAGTATTCACACTGATACCTTTTTGGTGAAGCAAAAATCACCAACCAAGAATTACCAGGAAAAACGGCTCTGGTAATGGAAGAACTCAGGATAATGAATGAAGCAGGAAATTGCGGTGATGCTCTTTTAAAAAGAAAAGTTAACCCTTGCTCAAGCTAGCCGATTTGCAGGAATGAATCGCATATCATTTCAGCATCTACTCGTAAGTCGTCAAATTTCAGTGCATTACAGGGTCGAGGATTTTGAACAAGATATAAAGAACTTGCGGCCGCTGGGTAGACTGCGATCGTTGTCAGTGATACTTCGCCCATCAATAACCTCGTCGCCACTCTACTGAGTTTCCTTTTACTCTGATTCAAATTTATGCCAGAGTCTATTGACTTCTGACACTTATATTGAGAAGCTAATAGTTAGTTTTACTAATTAATACTGGTGCATCAAATTTGTGACAATACTGACGGGAAAAATAAATCGATTGCAACCTCCTAGCGAACCAAAACTGTTGATTTTGGAAACTCAGGGACTCACACGCCGTTTTGGGAAGTTAACTGCTGTTAATAACCTGAGCATATCTGTGAAACAGGGCGAAGTATTTGGACTGCTTGGCCCCAATGGCGCAGGGAAAAGTACAGTTATTAAAATGTTGACAACCTTGCTGCCTATCAGTGCAGGGAAAGCAACCTTAGCTGGTTATGACGTGACTCGTCAATCTAATCCTGTGAGAAGGGCTATCGGCTATGTCCCCCAGGCGCTTTCTGCTGATGGTAGTCTTACGGGTTACGAAAACCTGTTAATCTTCGCCAAGCTGTATGGAATACCTGCCAAAGGACGCGATCGCCGCATCTATGAAATTCTAGAATACATGGGTTTGCAAGATGCGGCGAAGCGCTTGGTACGAAACTACTCTGGTGGGATGATCCGCAAGCTGGAAATTGGCATATCAGTTCTACATCAACCCCAAATTCTGTTTCTTGATGAGCCGACTGTCGGACTAGATCCCATCGCTCGAACTCAAGTATGGCAGCTTGTACTACAACTCTGTGCTGATTACGGCACAACTATATTTTTAACAACCCACTTTTTAGAAGAAGCCGATAGCTTATGTAACCGAGTGGCAATTATGCAGCAAGGTGAAGTCGTTACCACAGGTACACCAAGCGACTTAAAAGCTTCTTTATCTAACCCAAATGCAACTTTGGATGATGTCTTTATTCACTATACAGGCGACCAGTTAACATCAGGAGTCAACTACCGTGACACGGCAAGAACCAGACGTACTGCTCAACGGTTAGGTTAAAGCACCACCCACTGTCCGAGTAAATTTAATCTCTGCAATTAAAGAGCTAGTTACAAAAACCCTGGCGATCGCAGAATTGGAAATACGTAAACTCCGCCACGATCCTACTGATTTAGTAGTTCGAGCTGTGCAACCAACCTTATGGCTGCTGATCTTTGGGCAAGTTTTTGCCCGCACTCGCATGATTCCTACAGGAAACTTACACTATTTGGACTTCATTTCTGCTGGTATCTTGGCTCAGAGTATTTTGTTTGTGGCAATTTTTAGTGGTGGAATGACGCTAATCTGGGAGCGAGATTTAGGGATCGTACATAAATTTTTAGCTAGTCCCACACCCCGGATGGCAATGGTGTTGGGCAAAGCCCTGGCATGTGGGGTGCGATGCTTATCTCAGGTAGTATTCATTTACGGATTGACATTTCTATTGGGTGTCAAACTAAATCTTCATCCCTTAGCTATCCTCCAAGTACTATTGGTAGTCATGCTAGGGGCAGGTTCATTTTGTATTTTTTCATTAATTATTGGCTGTTTGGTAAAAAGCCGAGAAAGGATGACGGGTATTGGACAATTGTTAACCATGCCGTTATTTTTTGCGAGCAATGCCATCTATCCGATTTCGTTGATGCCCAGTTGGTTAAAGTTCATTTCCCATTTAAATCCCTTGACTTATGAGGTTGATGCCTTACGCGGCACCATGCTGTTAAACGGCACTAGCATCTATGGCTTTGGTCTGGATTGTACAATTCTCTTATTAACATTAATAATTTTGGCGATCATTGGTGGAAAACTTTATCCACGGGTGGCCATGTAATCAGGAGAACAACAAGCCCATGACCTTGGATAAGCCTAATCAAGGTGCAACTTCCGAAGAATGTGCCGCTAGAGTAATGGACACAGTTCCATTAGTGATGCGGTTTATCCGAGCGGATATGCGTGCCCATAGTGCCGCCTTTTTATCTATACCTCAGTTGCGATCGCTAGCATTTATCAATCGCAATCCTGGTGCTTCATTATCTGATTTGGCAGAGCATTTAGGTGTCACCTCTGCCACGGCATCAGCAACCATAGAACGCTTGGTACAACGTGACTTCGTGCAACGCATCGCTCATCCTCAAGAGCGGCGGCGGGTGCTGCTCAATTTAACTGAAGATGGAAAGCACCATCTCAAGCAATCCCAAGATCAAACTCGCGCTCATATTACCGACTTGCTGAAAGGTCTTACAGAAGACCAAATTTCCAATATTGAAGAAGGCTTAACTCTACTAAAAAATGTCTTCGAGAAAACAGAACTCAAAGCCCCATAACTCTGAGGTTGCACAGCACGATCCCTTTGCAGCCTTTAAGTTTCGAGACTATCGGCTATTTACCATTGGACGGCTGGTGCTGTTCGTAGGATCGCAAATGCAAACTGTAGCTATCGGCTGGGAACTCTATGAGCGGACTAACTCAGCGATCGCTTTAGGTGGTGTAGGACTGGCGCAAGTCTTGCCGATGATTGTTCTCACCTTAATTGCTGGAGATGTTGCTGATCGTCGCGATCGCAAACTCACTATGTTACTGTCAGTGATGCTGCTAGCTCTCTGCTCGCTAGCTTTAGCACTGCTTTCCTATACTCATGGTGCAGTTTTTCTAATTTACGCCTCTTTGGTATTAACAGGTGTCGCTAGAGCATTCCTCAAACCAGCGAGTGATGCTCTGATGTGGCAATTAATACCTGTTAGTGCTTTTACCAATGCAGCCACCTGGAATAGTAGTAGCTTTCAGTTAGCCGCAGTCATCGGCCCAGCTTTGGGAGGATTTGGGATTGCGCTGTTGGGAAGTGCTACAGGAGTGTATATAGCAGCAGCGATCGCAGCCTTGCTGTGTTTTATTTTAACGCTGGCAATCAAAGAGCGAAAAAGTATTCGCTCAACCGAACCAATTTCATTTAAAGCACTTGCAGCTGGTGCTAAATTTATCTGGCAGAATCAGTTGATTTTAGCAGCGATTACATTGGATATGTTTGCTGTATTGTTGGGTGGTGCGATCGCGCTCCTCCCGATTTTTGCCAAAGATATTTTACATGTGGGGCCAGTGGAGTTGGGATACTTACAAGCAGCCCACTCCATCGGTGCTTTGACTATGGCGATTACCCTGGCGTATTTACCACCACTACGCAAAGCAGGCCCAGCCTTATTGTGGTCAGTGGTTGGCTTTGGGGTTGTCACAATTATCTTTGGACTTTCTCATTCCTTTTGGCTGTCTATGTTGATGCTGATCCTTGGTGGCGCACTAGATAGTATTAGTGTTGTGATTCGCCATACATTAGTTCAAATCAGAACACCGGATCATTTGCGTGGTCGGGTTGCTGCTATTAATAGCGTGTTTATTAGTGCCTCGAATGAATTAGGGGGCTTTGAATCAGGCTTGACTGCTGCTTTATTTGGCCCGGTAATTTCCGTTGTAGGTGGTGGAATCGGCACAATTGTAGTAGTGATTGCTACAGCTATGATTTGGCCAGGAATTCGCAAGTTAGGGGCTTTGCAAGAGTATAAATAGAAGTACTTATCTATTAGACATCAGATAATAAAAATCCCACCCTAGCAAGAGATAATAATCACAATCTTATAGCTTTTACATGGGTGGGATTTTTGTTTAGCGAAAGTTGTACAAAGAACACTACTCTCACTAAATCGAAAAGTTTTCCAAAAGTCTTACCAACCATTTATTCCATTCATTTTAGTTAGAGAACATCATTTACTGAAATGCTTATCGCTACTATTGTTACTCAAACTCAACTTCAAGAGTTACATCCAGGCGATCGCACATATATTATGCTGCTGATTAGGATATAGAAGATTCTGACTAGCGACAAAATAGGCTATAAACAACTCCTAGCAATGCGTTGTAGGAGTTCTTCCAGCCGAAAATTTATTCCTCCAGAATTTTAGAGATTTTTTACTTGCAGTTATATACAAATGTTCTCAAGTAAGTTATTATTCTCATGATGATTTGATAGTAATTATAGTTAATAAGTTTATTCATGCTTTTTCCCTTTTTGATCATGTTCCGAGAGGGCGTTGAAGCTGCGCTTGTCGTGGGTATCATTGCCAGTTATCTCAAGCAAACTGGTCGTACCCATTTGATGAAGTCAGTCTGGATCGGAATTGTACTAGCGACTTTTGTATGTCTAGCAGCGGCGATCTTCTTGCAAATAACCAGTCAAGATTTTCCCCAACAAGAACAGGAATTATTTGCAGGTGTAATTTCCATCGTGGCGGTTGGGGTTCTCACCTGGATGGTTTTCTGGATGCGTCGTGCTGCTCGTTCGATTAAAGGTGAGTTACAGTCCCAAGTTGAAGCTGCCATTCAATCGGGTGATAAGGGAGGCATAGCACTAGTGGGGATGGCATTCTTTGCAGTACTGCGGGAAGGTCTGGAAACAGTAGTGTTTCTGCTGGCCACGTTTCAGCAAAATTTGGGAATTCAAGCTCCTGTGGGGGCATTGTTTGGATATGCAGCCGCAGTAGCCGTCGGTGTAGGCATTTATCAAGGTGGTATCCGCATCAACTTGAGGCGATTTTTTAAATGGACAGGAGCCTTCATTATCCTGGTTGCTGCTGGACTCTTAGCCAGTGGGGTGAGAGCTTTTCATGAAGCGGGAGTGTGGAATTCATTGCAAACAGTAGTATTTGATGCTAGTGGGATACTTCCCAATAACGGGTTTGTTGGTTCACTTTTGGCAGGATTTTTTGGCTATAACGATGCCCCTACTGTAAGTGAGGTGATCGTTTATTTTGGCTACCTAATTCCTACCATGCTGCTGTTCTTGTTAGGCGGTAACGCTAGACAGAAGACTACCGCAAGTCATTCCTAGCAACTTCAATAATTTTTAGGAAAATACAACAATGAAAAATTTTTTAAAGCACTCAACAATTATCTGTCTGATTGCCTTGACAGTAGCTGCCTGTGAATCTAATAAATCAAGTGACACTTCCGGAAGTAATTCTCCAGAAGCTAAAACTGTAGCTAACGATACCTCTGCTACCAATTCTACGGAAACTGCTTTGACTGTGACAGATAAAGGTTGCGAACCCAATCAGCTGACAGTAGCATCTGGGCAAAACAGTTTTGTAATTACCAATAAAAGCAGCCAACCTTTGGAGTGGGAAATTTTGTCTGGGGTGAAAGTCGTAGAGGAACGAGAAAATATTGCTCC
The DNA here is from genome assembly GCF_017115165.1 of Nostoc sp. LPT. Classification (GTDB taxonomy): domain Bacteria; phylum Cyanobacteriota; class Cyanobacteriia; order Cyanobacteriales; family Nostocaceae; genus Nostoc. The sequence continues at coordinate 12,488 of NZ_JABXKF010000105.1, read as the reverse complement.
TGGCTTTGTTCAGAAAGTCAAAATTAATCTAGAACCAGGTGAGTATGACATGGGTTGCGGTTTACGCAGCAATCCCAAAGGGAAACTCAGTGTAAAACCTGGACAAGGAGATTCTCAAGCCAAGACAACCGTAGATCAAGGCCAATTAGTCGGTGCGATCGCAGAATACAAAGTCTACGTCACTAAAGAAACTGACCAACTAGTGGCAGACAACAAGACCTTTACGGATGCCGTGAGTGCTGGAGACCTTGCTAAAGCTCAGAAACTCTATGCCCCTACTCATGCCCACTGGGAACGTGCAGAACCGATAGCTGAACTTTTCTCCGATCTCGATAAAACGATGGATTCCCGTGCTGATGACTTTGCTAAAAAAGAGGCTGACCCACAATTCACTGGATACCATCGCATAGAGAAAGCTTTATTCCAAGACAAAACTACAAAAGGCATGAAACCCTTTGCCGAAAAGCTACAGAAAGATGGTCTGGAACTGCAAAAGCGCATTGCCACCTTGACCATTGAACCGAAAAATATGGTTGGCGGTGCTGCTGGCTTGATTGAAGAAGTGGCTGCTACCAAAATTTCTGGGGAAGAAGATCGTTACAGCCATACTGACCTCTGGGACTTCAGCGCTAATGTGGATGGTTCCCAAAAGATTGTGGAGTTATTGCGCCCCGTCATCCAAAAAGCCAACCCAGATTTGCTGACGCGTGTGGATACAAATTTCACCAAAGTTAACCAAAAACTTGCTAAATACAAAACCCCTGATGGTGGTTTTGCTACCTACGACAAGGTGAGTGAAGCAGACAAAAAAGACATGAAAACAGCAATAGCCGCCCTTTCTGAAGATTTGTCTCAGTTACGCGGCACTCTGGGCGTTAACTAATTGATGAAGAATTCCTAGAGGAGTAAATTATGTCTATCACAAAGCAACCAAGTTTACGCATTACTCCCCGCATCAGCCGTCGTGATTTGTTAATCGGCATGGCAGCAGCAGGTGGAATAGCAGCTTTGACGACTTTGGGTTATCGTACTCTTCTGGGAAGACCTCTTGACCCATCTGAAGAGGTCGTGCCGTTCTTTGGGCTTCACCAAGCAGGTATTCTTACCCCGACTCCGGCTGCTGGTTTGATGGTTGCATTTGATACAACTGCTACAAATAAAGCAGATTTAGTGCGGTTGTTCAAAACTTTAACTGAGCGCATCCAGTTTCTCATGGCAGGGGGAACACCCAAGCCGCGCGACCCCAAATTTTCCCCTAGTGATTCGGGGATTATGGGCCCGGAGATCGCTCCCAATAACCTGACAATTACCCTAGCTGTGGGTAACTCACTGTTTGATAACCGCTTTGGACTCGGTAACTTGAAACCCAAGCGGTTAGATACGATGGCCAATTTTCCCAATGACCAGCTTGACCCAGATTTATGTCATGGGGATATACTGTTGCAATTCTGTGCGAATACTGAGGAATCGAATCTCCATGCTTTACGCGACATCATTAAGAACTTGCCAGACTTGATAACTTTGCGTTGGCAAATAGCGGGGTTTCTGCCGCCGAATACCCACAAAAAACAAGGCAAATCTACGGTGCGTAACCTGCTTGGTTTTAAAGATGGGACGGCAAATCTAAATGCTAGTGACGACAAATTGATGAACCGGATTGTCTGGGTACAGCCAAATAATGGTGAACCCGCTTGGACAGTAGGAGGAAGCTATCAAGTGGTACGAGTGATCCGCAACTTAGTCGAACGCTGGGATCGTACACCACTACAGGAGCAAGAAACAATTATTGGGCGCAATAAGGACTCTGGCGCACCTTTGGGGATGAAGCACGAGAAAGATATTCCCAATTACGATCGGGACCCTAAAGGTCAACAAATTCCCCTAAATGCTCATATCCGCCTTGCTAATCCACGAAAATCAGAGTCGAGTTTGATTCTGCGGCGTGGTTTCAATTATTCACGTGGGTTTGACAAATCTGGACAGTTAGATATGGGTTTGTTGTTTGTCTGTTTTCAAGCTGATTTAGAGAAAGGGTTTGTGACAGTGCAAAATCGTTTGAAAGGAGAACCTTTGGAGGAGTACATTCGGCCCATTGGTGGTGGATATTTCTTCGCTTTACCTGGTGTCAAAGCTGAAGGAGGTTATCTCGGTCAGTCATTACTAGAAGCATCAACAGTGTAGATTTACCTTTAATTTTTTGCTGATGATTAGTCACTGTAAATAGCAGTGATCGCCTTTGTTGTAGGCTGATAATAGTTTTCAATTAGTGAAGTCCAGAACATTGTAGGGACAATCCATGAATTACCCCTACTAGAAATACCTGAGCCTGTCGAAGGACTGAAACTGAATCTACGTATAGATAAAGGGGTCTCAAACCCTTTTGTTTACGATAAATAAAACTATGTTACGCAATGTAACGGCTCTATCCCTTTTTTTAGGGCTAGAGCCGCTTATTACAAATCTTTAATTATTCACGCCTACTTACTTAGAGGATGTTTTAAAAGTCCTATTGTCGGTATCAAAACGTTCTAGATTCTCCTAAATCCCCCGATAAATTGGGGGACTTTGATTCCGGTTCCCCCCTTTTTAAGGGGGGTTAGGGGGGATAAATAAGTGTCTAAAATCACAGCCAAACACTTTTAAAACATCCTCTTATATACTATTAATTTTTATAGTGAAACCTCTTTTGTAAATAGATAGTAAATGGTAGATTATTCATACTTTAGTTAAAAGTCTACCTTATAGAAGATGACTAATAAATATAGCATAAATCAATACTCCCCAACCTTATTTGACATTACCCAGGACATCATTGGGTCGTTGCCACTAAGACTAATAAAACAGTGGCTGGATAGTGAGCAAACCCAAGAAGTGACCTTGCAGTTACTGGAACCGTATAAAGTCAAAGGTTATAGCGTATCTTCTGATTCTGCTGGACTAACCAAGCTAACAAAGCAAAAAGGCTTGCTGGAAATTTTGGCAATTATTAACCAGCCAAAAGAAATTGTCTATAGCTTTGGTACTGCCATTGGCGGACAGGGAGTTGGTATTTGGGCTGCTGACAATACGCAAATGTTTTATCCGGCATCAGTTAGTTCCGAAACTCTTGTGTCTGCGCTGCTAACAATCCAACGTGAAATCAGTAAACGTTGCCAGATTAAAATTGGCCTCGGCGCACACTTAGGCGAATTCTACTACATTAACGGTGGTTTGTATGGATTGGAAGCCGATGTTATCGAAGAAATTGCTGAAAATGATACAGAAGGCGGTGAGATAGTTATTAGCCAAGACATTTATGAGTTATTACCAGCTAACCACAATTTTACTATTGAGAAAAAAGGCGAAATAACTACAAAGATTGGCAATATTTTCCGGGTGTTAGACGGGCCAAGTTTATCTGAAGTGCCGCCTTTGAATACGAATTATCCTATTCCTTATTCCGAAATTTTTTATGCTGACTTAGTTGTTTATGAAAACCGACTAACTGATGCTGAATTAGGTAAACAGCTAACAGATAAGTACTTACAGAACAAGGTGATTGTCCTAATTGAGCGGCAAAGTCAAAAGGCCGAAGCTCATGAGACTGCTATGTTCACTAACTTCGCCCTTTCTGCTAGGTTGAAAGACATGGGACAGCGCCTCCTTAAGCAAAACAATGGTGCAGAAATCAAGGTAGTTGGTACTATAGGAATTTATGCTTTTGATGAGGCTACCACAGCTCTCAACTTTGCTCAAGCATTTCGTCAGGAGTTAGCCGCACAAGACGTTGCCTCTCGTATAGGTATTGACGCTGGTGAAGTTTTAATTTTCGATTTGTCCGTTGGCGGTAAAGATATTGCTGGGAACCCGGTGAACGTTGCTTCCAAAATGGCTCAAGACAAAGGGCAATTTGGTAAGTTGTATCTGAGTTCCACAATGAAAGAATTCTTGGACGTGAGTGAATTTGCACAAATTACGTATACAGTTTCTGGAGTAGAAATCACTATTTACGAAGGTTAATCACAAGCCTGTGATCGCATAAGTATTTGCACAAGCGATCACGCCATATTTTCTTGGCATCTAATTTCTATGCGATCGCTCTGATTGATAAGTTAAGACTCAAAGCAAGTAGCGGTTTACCAAAAATTGCACTGGTACAGTACAATATAGAATCTTAAAGATTAGCTGGATATAACAAATATAATATAATTACTTACATCACTACTTACTTAAAAAAATAGTTTACAGAAAATCTGTGGTTAAGTATTTAATAATACTACTAATCAACTTTGGTTACCACTGCGGTGGTTAGCAGCTTGTAATAACAGAGATTCTGCAAAAGCGATCGCATCAGTTGCAGATTTACCACCAGCCAACTGCGCTAGTTCTTCCCGACGGGTGTTTAAATTATCCAAGGTAGTAACTCTAACAACGGTACGCTGTTCGGCATTGTCATCGTTAAATTTTTTACCTTTACCTTGATTGATAATTTGCTTATCTACGCGAAAATGCCGATCCGCCATTGCCGCAACTAAAGGTTGATGCGTAACACATAACACCTGGTTGCGTTGACTTAGCTGGTATAATTTTTCCGCGATCGCTTGGGCTACCTTTCCCGAAACCCCGACATCAATTTCATCAAATACCATAGTTCCAGCAACATCAACCTGAGAAAAACAAGCTTTCAGCGCTAGTAAAAAACGGCTCATTTCTCCACCAGAGGCAACTTCTGTTAAAGGTTGCAGTGGTTCTCCGGGATTGGAACTAAATGTAAAGGTAATTTTATCTGCTCCCATCGCAGTTGGGAAAGCTGGTAATATTTCAACCAGAAATTTCACCTTTTCCATCGCTAGGGGCTTGAGTTCAGCTATCAAACGTGATTCTAAATTAGCAGCCGCCTTACTCCGCAATTGAGTTAACTGATTACTTGCTTGGGTAAGTTTCTCAAAACACGCCTTTTCTTGCTGTTCCAGACTTTCGATAGATTGTTCGCTGTCATTAAGTTGGGCTAATTCTGCTTGGATACTTTGGAAATAAGCGATCGCTTCTTTTAGTGTCGGCCCATACTTACGACAAATTTGCTTTAATTCCTGAATCCGTTCTTCCACTTCTTCCAACCGTTGCGGATCGGCTTCCAAACCATCTCCATAAGCATTAATCTGCCTTCCCACTTCCATTACCGCAGCTTGCGCGTCCCGCACCAATTCCAATAAATGTTGTAGTTGGGTATCGTATTCCACCATGTCATTTAATGTCGCCTCACTGTCTCCCAATAAATCTGCTGCGGCGGGAGTTTCATTATCGTTTTGATATAAAGCCTGATAAACTTTGTAACTCATTTGTTGCAAATCAACGACATGATTCAGGCGTTCTTGTTCTTGTCCCAACTGTTCCAACTCATTAGGTTCGCTGAGATTGGCTGCTCCCAATTCTTGTACTTGATAAGCAAGCAAATCGAGTTGTTGCAATCGTTCCCGTTCTGATGTCCGGCGTTTTTCTAATGCTAAATGCGCCTGTTGGTAAGAACTAAAGCTCGTAGCGACTTTATGGCGCTGCTGCATCAACGAGTCGCCGCCATACAAATCTAACCAGTCCCGAACTTGGGCAGATTGTCCAACTTGTACCGTTTGACCTTGGGCGGTAATTTCCACCAAGCGATCGCGCATTCCTCCCATAATCTGCCGATTTACCAACACACCATTCACCCGCGATCGACTGCGGACATTACTAGCAGTGGCTGTGATTTCTCGGCTAATGACTACAGAATTTTCATCAAGCAAATCTATTTCTTGTTCGGTCAACCAAGCTGCTAGGGGGGCGTTTGAAGTGAAAGTAGCTTCTACCATCGCCCGACTTGTCCCCGTGCGAATGACTCGACTAGAGACTTTACCGCCCAAAGCGGCATCAATGGCATCCAAGATAATAGATTTTCCAGCGCCGGTTTCACCTGTCAACACATTTAGTCCCGCACCAAATTCCAATTCCAATTGGTCAATTAGGGCAAAGTTTTCGATTCGCAGGCAAAGCAACATCAAGCCAAATTCTCCATGAGGGCAGATGCCAGATACTTCTAATTTACAAGACAATAAATATGATCTTTCAGCAACTAGCAATACCTACTACTATTGAACTAGTATGCCCGTTTAAGTGTAGCAGACCTATTAGTACTAAGGAGTAGGTGGAGCAGGGAAAGATCAGGAAGAAATAACCAATGCCCAATGCCCTTCAGGAGTGTTGAGTGGGGAATCTCACTTCTTTACTCGCTTGCCGAGGAACTCGAAACGGGCTAAACGCCCCGCTGACGCTAACGGAACTGTTTTGCCCAATGCCCCATTCCAAATTCCCAATTTCTAAACATATTGTTACAATACTTAATGTGATCGTTCTGACTGGTGGTCATTCTTCATGATTGTTAAGACACTTCCCCCTAGTTCCCGACCAATTCAGGAGGACAGTCGCAACGGCACAAATAGCCGAGGCGAACTGGACGTTATTGATGTAGTACCAGAAGATGGTACATCAAACTTAGTTGTGCGCTCGCCAAGGCTCTTAGCAGCCCAAAAGATGAGGACAACAGCCCAACCTGAGACGCTTTACGATCCCGTGGGCATAGCGGCGCATTACCAAAACAGAAAAGTGCAAGTTCTACGGCGGATTTTCGCCGTGTTGCAGCCAGTTCTATCCTTTGTTTTTGGGTTGTGGTCGGATAGTAAACGGGGAATTGTCGTCAAAAACGACCGCCGCCGAGCTACCCAGCTACGAGTATTACTGACTAAACTGGGGCCTGCTTACATCAAAATTGGACAAGCTTTATCCACCAGACCGGATCTAGTTCCTCCTGTATACCTAGAAGAATTAACTAAACTACAAGACCAATTACCGCCTTTTGCCAACGAAATTGCTTACCAGTTTATCAAAGAAGAATTAGGCGCACCTCCAGAAGAGGTTTACGCCGAACTCTCGGCCCAGCCAATTGCTGCGGCTTCATTGGGGCAAGTGTATAAAGGTAAGCTAAAAACTGGCGAAGAAGTCGCGATTAAAGTTCAACGCCCCGACTTAAGAGAGGGGATTACTATTGACTTGTATATCTTGCGTAACCTCGCCGCCTGGGTGCAGAAAAAGGTTAAACGGGTAAGAAGTGACTTAGTTGGGATTCTCGATGAATTAGGCGATCGCATCTTTGAAGAGATGGATTACATCCATGAAGGTGAAAATGCCGAGCGATTTTTTGAGTTATACGGTCATATAAAAGACGTATATGTACCGAAGATTTACTGGGAATATACCAATCGTCGCGTCTTGACGATGGAGTGGATTAACGGCACTAAATTAACCCAGACAGAAGAAATTAGCGCCCAAGGGATAGATGCTCGTTATTTAATTGAAGTGGGTGTGCAGTGTTCCCTGCGCCAGCTGCTAGAACATGGATTTTTTCATGCAGATCCCCACCCTGGTAATTTGTTAGCAACAACTGATGGCAAATTAGCTTATCTTGACTTTGGGATGATGAGCGAGATTAAGCCACCTCAGCGTTATGGTTTGATTGAAGCGATCGTCCACGTCGTCAACCGCGACTTTGAAGGATTGGCAAAAGACTATGTTAAGTTAGATTTCTTATCACCAGAAACCGATTTAACACCAATTATCCCAGCTTTTGCGAGAGTTTTTGCTGATGCCCAAGGAGCCAGTGTTGCCGAACTTAACATTAAAAGCATCACCGATGAACTATCAGCTTTGATGTATGAGTATCCTTTCCGCGTACCACCCTATTACGCCTTAATTATTCGCTCCCTTGTGACGCTTGAAGGTATTGCAATATATATAGATCCAAACTTTAAAGTTCTCAGCGAAGCTTATCCCTACGTTTCTAAACGCCTGTTAACAGATCCAGCACCGCAATTAAGAGCATCATTGCAAGATTTGTTATTTAAAGATGGCAGATTTCGCTGGAATCGCTTAGAAAACTTGTTAAAAAATGCGCGCAATAGTCAAGACTACGACTTTAATTTAGTGCTAAATCAGGGAATAGAATTTCTGTCATCTGAACGCGGTGCTTTTATTCGTGACAAACTAGTAGATGAATCTGTTAACGGACTTGATGCTTTAGGTAAAAATGTTTTGCATAACTTTACCTCCTTATTGCGAGAACGGGTAGGATTGACAGCAGTGAATAAAACTCCAGCAGCCACAGTTGAACAACAACAAACCTTGGAGCATATCAAACGTATATTAGGTATTCTCCGAGAAACAAGAGGCTTTGATCCAGTGCAACTTGCATCCCAAATTGCCCAGTTATTGGTAAATTCTGATGTACAGCGTTTGGGTCAACAAATTGCCAACCGCTTCACGCAAAAGGCTGTAGCCAGGTTAATTCGGCAATTGTTGGCATCGTAGTAAGAGTTAGGAGTCAATACGGTTCAGTTACCCTGAATAAGGTAATAATCATTCAAATTGCATTCTTGCGTCTTTCTAAGACTAAAGATTACGCAACTTAAAGGCGGATTAGTTTAGTAGGTTGGGTTTCGTTTTTCAACCCAACTTACATCTACTTTACTTTCTACAGAGATAATAAAAATTATTGTCAAAAAAGTTTACCCACCTTGAAAAGGCTAGGAGTTAAGAGTTTTTTAACTATGCACTCAACACTACTGAAGCTAACTGCGGGAAACTTCTCTGACCACGTTGAGAAAGTTAGACAAGATTTTCGATTGATTATCTCGTCGCCAAGCGATCGCTATTTTAAATACAGGTAATTGTCCTTGGATTTTTCGATAAACAACTCCTGTGCGTTGAAGATTCATCACATTCGCAGGTAGTAATGCTACTCCAATTTCACCTGCAACCAAACCCAGAATTGTTGTCATCCAGGCGGCTTCCTGTACCACCTTGGGGTGAAATCCTGCTGACAAACAAGCCATACGAATTAGTGTATGTAATCCTGATACTCTCTCATAGCAAGGAAGTACGAATGGTTCAGCCTTAAAGTCTTGAAGTTGAACTTGTGGGTAATGGATTAGGGGATGTTCTTTGGGAAGTACCATCACCAGAGGCTGTTGGTTGATAACTTCGTAGGTGAGAAAATGGCGATCATCTACGTCTTGGAGATTGTAAAAATTTTCAAAATCTACATCTAGTGTGCGAGCTTGAAGTTTTTGGCGACTATCTTCAAACAAAAGCTCTTGTAATACTAGATCTACATTCGGGTATTTCTGGCGAAAAACGCGTAGGATATTTGGCAGCAAGCTGTTAGAAATTGAAGTATTAATGCCGACAATTAACCGTCCAATCTCGCCCTGACTTGCTTGTTTTGCAGATATATGAATTCGCTCGACTTGTTCGAGAAGGTGTTGTGCTTCTTGGAGAAAAACCTTGCCGTATGGTGTGAGTTCCAAGCGAGGCTTACGCACAAACAGTTCTACTCCTAATTCTTCTTCTAGTTGTTTAATTTGATTGCTGAGATGCGGCTGAGGAATATGCAGTTTTTCCGCAGCACGACTTACATTGATATCTTTTTGTCCAGTATCATTCTTGAGTGTAGCTAAAAAAACAAAACGGGCTAAACGTTCCAGATTCATAATAGAACAGATTTATTATATGTATTTACATATAGTACGATGTCTAATTTGATCATTGAGTTATAGTCTGTGATCTCCTAAGATTCGTTATATCAATCATTAGGAGCAAGAGACTTGATTACAAATTCAATACCTCCAGTTCAACGAGTTTTGCTTGTTGGAGGAACTCATGGGAATGAGTTCACTGGTGCTTATATCATCAAAAAACTTGAACGGCATCCTAATCTGGTGCGTCGCGCAAACTTTGAAACTGTAACTTTGCTGGCAAATCCGAAAGCATTTGCAGTAGTGCGTCGATACATTGATCAAGACCTCAACCGTTCTTTTCGACAAGTGGATCTGCAAGATTTGACGCGTTCTAGTTACGAAGATATTCGAGCTAGAGAAATCAATAATTTATTTGGTGCAAATGGTAAAACTCCAGTTGATGTGATTGTAGATATCCATAGTACTACTGCAAATATGGGTTTAACTGTAATGACCAATGAGCATCCTTTTAATTTGCAATTAGTTACTTATCTTCAGAGCGTAAATCCCTTAGTAAAAGTTTATATTATCCCAAAATCGAAAGAATCTTCTAGTTTGCCATCGATTTGTGAATTAGGCTGCACGATTGAGGTGGGAGGAGTACCTCAAGGGGTTTTGCAAGCCGATCTCTTTCAGGAAACTGAAGCGTTGATTGACACTGCTTTGAATTATTTTGAGCAATATAATCGGGGAGAAATTCTATTATTCGATAACAAACTAACCTTTTATCGGCATAGTGGAACGATTGATTATCCCAGAAATGAGTCTGGTGAGATTCAAGCAATGATTCATCCCCAACTTCAGTTTAAAGATTATCAACCACTTCCTCCCGGCGAACCGATATTTTTAACATTTGAAGGGGAAGCGATCGCCTATGAAGGAACCTCAACAATCTATCCGGTTTTTATTAACGAAGCGGCTTACTACGAGAAGGGAATTGCCCTGTGCATAACTCAGCAGCACCAAGTAATAGTTTAAAACAGTGATTCTTAGGAGCAATTATGTCTAATAAAGGATCTGGTTGTCTTGGTTGTTTAGGTACTTTAATATTCTGGACTTTTATTGACTCAATGTTCTTTGGCGGAGGAGTTTTAATGAGGGTTGGTAGCTTTGGTTTTGTGCTAGGTAAAAATCCAATTGATCAAAAAAAAATTATCAATAACTACTTAACTGATTTGGAGTCCAGTAAGAAACTCGCTGAGGAAGGTGTACAAAAATTTCATACCCAACTAGGACAAGGCAAATGTCAAGATATTTATGACCAAGCAAATGAGATGTTTAAGAATAGTTTAAGTCAGTCAGAAATGCTCAGTGTTTGTGCAAGACTAAAACAGCAAATTGGAACTGTAAACTCGCCTCAAATAACTGATTGGTGGGGACAACCTACTGACAAGGACTCTGATAAGTACATTCTCCTTCGCTAGATGACAGTATTCTCTAAATCATCTGTTCGGGAAACTTTTTTTGGTTGGTGAAGGATAGTAAACCAGAACTTGTACAATTTGAAATCAACTCTCAACTAACTAATCCTGAATTTGAAATCAACCCTCAACTAACTAATCCCGTTTCGTTTTAAGATTCCTGTTAATGGGCGCACAGGAGTAGGGGAGAATAATTTCTAGCCTCTCATCCCTCATCTTGGGGATAACCATTTTTCTCCAGTTTAAGGCTTTCTTCTAAGGCTTGAATTTGTTCATGACAAGCTTCCAAGTTCCTTGGAACGTTGCGCTAAGTCTTGGTTTTGCAACTCCAGCGATTGTCGTCAATGTTCTGCTGGCTCGGCTTGCTGCTCCAAAAATTGCGGGGTAATGCCGTCCAGATTAATTCGGCAATTATTGGCATCCTAGTAAAAGTTATGAGTTAAAAACTTTCTTTAACTCATAAATCATTCATTCTAGCAACTATATAACCCAACTCTTCCAGCTTTTTTAAGACCTTAGTTGCACTTTGGGCAACACTTTCTTCATTCGTTTTGCATTCGACTTCTGGACAGAGTGGTATTTCATAAGGATCATCAATACCAGTGAAGTGCTTAATCTCCCCTGCTCTTGCTTTTTTATATAACCCTTTTACGTCTCGTTGTTCACAAACTTCTAATGATGCGTTGACGTAAACTTCAATGAAAAATGGAGTAATTTGGCGCACTTCTTCCCGAATTTGACGGTACGGTGAAATAGCTGAAACCAATACAATCACATTATTTCTGGCAAGAAGTTGAGCTACAAAACCAATGCGCCGAATATTCTCCACTCGATCCTCTTTACTGAAACCCAATCCTTTGCATAGGTTTTGACGTACCGCATCACCATCCAGAACTTCAACTCTGTATCCTTGTATCCGCAGCTCTTTCTCCACGAATTGACAGATAGTAGTTTTACCCGCACCACTGAGACCAGTGAACCATACTGTCACACCACACTCTTGTTGTCTCATCCTACTTTTGTCGTACATTTTAAATGGCACACCAAAAAAGCTTTTTTAAGTAATTGTGGGTCAAATAGTAATTTTATTTTTATAATCCTTTTTTAGCAGGAATTTCAGCCATTGCAAGGCAGCCCGTGTCAGCTTTGCTACTCTTACCTCTACTGATTTCGAGTAAAGGAATCGCATAATTATACATATTTAGGCTAAATATTTAATACAAAAGATGGCGATATATACGACGGGCTACACTTACTTACGCATTTTCTGAACCCTAACAACGCAATTCGCCGCCATAGTAACAAAACTTGCTGTTCCAGTTTTCAATTTATTGAAGTTTTAACTAATTTTTACATTCAGTATATATACAGTTTTTTTTGACTAAAATAGTCTTTATTATAACAGTAAATTACCAAATAAGATTTACCACTCAATACCTTAGCCAAAATAAGAGGATGAAGAGAGAGGTCCGGTGTAATAGAGTTA
>NZ_JABXKF010000025.1 GCF_017115165.1 Nostoc sp. LPT | reverse complement strand
GTACGCCGAAATAACAAATGAGTACGCCGAAATAACAAATGAGTACGCCGAAATAACAAATGCGTACGCCAAAGTAACAAATGCGTACGCCAGAAATAGCTTACTCACTTGGTTTTTCGCGTCAGTTTTACCCCACCCTAACCCTCCCCATATGTATTGGGGAGGGAACAAGATTTCTTATTTCCCCCCTTTATAAGGGGGGATTAAGGGGGGTAATTTGACTTGTGTGTACACAGTAGCCTTTACAAGGGGGGATTAAGGGGGGTAATAATGTGATGAAAATCACAGCCAACTACTTTTTAAACAACCTTTTAAGCTGAGTGAGCACTAAAAACGAAAATCAAAGTTTTCAGGCACATTTTACAAGAAGAATTAGGGATTTTTAGAATAGTAAAATAGGTTGATTACTGTTGCTCATGGGAAAAAGCAACAGTTGCAGGTAAATCAGGATTATCCCGTCCCTGAATCGGTTGTAAAATTCGCACAACAACTGACAAAGCTAACAAGCGTGTAGTATGTATATAAACTATATATCCCAAGCAATATGAGTACAGAGTTATTAACTATTGCTGGCTCAGTAGGAAAAGCAGTATTTCCAGAAATTGTTAAGAAAATCAATAGTGCATTAAATCCTACAGATTTAGAAAAAGCTTTGAAAGCAGGTGTACAATCTGCCGAAGAGTGGGATGCTAATCAAGATTCTGATAAGCATTTATTTTTTCGTTGTACGCCAAAGGATGCGAGAGAACTTTTAGAGAGGTTTTTCAAAGATACAGGAGTTCAAGAAGAATTACAGAAGCCTTTTACAGAGAAAACAATCCCTAATTTAGAAGTTTTAATTCAAATCTTCCACAAAATTAAATCAGAAAAGTCAAACTTAAAGTTTCACGATGAGAGTATTAAACATTGGCTGAAAAAGTTTGTAGATGCTTATTTTGAACACACTAATACATATTTAAAGTTTCAAATTGCTAAATCAGATTATCTCAAACAACTGTCACGCTATTTTGATGGTGTTGAATTTGTCGGAATAAAGGTAAAAACAAAAGAAGAAGAAAAATTTGCTAAACTACCACAAATTTTTGTGATGCCTAATGTAGTTGAGCAGGTGGAAGCTAGAGAAAGCAAAGGTTTAAAATTAAATCTAGATTTGGCTTTGGAAGAGACAGTTAACCAACAACGCCAGCAAAATTTACTTTGGGAACAACAAAGTAGTGGCAAGAAATTCTCAGCCCAAGAACTGCTGAAAGAAAGTACACGCAATAAATTTGTTGTGTTGGGAGAACCAGGAATTGGTAAAACAACTTTGATGAGTTACTTTGCTGTGATGCTGGCTGAACAGCAGACTGAGAAACTCGGTTTATCAACAGATTTAGAGTTACTGCCAATTTTGATTAGAATTAGAGACTTAGGCAAAGCTTCAACGAAGAATCTTTTAGAATATGTACGCAATTTTGCCAATAGTATTCATGTTAAAGAATTGCCCAAAGGTTTCTTTGAACATTGGTTAGATGATGGGAGAGCGTTAATTTTACTTGATGGCTTAGATGAAATCGCTAAACCAAGCGATCGCTATGAATTTGTAAAGATAATTCACAGCTTTCTCGGACAATATTCTCAAAATCGGGCAATTATAACTTCGCGTCCAGCAGGTTATAGTCGAGAGTTTTTTGGTACAGATGAATTTCCTCATTATCATCTGGAAAAATTTGATGATAGTCAAATTGATTTATTTATTCAGCAATGGTATAACAGCAGACTACCAAACAACCCAGAAAAAGCACAAGAGCGTCAAGAAAGCTTAAAAAAAGCATTAGCAGCACAAAAACGCATTAAATTATTAGCACGCAATCCTTTACTACTGACAATCATTGCTTTAATTCATCGCTATGACGCACATTTGCCTAGACAGCGATATAAACTTTATGAACAGGCAGTTGATACGCTATTGATTAACTGGGATGTCAACAAGGGTATTGAGTCTTGGAAGCTGAATTATATTAAATTGGACGATATCAAAATATTGATGCAACGCCTTGCTTACTGGATTCATTCTCAAGGGGAAACTGGCGATAAAGAAGGTGGGACGCTGATTGAGAGAGATGAGCTAATTACACAATTAAGTGAATATATTTGTGACTATTATCTAGTTCATAAACATCAAGCTAAAACCGAAGCAGAACGCTTAGTTGACCATATTACAGAACGCTGTGGTTTATTAAACGAACAAGGTCAAGATAGGTATGCCTTTGTGCATAAGACATTTCAGGAATATTTAGCAGGTGAAGAAATACGCGATCGCCAATCAGAAGATTTTAACGAAGTACTAAATCACATTCGAGATTATCTACACAATTCCCACTGGCGAGAGGTGTTGTTGCTGTTAATAGCTCAACAAAATCAAAATAACTCGAAAAAAATCATTGAAGCAATTCTGCAACATGAGACTCTTTATGAAGAATGGCTGCACCGCAATCTTTTATTTGCAGGTACTTGTTTAGCTGAAGATTTAAAATTATCTGATGGCAAATTGATTACAGATATTTTGCAGAAATTAGTTGAGCTTGAAGTTAGCAATTCTCAGCAAGTAGGTAGGGAAGTTAAATCACAGGTTTTTCAAATTATTTGCAATTTAAATGAAACCCGGTTTCAAGCTCAAGCACTAGAACAGTTAAAAGCATCAGCAGATTTGATAGATAAAAGGCGACTGCGAGAATATCGAGCTGCTTTAGGTGAACAACAGGAAGTATTGGCAGAACTGCTGGGTTTACTCAAAGATAAGAGTGAGAGTGTGCGTAACTCTGCTGCTTTTGAATTAAGTATGTTGGGTAACGCCTCGTCACAGGTAGTTGAAGCATTACTGGGTTTACTCAAAGATGAGAGTGAGAGTAGTGTGTGTTACTCTGCTGCTCTTGCATTGGGCATATTAGGCAATGCCTCGCTACAAATAGTTGAAGCACTGCTGGGTTTACTCAAAGATGAGAGTGAGATAGTACTTTCCTCTGCTGCTCTTGTATTCAGCATGTTGGAGAATGCCTCGCCACTGGTTGTTGAAGCACTGCTGGGTTTACTCAAAGATAAGAGTCAGAGTGTGTGTTTGTTAGCTGCTTTTGCATTGGGCAAGTTGAGCAACCCCTCGCCACAGGTAGTTGAAGCACTGCTGGGTTTACTCAAAGATGAGAGTAAGGGTATGCGTAACTCTGCTACTGAAGCATTGGGCAAGTTGGGCAACGCCTCGCCACTGGTTGTTGAAGCACTGCTGGGTTTACTCAAAGATAAGAGTGAAATAGTGCGTGAATCTGCTACTGAAGCATTGGGCAAGTTGGGCAACGCCTCGCCACTGGTTGTTGAAGCACTACTGACTTTACTCAAAGATGAGAGTGAAATAGTGCGTGAATCTGCTGCTTTAGCATTGGGCAAGTTAGGCAACACCTCGCCACAGCTAGTTGAAGTACTGCTGGGTTTACTCAAAGATAAGAGTAAGATTGTGCGTAACTCTGCTGCTGATGCATTGGGCAAGTTGGGCAACGCCTCGCCACTGGTTGTTGAAGCACTGCTGGGTTTACTCAAAGATAAGAGTGAAATAGTGCGTGAATCTGCTACTGAAGCATTGGGCAAGTTGGGCAACGCCTCGCCACTGGTTGTTGAAGCACTACTGACTTTACTCAAAGATGAGAGTGAAATAGTGCGTGAATCTGCTGCTGAAGCATTGGGCAAGTTGGGCAACGCCTCGCCACTGGTTGTTGAAGCACTGCTGGGTTTACTCAACGATGAGAGTAAGGGTGTGCGTAACTCTGCTACTGAAGCATTGGGCAAGTTGGGCAAAAACTCCAGCAATGTTACTGCTACTGTCGCCGAATGGATTTCACAACACCAGGATTCAGAATATGTAGGCAATGGGATTGATGCGCTGTGGAATTTAGTAGTAACAGAAGAATAATTTTTGTTTTTTCATTGGAAGTTCCTAAAAAGTGCTGAATACTCAGCACTCTGTTAATCAAGCAAACCATTCATATTTAGTTAAAAATCAAAGGTTGTGCGAAGCACACCCACATACTGCGTATCATTTCTGCTGTCGTTTTCTGGGTTGAGAATCACCCAAAAACCAGGAGTCACTGAGATATTGTCATTCAGGCGGTAGCGATAAAATGCTTCGATATGGTAAGCGTTGTCTCGGTCTTGACGGACATCACTGTTAGAGATGTGCGGTGGTATACCAAAGAGAATTCCTGGCAGATTGCCTCTACCACCCACATCGGGAAACGACACACCAATCGCCCCAAACCAGGCATTGGCATTGTCACCATTGTTCACAAATAGAGAATCTGTTCCACCCCTACGATTGGAAATATCACTCAAACCAGAATTCTCGGCATTTGCCCAAATATATCCACCCCAAGCGTGGACTTGGAAATTCGGGGAGAAGCGATAGTATCCCTGTGTGCCGACAATATCGTTGGAAGTAGCAATGTTGTTGCCAAAGGGAGCGTTTGATAGGACGCTACCCGTCCCAGCTGAGAGTTCGATTACTCCAGCAGGGCTATAGCCATGAGAGTAGGCAACACCGATCGCTCCTTGCTTACCATAATAGGCTAAGTGTGCTAAGGCATTGTAGCCGCCATCAAATAACCCGTTGCTAGGCGATGGCACATTAGAACTGCCTGCTAAATAGCCCAAGGTGAGAACCAAGTCTTTGGTAATGTTCCAGTTAGCGGCTGCACCGGCACCACCTCGGCGGAATAAGGGGCTGTATGACCCAAATAGTGAGGGAACTCCATTGCCGTCGTCAGCAATTGTGGGGGGAGTGACGGTGGTTGAAATGTCGGTGTAACCAATGCCTGTAGGCCCAACAACGAAGTTAAGGGAATCACTGACTGGGAAGTAATAACGGATGTGGGGGACATAAAGTGTCTCGTTGCTGTCATAATCGAAGTTCAGGCGTGTCATCCCTGTACCTGTGGCTGCGGCAATTTGGCTGCCAATATTGGACGCAAAGTTACCAAATTCTAGCCGGACTCGCAATAAATCTTTGCCAGTGAAACTGCTCTCAAAGTTGAGACGACCCCGATTTGCAAAGTAGAGATTGGATTCATCATCTTCGCCACCTACTCTATCACCAAAGGTATCACTAATGGCGGTAATAATTTGAGCATTCAACCTAGTAGTAGTGGAAAACTGCTGCGTCTCTAATGTTGCTGTATGTGCCTCTACTGTATCTACTCGTCCGCGCAGAGTTGTCAGTTCTGCGGCAAAGTCTTCCCGCAACTTTTGCAGCACTGCTAAATCTTGCTTATTAACTAAATCGCTAGTAGCTGTGGCAATTAACTCATTAATCCGATCCAAACAAGCATTTAAACCTGCGGCAAATTCATAACGGGTTAAGGCACGATTACCGCGATAGGTGGAATTGGGATAACCTGCAATACAGCCGTAGCGTTCCACCAGCGATTGCAATGCACCAAACGCCCAATCGGTTGGTTGTACATCAGAAAACTGGGAAACAGAATTTACTTGTCCCTGCAAATTCCGATTAGCATCTACTGCATTAGAATCATCTTCTGGAGGTGCTGCCCAAACTGCTGGAATTGCCAAGAATAGAAGAAAAAAGCTATGAAAAATAATTTTTAGCATTGACTTATTATTTGAAAATGGTTTAATTCTGAATTTGTAACTAAATAGATTGCACTCGAACCAAAGCTTCCAGATTAGGAGTTAATCAGGATTAAAGTTACATATTTTGAGCTTAGGTTTTAGGTTACTTAAACAACGCTATAACGTTTTGCTCATTGCTGCTTTTAATAGCCCTTCTATAATCTGCATTAGATTAATTCCGTCTTCGGCATTAACAGTAATTGGCTCTAATTTAAATCCAGGATGTAAATCAATAAACGGCGCATGAAATACCATGCCGGATAAACCAGAAGAACAAAGAGCCGTATTGATAGTTTCCATCTTTTTCCTGATTTACTGAAGCGAGAGTTTGTATTTAGTTTTTGTCTAGTATTTTTTCTGGGATGTAGCATCACAGATAGGAATATAGACTCCTAATAATTAGGAAAATGCTGTATTTATCAACACAGTGCTGCATACTTTTCAATTACTTTGCAGTCATCAGTTGTGAAGAAGGCAGGAGGCAGAAGGTTGGAATTTATCTGTTGCTATCAACCCCATCTAATCCCAAGCCAATTGTTTATAAAACTCCATAAAATCACGCTTGGTGAGACAAGGGGCTTAAGCCCCTTGTTCTATTCAACAAAGCCGATAATCGATATAAGGCTAAAACTATTTGTCAAAGTCTTTTTTTAACAACCGCTCCAGACGCAGAGGACACAGAGATACAAATTACGAATTACGCACAGCGGTACTAGATGAATGCCAATTACATATCTTCCAACTCAATTCCTTTGGTTTCTTTAATAAAAAAGAGAATGAAAAAGAATGATGTAGCTGCTGCAATTGTATAGAGTCCATAGGCAGAACCCAGACCGAAATATTGCAATATAGGAGGAAATGTTGTAGAAATGAGGAAATTGGCAACCCATTGCATAGCAGCAGCAATCGAAAGTGCGGCGGCTCGAATTTTGTTATTAAACATTTCTCCCAACAGCACCCAAACCACTGGCCCCCAGGAGAAACCGAAGCAAAATACATAGAGGTTGGCTGCGATCAGAGCTATAGTACCTGCGTTTCCGGTAAGATTGGGGTTCCCAGCAGCATCGAGGGGAGCATTGCCAAACAGATAAGCCATTGTCCCCAAGGTTATGGTCATGCCGATTGACCCGATTATGAGTAAGGGCTTGCGACCAAATTTATCCACGAAGGCGATCGCAATCAGTGTTGTAATAATGTTGACGGCTCCTGTAATCACCGTAATTGATAGGGAATCTTTTTCGGAAAACCCGACTGCCCGCCACAAAACGCTGCTGTAGTAAAAGATTACATTAATCCCAACAAATTGCTGTAATACAGATAAGCCTATTCCGATCCAAACAATTGGCAGGAGTCCGCCACTTCTGCTTAAGAGGTCAGAAAAGCTGGGTTGGCGTTCGCGAAGCACTGTCTGCCGAATTTCTTCGATTTTTGGCAGTACGTCACCCCCTAAAATCTTGGTCAGAACGTTAGCAGCTTCTGGTTCTCGTCCTTTAGCAACCAAATAACGAGGGGATTCAGGAATTGTTAAAGCTACCATCCCGTAGAATACTGCTGGCGGGACTGCTGTCCAAAACATCCAGCGCCAGGCTGCAACCCCAAACAAAAACGGCGAGTCTGCTGAACCTGCTGACACAGCGATAAAGTAGTCGCTCAATAAGGCGACGAAAATTCCGACTACGATCGCTAATTGTTGCAGAGATCCTAACCTTCCTCGCAAATGGGTGGGAGAACATTCGGCAATGTAAGCCGGCGCGATAACGCTAGCAACGCCGATGCCAATCCCACCCAATAATCGCCAAAAGATAAAATCCCAGATAGTGAAGGCTATCCCAGAACCAATGGCACTGATAGTAAACAACGCCGAAGCGACCACCATTGCGTTGACTCGACCATAACGGTCTGCAATCTGTCCGGCAAAGAAGGCTCCTACCGCAGACCCCAGCAACGCTAGGGATACTGCTAGCCCTGTTACCCAACTACTGATATTAAAAGCTTTTGCTATAGATAAAACCGCGCCGTTGATTACAGCAGTGTCAAAACCGAATAAAAACCCGCCGAGTGCCGCAGCACCAGCAATCAAAATTACATAAAACGTGTTGGCTTTACGACGAACAGTAGTGGAAGACATAATATTGGGGATTGGGCATGGGGCATGGGGCATTGGGCATGGGGCATTGGGGAGCAGGGAGTAGGAGAAGTAGAAAGCAAAAACTCATTAATGGAGTTCAGAGGCTCATTAATGGAGTTCAAAGACTCATTAATGGAGTTCAGAGGCTCATTAACGGAGTTCAGAGGCTCATTAACGGAGTTCAGAGGCTCATTAATGGAGTTCAAAGACTCATTAATGGAGTTCAAAGACTCATTCACGAGTATTAAAGACTCATTAATGGAGTTCAAAGACTCATTCACAAGTTATTAAAGACTCATCCCCTATTCTCAATGCTCCATGCCCAATGCCCAATGCCCAAACACTTTAATTCTTTACCGTCTAGAACGTCTGCGTAACCGATCAATCATCACTGCCAAAATAATTACTAGTCCTTTGACAACTAGTTGCCAGAAGTAAGATAGGTTCAACAGAGTTAAACCGTTGTTGAGAATAGCAATAATTAATGCACCGAGAAGAGTGCCGCCAATGGTGCCAATACCACCTGTAAAGCTGGTTCCACCTAGAATAACAGCTGCGATCGCATCCAACTCGTAACCAGTACCCACGATGCCACTAGCACTATAAAGACGGCTGGCACTCATTATTCCTGCTAAACCTGCCAGTAATCCACTGACGCCATAGACAAATAGCAACACCCGATCGACTTTAATCCCAGTTAATCGTGCTGCTCGCTCGTTACCACCCACTGCATATATTTGCACCCCTAAAACCGTTTGTCGCAGGACAAACCAACTCACTGCTACACTCAGTAGCGCAATGATTACCAGCCAAGGAAGGGGACCGACATAGCTATTGCCTATCCAAGCAAAATTTATCTCACGGTTAATAACCGTTGTACCATTGGCAACCAAAAAGGCAACACCCCGCAAGGCAGTCAGTGAACCTAGCGTGACGATAAAAGGTGGCACATCCAAAAAAGTGATCAGAGCGCCGTTAATTAAACCCAAAAGCAATCCTGCAAGCAAACCCGCAGGTATAGCCGCCCAACCGATAGCCGGAAGTAGCGATACCAGCACCGTAACTACGGCAGAAACAGCCAATATCGATCCAACTGAAAGGTCAATACCTCCAGTCAGAATTACAAACGTCATTCCCGTTGCCAGCACAATATTGATTGATGCCTGACGCAATATATTAACGATATTAGCGCCTGTGAGGAAGCTGGGAGAAAGGAATGTAAATAAGATGCAGATAATGATTAGAATCGGCAGAATACCTGCAACCTCAAGCAGAGTGCTGATTGATTTGCGGTTGCGCTGCGTTGAGTTCTTGTCTACTCTATTATTGACTGGTCTTACTGTCTGACTCATGATGCTGGTACCTCCGATGCTCCAGTTGCATAGTGCATAATTTTTTCTTGGGTAATTTCTTTACCAAGACTGCCGTCAAGTTCGCCCACTAGCTGCCCTTCTCGCATCACTAAGACGCGATCGCTCAAGTTCACAACCTCCGGTAGTTCGCTGGAAACCATCAGAACCGCAACACCTTGTGCTGCTAACTCGCTGATAATTCGGTAAATTTCGCTTTTGGCACCGATATCTACGCCGCGTGTCGGCTCATCCAACATTAGTACTCTCGGCTTAATCGCTAACCAACGCGCCAATAGAAGCTTCTGCTGATTACCACCAGAAAGATCCACCGCTCTGATTTCCAAATTCGCCAGCCGGATATTGAAGTCTTCCACCGCTTGCGTCGCTAATAGATTGACTGAACCCCAGTTGACGACACCAGCCTTTGCATCCTGCTTGAGTGTGTTAATGGCAATATTCTTACGAGAACTCATCTCCAGAAATAAACCCTGGTCTTTGCGGTCTTCCGGGACGTAACCAATTCCAGCATTAATGGCATCACCGGGGCTATTAATATTAAGTTTCATGCCATTGAGGAAGACTTCACCAGTTGCCTTGCGATCGGCACCAAAAATCAGCCTGCATACTTCCGTTCGTCCTGCACCAACCAGCCCCGCTAGACCGACAATTTCGCCAGCGCGAAGTTGAAAACTAGTTGGCTCAACCTTGCGTCCATCACTGATATTCGTGACTTCCAATCTCACTGGGCCTGGGTTGGTTTGTCGTTGATGTTCGTAAAAGTCCTGCATCGAGCGACCGACCATCATCTGCACCAATCGCTGTGCAGAAATTTCATCCCGCGTCAAACTGCCAATGTATTGACCATCGCGCAGCACGCTAATCCGGTCAGCCAAGGCATATATTTCTTCCATGCGGTGACTGATGTAGATAATGGCAATGCCGTCGCTTTTTAGTCTGCGAATTACCTCAAACAAGCGCTCTGTTTCGCGGTCAGATAGTGCTGCTGTTGGCTCGTCCATTACCAAAACGCGGCTATTGTCCTTCAGCGCCCGCGCAATTTCCACCTGCTGTTGTTCGGCGACTACCAAGCTACCAACCACAGTTTGTGGTGTAAAAGTGGCTCCGAGGCTTTGAAGCACTTTTTGTGCTTCCAGTTCCATACCTTTGCGGTCTAAAAGCTGACCTCGGCGCAACTCGCTACCCATAAAAATATTTTCGGCAACGGTTAAATTAGGTGCAACGTTCAGTTCTTGATAAATGAGATTAATACCTGCCTTGCGTGCTGAAGCCGGATCGGTAATTTTCACAGGGCTACCGTTGATGAGAATCTCGCCTTCATCGGCAATGTAAGCCCCAGCAAGGATCTTCATCAATGTGCTTTTGCCTGCTCCGTTCTCACCCATGAGGGCGTGAACTTCTCTTGGGTAAATCGTGAGATTGACATTTTGCAGGGCAGGTACACCATTAAATCGTTTAGCAATCCCTTGCATTTCTAATACAGGGGTAGCGGTTGGTACATCAGGAAAAGAGGTTTCAATACTTGTTGTCATCAGCTGTACCTGTAAAAACAATTGAAAATTTGCGTTTTTTGAATTAAAAATTCCCGAAAATCATATTTAATCTGAAATGAAAGCCGTTACAAAATCATCTTGAGAAAACTTACCACTGACGAGCGCTGACTTTCACAATTTTGATTACTTACCAACCTTTCTCTGTGTTAACGTTGTCTTTTGTAATCAGCTTGGGTGTGAGCAGAATGGTGGAATTACTAGGTTTTTTACCATGTAAGATGTCGTTACCAACCTTAACTGCTTCTGTCGCCATACCTCTAGGATTTTGAGTAGCAGTCGCAGCATATATACCATTTTTGTCAGCGATCGCTTTGATTGCTTCTGGCGCACCATCAACCCCAACAATAAAGAAATCTTTACGTCGTGCTTGGTTAGCTGCTAGTTCTGCTCCCACCCCACTCGGATCGTTGATCGCAAAAACAGCATCAATTTTCGGAAAGGTTGTCAGCAAATCAGTCATGACTCTAAGTCCTCCATCCCTACTCCCTTCTGCATTCTGGTTTTTAGAGAGTATTTTTAAATTGGGATATTTGGACAATACCTTTTCGCAACCACTAACTCGTTGAAGCACCGATTCCACCGGAGGACCGTTAACTATGACTACATTGCCTTTGCCTTTGAGGCGGTCAGCAATATATTGGCAACCCAGTTCTCCAGCTTTGATATTGTTAGTCGTAATGGTGGCATCCACACCTCCGTCAGCACCTGTATCTACCGCGATCACAATTTTGCCTGCTTGTTTTGCCCTTTCAACTGCTGGCTGAATACCACTTTTATCAGCAGCATTCAGAACAATGATGTCAGTATTAGCCGCAATGAAATTTTCAATTTGATTGGTTTGTTGGTTGAGGTCATAGGCACTGGAAGCGACAATAACTTTGACATCATTACCCCCAAATTTCTTTGCTGCTGCCTCAACTGCCTGCCCCATAACAACGAAGAAGGGGTTACTTAGATCGCCAACGGTGAAGCCAACTGCTCGTAATTTTGCATCCCCAGTGACACCCTTACTCGCTGCACTAGTATTGGTATCAGGGTTAGTAGCGGTGTTGCCATTTTGAGAGTTATTTGTGCAACCAATAACAGTACTACTGACCAGACCTAATATGCTAGCTGCGATCGCAATTTTTTTCACATTCATATATCTCCTCAAGGTGATTAAATACTTACTTACCAGCCTTCGTAAGTGCTGAGGTTGTCTCTGGTGACTAACTTGACTGGAATTAGAATCTCGGAATCACTAGGTTTTTTGCCCTGGATTAGATCGTTGCCAATCTCAACTGCTTTTTGCGCCATCGCTACTGGATTTTGAGCCGCAGTTGCTGCAAATACACCATCTTTGTCTCCCATTGCTTTGGTTGCATCTGGTGAACCGTCAACCCCAACAATAAAGAATTCTTTGCGTCTTGCTTGTCTAGCTGCTAAATCTGCGCCAACACCGCTTTGATCGTTAGTGGCAAAAACGGCATCAATTTTGGGGAAAGTTGTGAGCAAATCGCTCATGACTCTAAGTCCTCCATCCCTAGTCCCTTCGGCGTTTTGGTTTGAGATGATTTTTATGTCAGGATATTTGGATAATGAATTCTTACAACCACTCACTCGCTGATTTATTGAGTCCATCGGAGTACCATTGAGGATGACTACATTGCCTTTACCTTTGAGGCGATCGGCAATATATCCGCAAGCAACCTCACCAGCTTGGGTATTGTTGGAACTAATCATCGCATCCACATCTGCATCAACAGCTGAATCTACTGCAATTACAACCCTACCTGCAAGCCTTGCTTGGTCAATAACTGGTTTAACTCCTTTTTTATCAACAGCGCTGAGGATAATTAGGTCAGTATTCGCAGCTGTAAAATTTTCGATTTGGTTGCTTTGTTGGTTCAGATCAAAGGCACTAGAAACTGCATTAACTTTGATATTACCTCCGATTTTTTGAGCTTCTGTTTCAGCCCCCTTCTGCACAGCATTATAGAAAGGATTGCCTAAGTCACCCAAAGCTACGCCGATTGTTTGCAATTTTCTATTTGGAGTACTAAGATTCTCTGCACTTATATTAGTAGCCTTGTTAGTAGTATTAGTAGCAGTGTTGTTATTTTGATCGCCATTTGTGCAACCAACAACCACCAAACCTAATATGCCAACTATCAGTGAAATTATCTTCATATTTATAACAACGGATTTAAATTTGATAAAGGGCATCACAATATAAACTAGGTCTGAAAATTTTAAACCTAACTTAGTGATACTACTAGCTTTTGGAGTTTAAACTCCAAAAGTTTTGTAATTTGACGTAATTGGAGTTATTGTTATTAGTTTCACGAAATAAAATGGTTTATTTTTAAAGCAGAATCATCAACATTTCACTACTTAAAATAATCCCGTTCTTTTGGTGAGATTACTTTGTAGTGTATAGTTGAAAAACAGCTTTTAAGTGAAACTTCCAAAAATTAGTTTTATTAAAATTGTCAATCTTTATTTGTTTTGACTTTTTTCATTTTATCCCGCTCATATGCAAAAATTAATTTTGTTTATCGAACTTTACAAATAAAAAATATTTTAAATCTCGCGATAGAACCCAAAATCTTCTTTTAAAAGCATTCGCATAATTAGCCTATTCAGTATTAGGAGCAATGTTAAAAAAGTTAACATTTCTCAATCAATATTCCTCAGAAAAGATACTGTTGAGTAGAGAAACTTTTGATTTCTAATGGTAGATTTTGAATAATGTAAACATCCTTTAGTTAGATTTTTCAAATCAACTTTAATCAGCTTGACAAGCGTCTTTATTTGTTATTGTAAGTTCAAGAGTTTAAGACCCCTACATCTATATGTAGCACCAGTTTCAGTCGGGGTTTAAATCCTCGTCTGAAATGTCTTTAATTTTGAATTTTGAATTTTGAATTGTTAATCCTCCTCCATCACTTGAAGACAATACAGGAGTAAACAAGATAATATTTTAAGCTTGATTAGGAATAAAGAAAGTTTGTATCTCAATATCTTGTTCTTACTTGATTCCCTCAGAAATAAAATATTATGAATTCTTTTTCAAACAGGTTAAAATTTTAATTTTGCAGGTAAATATTTAGCCACCAAATCTTCATAATATGGTTTTAATTTATGCCAATCAGGAGGAATAAGGTTTTTTGAATACAAATCGTAGGGATTGAATAAACTTACCCATTTAAACATTTCTTTATCGTGTTTATCCATCAAATGTTCGTACGCATTGTCACGATGTTGAGGATAAAACGAGTGATAGCGAAGCATATATAATCCAGGTTCGGGCAAATAGTTTTTCATCATCTGATAAAAATACTCATCATGTCCCCATGAGATATGTACATTATTCAATCCACATTTCGGCTCATAAATGCCATATTTAGTGTTGTAATCGAGGTTATTATAATCAGGATTTTCTTTAAAGAATTCTGAGAAAACAATTTTATTAGAAAATGCACAACCGACAGGATAAGTATCGCCTACGGTAGCCCATTGAGGTTCACCAAATAGACAAAGCACTTTCCCCATATCGTGAAAGAAGCCAGTAAGTACCATCCAGTCAGGATGACCATCGGCGCGAATAGCTTCTGATGTTTGCAATAGATGTTGTAACTGATCCATATTTGTATCAGGATCGGAATCATCAACCAATTGATTCAAAAATTCGACCGCATCCCAAACAGACATTTCTTTTTTATCAAACTTCAAAAATTCTTTTTCTTTTTGAAGTACAAAATTATATGTTTGATTAATATGATTTAACCGATAAAACTCTTTCACCGTATCTCTAATAGTCGTTTCATAATTCCTATATTCTTCGGTAGTTTTACCTTCTTTAACTAGGTTATCTGGATCGGGATAGCGATTAAGTAAGTCTTCTTCCCATTCTTCTAGTGAATGCAAGGGATTGTTTTGAACCTGAAGAATGGCATTATTTAGAGTTTGAGACATATCTTTCTACTTGTCGATATTGTATTTGTTAAATGGTACTTTCGCACTCTATTATGCACAGGTGTGCAAAAACTGTCTTGGACTTATTATTTATTTTTGCACACGTGTGCAAAAATAAATAATAAGTTTCATTTCCTCTTTGCATACCTATGCACAATCAACTTCCCTAAGTGTCTTATCCAATCTGTTTGGTTCAGATTAAAAATAGGCGTTGCAGAGAAAGCGGGATGATTTTGCTAGTTTTGTGGGATGGGTCGAAAAGCCCGTCCCTTGTATTTCAGGGCTCTCGTGTCGCCCACCCTACAAGAATCGTCCCTTGATTCAGCAACGCCTAAAAATAGTGCTTTTGTTTTTTGCACATCTGTGCATTAATTTACTAAATATAAGCTAATTTTTTGTTTTACACACGTGTGCAAAAGGTATACTTATTAATTTATACGTCTGACTCAGCTAGCCTAGTATCAATTTGTCAATTGTACAGTCATGGAATACTTAACAAGATTAGCCAACTCTTGTAGCTGGTTTATCGCTTCTGCACCTTCCAACTTCATTAATTCGCGATCGTCCCACAATTCCATCCAAGTAATTCCGTAATCAGATACTAAAAACCGAATCAGGTGCTTTTCTTTCAGGCTAACCATAAATGAAGCACTCTTCATTTGCTCGCCGCATGTATAACAAGACGCAGTATAGCCACGCCGCTCAAGTATAATTGTCAAGGCTTGCAGGTTCATTACCAAGTCTTGGATGAATTGCTGATGCTGTTGCGCTAATCTTAGAAACACTAGTTTTCTCCTACCATTACAGTTATCTGCTTGCTTTGATATTTGTTTAGACTTAACATCAGATGTGATTTAGTTGCCAAAAGTTCGTGTTTTTCTAGATACGTGATTAATCTTAATATTACGGTTGTCATCAGTAAGCTAAATTTCCAAAGCCGTTCTAATGTTTTGGACAATTATCTGGGGTGGCTGTGCAATATCCATACATAGAGTATCTACTGGTTCTTCAAGTGTATAAAACTGGCTATCGAGCAGTTTTCCGCTCATGTAATGATTGCTACGTTCTTGTAACCGCATTTGAATCAACTCATAAGACCCTTTGAGGTAAACTAGCTTGATGCGTTCGCTATCTAATAATAAAAATTGCCGATAGCTATCTTTTAAAGCCGAACACGCCAGCACCACATTTTTATTTTCTTGCAGCCAATGTTTTATGGCTGTTTGCAAATCTTGTAACCAGGGCATTCTGTCATCTTCACTCAGAGGGATACCGCGCCGCATTTTCTCAACATTCTCTGGCGAGTGGAAAGTATCAGCGTCGCTAAATTCCCATTCTAAGGAGTCTGCTAGCAGTTTTCCGATGGTGGTTTTCCCAGAACCAGACACACCCATTACGAGGATAATCATTTTTTTCTTAATAAAAGTTCAACTAATTCGGAATTTGTAATTCGTAACTTGTAGTTGTAATTATGGACGGAGGTAAAAGTGAGGACTTTTAACTCTTTTCCATGCAAAATGTAAGTTGTATTATCTCTTGACAAATAACGATTATTTTCTATAATACATACAATTGCACACGTGTGCAATATTTAAAAGCTAAGATAAAATAATGAATAAACGAAGAATTTCAATTGAAGATATTGCTCGCAGAGCAGGCGTTTCTCATTCTACAGTTTCACGCGCTTTGCGAGATAACGCTCTAATTAGCCCAAAAGTGAGAGAAGAAATTAAGCGACTGGCACAGGAGATGAGTTATGTGCCGAATGCTATTGCTCAAAGCTTGCAAAATAAACGTACTAATACCATTGGTGTAGTAGTAACTTCAATTTCTGATCCCTTTTTTGCAGAGGTCGTAGAGGGAATCGAGAAGATAGCCAAACCAGCAGGTTTGAGTGTTTTATTGAGTGCTTCACACCGAGATTTAGAGCAGGAAATGGCAGCTATTGATACTTTTCATCGCCGTAGAGTGGACGGGATCTTAGTAGCCGACTCGCGAATTGGTAAACAGCATACGAAACAACTCACACAAATTGCTGTGCCAACAGTTCTAATTAATAGTCAGACTGAAGACCAATTGGAAATTTTTCACTCAGTAGCAATAGACGATCGCTTAGGTGCTAAATTAGTTACAGAGCATCTAATCAGTTTGGGACACACCGCTATTGGTTATCTGGGTGTAAGCGATCGCAGCAGGTCGAACCAGCACCGCCTAGAAGGATATCAAATGGCCCTTGCTGAAGCTGGGATTCCACAAAATACTGATTGGGTTTCAATTAGTGACGAATATGATACCAGAACCAGCGATGTTAGCACTGGGCAAAATATGCTATCTAAACTCTTGACTGCGGAAGTAACAGGCATTTTTTGTTACAACGATATGGTAGCAGTTGGCGCTTTGTTAGCTTGCCAAGAATTAGGTATTTTAGTACCGCGAAATCTAAGTCTCGTCGGATTTGATGGTATTGCTCTGGGCAGTTACGTTACGCCGCCACTAACTACAGTCAGCCAGCCAATGTTAGAAATTGGTGGCATAGCTATGCAAATGTTACTCGATTTATTAGAAGAAAAAACTGTGGAAAACCGCGTTTTATCTCCTTTTCTAGTACAGCGTGGTAGTAGTGCAGCACTATTAACAATTTAGAACTCAAAACAATTTATATCAAGAATTTTAATCAAACAAAAATTATGTTAACTAAAAAACCGAGTTTATCTGCCGATCGCTGTTTTTCCCCAGAACCAGTTCAAAGACGATTAGCCGATCAATTTTTTGACAGTATATCTGCGTTACCTTTAGTTTGCACACACGGGCACGTAAATCCAGCTTTGTTAGCTAATCAGCCCGTTTTGGTTCGCCGACGGAATTACTGATTATCCCTGACCACTACCTTTTACGAATGCTCTATAGTCGGGGCGTATCTCTGCAAGCTTTGGGCATACCAACTAATGATGGTTCGCCAGGAGAAACCGACCACCGCAAAATTTGGCAATTGTTCGCCGACCATTTTTATAGTTGCAATTAATCCTGGCTCAAAACCGATGATTGCAGATTACTTACAATTGATCCTGACTGAAGCACAGTTATATTTGCATTTAATCCTGGTTTGAAAATACTTTGTGTACAGTGACAAATTAAATGGCGTTGAGACAAATTCGTGTCATCGAGTTAAGCCTGACTTACTTTAGTAGGGCAACCATTTGTGTTGATATAGCTTGTAGGTTCCCTGTGCTACTTCTAAGCTGAAGGCTAGAAAGTACAAGCTTTACACCCTCAATGACATTAATTTGGCACAGCGACAAATAAAAAGTCACTGTACAACTTCAAAGTGCAGAATGTGAGAAGGACAAAGACGACTCTCTGTCTGTATGTTTAAAAAAGAGGCGCTTGGCGGTGCAATCAGTGTGAGTGGTTCGCAGAATACGCACTTACAAGTAATAAAATGCCCTTGCTTGATCAAGCTAATAAATGTATTATAGATAGTGATTGTAATAAAAAATTACTAAACATGATTCCATCACAGCGAACGTAAGTACAAAAAAGTTAATACAAATTGCAGCTGAACTTAACGTAATTAACGTTTCAGTGGAGTTAAAAAAGCCCTTTAAAGGGATGAAGTAATAATTCTACTGATTTATTGCTAGGTGGAAGAGTGATGTAAAATCCAAAAGCATTATGTTGAGACTCAACGCGATTTTGCACTTACTTCGTCATGCCCCCAAGTAGACAAGTGTTAACTTGATATCCACTCAACAGCATCTATCGTGAAAAAACTGAAACTTCTCACCCTTGCGTCTACTCTGATATCTACAGTAGGCGCATTTACAGCTGTTAACATTGGCAAGCAAGCAGAAGCTATTGTGGTTACAGGCAACCCCAATGATTATATAGTTCCTCGTGGTATAGGTGACGGGATTGTGGAACTAAGGCTAAACCAAAATGGCAATGCTCTACTTTGTACAGGTTCATTATTGCCTACAGGGTTGCATATTCTTACTGCTGCTCACTGTCTTACCGAAAACAAAATACCAGGAACTATAGATGTTGAGAACGTAAGAGTAAACTTTAATTTGCTTACGGGAAGGAATTCAGTAGAATCCTCTACTTATTATATTCATCCTGGTTGGAACGGTGATGTTTCCTACGCCAATGACATTGCAATTATTGGACTTGATACCTTGGCTCCAATAGAAGCTGACAGATATAATATTTATCGGGGTGGCGATGAACTCGATCAGAATTTTACGGTCGTCGGGTATGGTCTTTCTGGTAACGGCAAAACGGGTTCCGACCCAATAAATTTTCCAGGTGGAATTAAGCGTTACGGTCGAAATACTTACGATTACGACTCTTATCTGAGAAACCGAGAAGCAAATGCTTTCAAAGTCTTGGGTTATGACTTCGACAGTGGATTGGAGCGTAACAATAACCCTCCTGGTGATACAGGTTTGGGGATAGATGAAGTCATATCGGCTCCTGGTGATTCGGGTGGTCCAGCATTAATAAATGGATTGATTACTGGTATTGCATCCTTTGATACTAGATTTAATCAGGGTCGGGCTGATGTCAATGACAGAATTGATTTTTCTTTCGGAGAGATTTCTTATAATACTCGCGTGTCATATTATGCCAACTTTATAGATGATGTTTTAGCAGGCAAGATTGCTGCTACCCGCACGGTTCCAGAACCCTCTACTGTATTAGGCACTGTATTCACTCTAAGTGCTTTGACTATCAGTTCACATTTTAAAAAGAAAGTAAAACAAAAGCTTTGAAGTGAGTTGGCACGCTTGTGACAAATTGGGGTAAATATAGCGAAGCTGTCTTGAGGGGCAAGATGGACTGAAAACTCTTACTGTATATGGCAAGATGGACTGAAAACTCTTACTGTATATAGGTTTCAGCGATGGCAGAATCGGGATGAATGTGTCCCCGTCCCCAGCGACCGGGAAACAAGAACTCTTTGGGAGAGGAATAAGCCTCTAGAATTTCTCTAATCTTATCACAGACAGGGATAGAGCGCGTATCAGCTTTGCCTTTGGTGGTACCGTTATCCGCCCCCGCACACCGCCAGAAATGCGGTAAGCGCCTCTGGTGTGCATGGTACAAGCTTCTCCGATTCGTAACCTGCACTAAAGACAGAGTCCGACTAGCAATGCTGGAGATATCTATGATTATTTAGAAGGTTTGTTAGCCTTACCGGAGTTTTCCCCTCGTGCTTTATTCAAACGCTTTAATATCGAAGTGCTTTGTACTACCGATGCCGCCAGTGATAACCTAGAGAATCAGCGATCGCTCCACGAAGAAGGGTTTACTCAAATCAGACCAACTTTTCGCCCAGATGCTCGTGGTTGGCTGGATTAGTCGCACGGGGATTGGTTGAGCAGGAGGAAGGGTATGATATGGCTCGTGCTTTCGCTTATGACCTCGCTAAGGTTGCTTACAAGTTTGCGTAAAATCGTGGGGAGTTGAGGGGGAAATTTAAACGCAAAGGGGAGGCAGCGCGTTGCGGGGGTTCCCACGGCAGTCGCTCATGGGGGGAACCCCCAAGACCGCGCTGCCTCCCCGTTGTAGCGACTGCCGTCGCGCAAAGGGAAGCGCAGAGGTACGCAGAGAATTTTACTGGGGGAATGGTTGATGGCATAGATGGTGGATTTAGTATCTACAGAGGAGTTTAATAATGTATTCACTGGCGGGCTAATCGAGAGGATGAAGGCATATTGCTTGTGCCCAAGGCTGGCGAGATACTATACCGTCTAAGTTACAGTAATTTTCAGGTAACTAAATTCATAGACAGCGATATCTACGATGGGCTACGCCTACGCAATTGCAGGTTAATTTTGCACTTCGCGCTATTCTTGATCTGATGAAACGTCAGCGAATCAGTTTATAGCAGCGAACAAAAAAGCATGGGTGGGAAATTAATTGTATTTGAAGGGGTGGAAGGCTGTGGCAAAACCAGCCAAATGCAGCTTTGTTCTGAGTGGTTGGTAAGTTTAGGTGTTTCTGTAGTGGTAACTCGTGAACCAGGGGGAACAGAGTTAGGTTTACATCTTCGCCGCTTGCTACTAGAAAAGGCAGAGGATAAACCAGTTGCAGAAGTGACAGAACTTTTGTTGTATGCTGCTGACAGAGCGCAACACGTTGAACAAGAACTCAAACCAAATCTCGCAGCTGGGAAATATATCTTATGCGATCGCTACACTGACTCTACCATTGCCTACCAAGGATATGGTCGCGGTCTGAACATGAGTTTGATTAATCAGCTTAACAATATTGCTACTGGTGGTTTAGAAAGCGATCTAACTATTTGGCTAGATGTCGATGTCGAAGTGGGACTAGCCCGCAAACTCTCAAACCAAGTAGGACTAGACCGCATTGAACAAGAGACAATCGCTTTTCATCGGCGCGTTCAGCAAGGATACGCACAAATAGCCGCCTCCCATCCCTCACGAATTGTTCGGGTAGATGGCAGCTTGAGTAAAGAAGCTGTACAACAGGTAATTCAAGGAATTTTGCGCGTACATCTGCACTTGGCGAGGTAGGGCAAAAATAAACCTGAAAGTTTTTAATGAGAGTTTGGTCAAACTAGATACTGATTTTTTTAAACCAGCTGCAATACGGTTCAGTTAACCAAAAATCTCAATTTTTAGAAAAGTTGTTGCACTAAACTCCAACAACTTTTCACTACTTCCCTTTTTTCTCATCCAGTGCTTTTTGAATAGCTTCTCTGCAAAACTCAGGAGGGTCGTCTTGTGCCTTTACCTCTTCCTTCATTTTTTCAGTAGCACGAAAGCTGATAGTAGTTGTCATGGGTTCCTCACCCTTGCGTTGTATTGGTTCTAAATTATCGGGACTTCCTTTAGGATTGGGCATTGTTGAGAAATATGAATAAAGCTTGAATTGTCTGTGTACAAATAATTAGATTATTTAATCGGTGGTGCTACCAGTCTTGCAAACAGTTCACCACCGATACCACTTTTACAAATGGGTAATTCTATTTTATGTTCACAAGGTCAGAACTCGAAATCAAAACCACTGCTGAGTTGAGAGACTTGTGTAGGCGTTACGGATTAAAGCCTACTGGGAATGGAGGGTACAAGACTAGTTGGATTGTCACCTTGATGGCATTCCCACAGATAGCACTCTCTCAATTAAGGCAAGGAAGAGGGTTAAAATCACCAGGCTTTAGTGTTATTCAATTTCTCGAAGGGGTCGTAGATGAGATGAACTCCCCCACTGATGAACAAGCGGCACTAATTCGGATAACTTTAGAGGGCAAAGCTATGAGCTACCCTGACCGATACAACCAAGAGAGTTTACTGAACTTGCATAAAGCTAAATAAAATGCACCTTGAGATGGCTATCGGACTGCTAAATCACTAAAATAGTTATACCAATTCTCTATGAAGATGCGCCTAATTATTTTGGGACATAGCGAATTATCTTCAAAAAACCTCTATGTACCTACCCTGCAAGAAGGCGAAGCGCCTATGCGCTAACCTCTGTGTCGGCGGCAGTCGCTCATGGAGGAAACCCCCAGACACTCGTTCGCCCTTGGCGTCTCCCCGCAGGAGTTGACTCCCTGACTATCTAATTAGTATTTAAGAGCTTGAGACTCAAGCACAGCGAGAAGT
>NZ_JABXKF010000120.1 GCF_017115165.1 Nostoc sp. LPT | reverse complement strand
GGCTTACTTAGCTAATCTAGAGAGTCGTCTTCTCTAGTGAATTTTACCACGCTAGGAAAATTATCCTCGGTAGTGCTTTCTTTGATGAGATTTCTCTTGCCCTTTGCGAATGCGAGATTGCCTAAACTGAGTAAAGTTGCACTTTCTTCTTGTGGCGATCGCAACTGTTGCGCTACTGCCAAACTTTGCTCCAGTATTTTCTCAGGATCTTCTATATCTCCACTAATATCTCCACTAGCTAGCAGCGAATTTCCAAAACTTCGCAATCCGGCAGCTTTTAAAAGCGAGTTTGGCATGGAAAGGAGATTTTTTTCTATCTGCTCAAATATTTTCATCGTGCGGTGGTAAAGCCCCAAAGATTGGAAAGCTGTAGCCTGGTTAATTAAACTACCAATATTACCAGCCGTATCACCAATTTCAGTATAAATTTTAGCTGCCTTTTGCCATGATTGCAAAGCATTTTCAGCTTGCCCTAGTGCTAATTGTAAATTGCCTTGAGTGTTGAGAACTATAGCGAGAATGTGTTTTGCATTACTAGTGCTTAATTTGGATTGGTTTAATAAATCGAGACTAGTTGTAATTGCAACACTTGCTTGGTTCCAATGTCCCAATTTTTGCTCACTCAAAGAAAGAAAATTTAACGCTAAAGCTTGGTTCAACGCGTCATTTTGGGACTGATAAACCTGTGCAGCCTGCTGAAAACTTTGCGCCGCAAAGGCAAACTGTCCTGATTGGTATAAAGTCTTGCCATTTTTTATCAGTTGTTCTATGCTTTCGGGGACTTCGGTATGGGATATAGAAGCATTGCTAATTGGCTGACCTGATCGGATGGGGGCTTTTTCAATAACTGGGACAATGGAAGCAGCCGATAGCAGATGAACACTAAAGCTGAAAGTCAATCCCAGCAAAGCTAACAGGATAATTTGCCACTTGCGAAATACACCCTTTTTTCTAGCCGTGTTCCAAAAATTAGGTCTTGCCATTCCAATCCCTTGCTAAACAATCATCATTGTTTCATACCGCGTACCCATTGATTGGCAATTGGTGACTGACATCCAGATGATGAACTTCCTACTTTGTGTGGTGTTGCTGTGGGAGCGTAAGCTGTAAAAATCACTTCCCCATTCTGATTAATTATCCACCCTTGCGCTTCCACAATTTGAGTAGGGTGTGAGGAATTATTCTCTCCCCCTTGTTTCCTTATCCCCAGATGGGACTCCGAGTTGCCCTTATCTCTTTCTCCTCCTCTTCCCTTTGGTACAGCAGTGAGTCGCCAATCTTCCCATACTGCATCACTATTAAGTGTGGTATTGGGAGAGGGAGGTAAACCACCACTTCCGGTATAAGTGAAGCTACTTTTAGCGGTTCTCGCGCAGATATTCTCGTCTACTAAACGGGCGACATCAACCACATCTGTTGTTAAAGAAACTAATCCTTTAGCGGGATCAATATCGGGTCTGTTAATTTGCAGTCTGCCACTTAAGTCAGGAGTTGCCCCTTTGACAGTAATATCACTTGTATTTGGGGAAGGCTCTTTCCTAGACTGGATACCATAAATACCAGCAGCATTCTTGATAGTAACATTCCCGCCACGAGAGCTAGCAGAATCTGCTCTAATGTCGCTATTTTCATTAGGAACAGCGATGATGAAACCATTTTTAGCATCAATGGTGATATTGCCACCATTGATATTGTCTCCATTAGCGTTAGTTGTGATACTACTACCACGACGCAGTAATAACAAAGGCGAATTGAGAAAGATATTTCCCCCACCTCCTTGAGTATCAGCGTTAATTTTGGCGCTGTTGTCTAGCAAAATAGAGTTAGCGTCTACAGTTAGGTTACCAGCTTTCCCGGAATTTGCGCTGCTGACAGTAACTTGTGCCCCATCCCGTGCCGTTAACTTTTCTGTACTCAAAGTTAAGTCTCCACCATTGCCAGCGCCTGTAGTGTCAGCGGATATAATTGAGCCATCGCCAGTGAGGGTAATAGATTCAGGGGCAGTGATTCTTAAGGTTCCACCTTGACCGCTACTACTTGTGGATGCGGATATTTGCGCTTGTTTTTGGAAATTCACCGTTAAAGTTTGCCCATCATCAAGAGGTTGAACAGTTAAATTCCCAGCTTTTCCGGCGCCAGAAGTGGAGGTGAGAATCTTTCCATCTTCAACACTCAATGTGTTAGCTTGAACTGTGATATTGCCTCCCTTAGAGTTAGTCTGGGTTCTTGCATCCAGAACTCCTTCATCAGCTATGTCTAAGCTGTTAGTTTTAACGCTGATATTACCACCAGATCCAATATTGCTGCTAGCTGTACCCAACAATAGCTCATTACTACCACCACTGGCAGAACGTAAGGCACTATTTTGACCAGAAATCTTGATTGCATCAGTCGCATTCACCTGAATTTCTCCAGCAAAACCCTGTCCTAAAGTCTGCGTTTGTACAATTCCAGAGTTGGTTACTGTAAGGACACGAGAATTCAGATCAATCTTACCACTGTTGCCTATAGCTGTTCCTGCTACACCACTTAATATTGAACCGCTATCAACTGTAATGGAGTCATGAGCATTGATTGAAATGTCACCAGCATTACTATTGGTTCCAAATGTTGTAGTAGCGATAGCTGCCCCATCTTTGACGATGAGTTGTCCTGTTTCAATCTTTATATTACCAGCGCTACCATTAGAACCAGTGGTTGTTTGAGAAAAAACACCGCTTGGAAATTTGGTTCCAGAAGGTATGTTAGATTCGTCAACTACAGTACCCGTAGGAATAAAACCACCAAGATATGTACCAGGTCGTACGGTAGCATTATTAGAGTCTTCTGAGGCAAAAAAGCCTCTAGGAGTTTCAGTTGTTGTTCCACTCACTTCTACTTTATCCGAAGCAACTAAAGTAATATTCCCTCCCAATCCGCTGCTGTGGGTAGAGGCAGAAAGTTGTCCGCCATTAGTGATGCTAATAGAAGGAGCACTAATTTTAATATCTCCTGCTAAACCTGACCCAAAGGTATCGCTAGAAATAATGAGATTATCTAAAATAAAAGGCGCACGAGTATTGATAGTAATGTTTCCTGAACCCGTTCTTCCGGAGGAGTTCATTGAACCTTTTGAATTTAGACTGTATGTCTCAGTTTCAAAGTTAATATTAGCACCAGCGTTGAGTGTAATCGCTCCGCCTGTGCCTGCATTTCCTAAATAGGAGTTAGAGAAGGAATCCAAGTCTTGTGTATTAATATTAGCACCAGCGTTGAGTGTAATCGCTCCGCCTGTGCCTGCATTTCCTGAATAGGAGTTAGAGAAGGAATACAGGCCTTGTGTATTAATATTAGCACCAGCGTTGAGTGTAATCGCTCCACTTGTGCCTGCATTTCCTGATGTAGAGTTGGAGCTAGAATGCAGGTCTTGTGTATTAATATTAGCACCAGCGTTGAGTGTAATCGCTCCGCCTGTGCCTGCATTTTCTGAGTCGGAGGAGGAAGTGGAGTCCGAAGTAGAGTTCAAAGTTTGCTGTGTATTAATATTAGCACCAGCGTTGAGTGTAATCGCTCCGCCTGTGCCTGTATTTCCTAAGATGGAGTGGGAATGGGAGTCCAAAGTTTGCTGTGTATTAATATTAGTACCAGCGTTGAGTGTAATTGCTCCGCCTGTGCCTGCATTTCTTAAGTAGGAGTGGGAATAAGAGTCCAAAGTTTGCTGTGTATTAATATTAG
The DNA here is from genome assembly GCF_017115165.1 of Nostoc sp. LPT. GTDB lineage: Bacteria > Cyanobacteriota > Cyanobacteriia > Cyanobacteriales > Nostocaceae > Nostoc. Next base: position 18,652 of record NZ_JABXKF010000120.1, on the reverse strand, counting down.
TACCAGCGTTAAGTGTAATCGCTCCGCCTGTGCCTGCATTTCCTAATCTTGAGTCGGAGTAAGAATCCAGGTCTTGTGTATTAATATTAGCACCAGCGTTGAGTGTAATCGCTCCGCCTGTGCCTGCATTTTCTGAGTCGGAGGAGGAAGTGGAGTCCAAAGTTTGTTGTGTATTAATATTAGTACCAGCATTGAGTGTAATCGCTCCGCCTGTGCCTGCATTTCCTGAGGAGGAGGAGTTCAGCCTTTGTGTATTAATATTAGTACCAGCGTTGAGTGTAATCGCTCCGCCTGTGCCTGCATTTTTTGAGGCAGAGTAGGAAGTGGAATTCAGTGTTTGTTGTGTATTAATATTAGCACCAGCATTGAGTGTAATCGCACCTCCATTGCCTATATTTCCTGAGAAGGCCAAAGTGGAGGAATCCAGGTCTTGTGTATTAATATTAGCGCCAGCGTTGAGTGTAATCGCTCCCCCTGTACCTGCATTTTTTGAGTCAGAGTAGGAGTGGGTGTCCAACTTTTGTGTATTAATATTAGCACCAGCATTGAGTGTAATCGCTCCCCCCGTGCTTGCATTTTCTGACTCAGAGGTGGAGGAGGAATCCAGGGTTTGTTGTGTATTAATATTAGCGCCAGCGTTGAGTGTAATTGCTCCGCCTGTGCCTGCATTTCCAGAGATAGAGATTGAGTGGGAGTCCAGAGTTTGTGTATTAATATTAGCGCCAGCGTTGAGTGTAATCACTCCCCCTGTACCTACATTTCCTAAGATGGAGCGGGAGTAGGAGTTCAGGTTTTGTTGTATATCAATATTAGCACCAGCATTGAATGTAATCGCTCCGCTTGTGCCTGCATTTCCTGAGTAGGAGTAGGAATGGGAGTCCAGAGTTTGTGTATTAATATTAGCAGCAGCGTTGAGTGTAATCGCTCCGCTTGTGCCAGCACTCCCAGATGTAGAGTCTGAGGAAGAGTCAAAATCGCCAGTGGTAATGCTGCCGTTAACAGCTTCCAGGCTGATGTTACCTCCATTTGCCACATTGCCAATACCAGAGTGCGAGGAAGACACCAAATTGCCAGTGATAATACTACCCAAAGCAGAGAGGAAAATCGCGCTCCCATTTCCCGCATTGTCAAAACGAGAGTTTGAGTCAGAGTACAACTCGTCAGTATTAATGTTACCGTTGGTAGCTTTTAGACTAATCGCACCCCCATTTCCTGTATTGCTAGATGTAGAGAACGAGTAAGAGAACAAATTGCCAGTGTTAATGTTACCGTTGGTAGCTTTTAGGCTAATTTCACCCCCATTGTTCTTGCCATTTCTAGAGTTTAGCGTTTGTCCATTGGTAGTGATTGCTCCAGCACTGTTAATATCAATCCGGCCCCCATTAGTTGTAATTCTTTTAGTATTCACATCTTTGGATGCTGTCGTTAAGCTAACTAACCCCCCTCCATTATTAAACGGCTGTAAACTAACATTTCCATCTAAAGTAATTCCCTCCGGCACAATTCCACTTTTCAACGCAGGTACTGAGCCATAATTAACACCACCATAAGCTAGAGTATTCTGCCCAGAACGCATAATTAACGCTGTACTCTTGCTTAAAGTTGCAGTGTCTTGTCCGGCTGGGACGTTAGTATCAGGTGTAGTGATATTTATATCGCCCTGAAAGCGAATATTACCCTTGCTTTCGACTAACAACGATGCTCCTGTATAGTTAGCTGCAACATCCACATCGCCATTGCTACTAATTATTGGGTCATAAAGGCTCACAAAGTTTGCCAGTCCCCCTGATATACTCTTGAGCGAAAAATTCCCACCACTAGCAAACCGAGCATCGCCAGAAATAATTCCATCACTGATTAAGCTAAAATCACCGCCACTCGCAAACGATGTCAGCGTTGGATGATTGAGGGCTAAAATGTCAATTCCTTGATTTCCCTCAATTGTAAGATTACTACCTGCTTGAGCTAAAAACGGAATCGTCACACTGTCTCGCACTCGCACTGTATCAGTAGCTTGCAATGTTAAATTTCTTCCTGCTTTTAGCTGTCCCTGCAAATCAAGTTTGTCAGCTACTAATGTCAAGTCTTGTGGGGATACTAAGTTTCCGGTGTTGCTAATAGTTGCCCCTGACTGACTTGCTCCATACTGTAACCCAGGTGTAATATTTACCGTCAGTAATGGCGGTGCTTGGGGATTAGTAGCACTGAAGGTACTGCCATTAGGAAACTTGAAACTGCTTGCTGTTGTTGCAGAAAACGAGCCGCCAATATTTAATTGGGCATTTTTTCCAAAAATAATGCCATTGGGATTAAGTAAGAATAAGTTTGCTTTACCGTTAGCACGAATCAAGCCATCAATATTAGAAATTGACTTACCTGTTACTCGTGTCAAAATATTCTGAATATCTAGTGAATTATTGAAGAAAGCAGTACTTCCATTGGGAACAGAAAACTCAGAGAAACTGTGGAACACATTAGGGCCTCTTGTCGTTCCACCCTCAATAATTCTGGTATTGCCCTCTAATTTGACATTAGAATTATTCGGGAGAGTGGCATCCGGCGTAATTTGGGCAATCGCGCAATTAGCAGAGAGTATTATTGCACCAGCGAACTGACAACTTAGGGCTTGGGCGATCAGCGAAGCATAGCGCGGGTACGCGATCGCAATTCCTAACCCTTTGAAGCATCCAAAACGCATATATTTTTCCAAAATAGCATCCCTCTAAAAAAGTAGAAAAAGTGAGTGCAGATATCTAATGCCCGATGCCCATGTTAGAGACTACAACAAGGTGCGATCGCTTCGGTAGAAATATTTTCCAACCCCACAGACTCCAACAAATCTTTCCAATCAGTCGCCAAGGTTGCATCTTGGCGTTGGCTGGCGCGAAGTTCTCCTAGAGTAGTTAGAGCATCTTGCCAAATACCTGCTTGAGCATAAAGAGCTACTCGTTGACGTGGGGTTGCTGTATGTAAACGACGTGTTAATTCATCTTCTGGGACAATGCGTTGCACTAACCCTTCAACGGCTGTATTTTCTGAGCGGCTTTGCGGGTTACAATCAACCAAAAAGTACCAGTGATAATATTGTCCAATTTCTAGGGGTTTCTCTGTTGCAGGAACATTAACTTTAATCACTCCCGGCGTATTGGATAAAGTAATAGGAATTGGTTCTTTGGTGAGAGAGTTATTTTTTTCATCCAGTAAGACAAATTTCACCGAGTTGATATTCTTGGGTACATAGGGAACGTAAAACCAAAAAGTTGGATGTTTATCTGTGGTTAAGCTTAAAACATATTTTGTGGTAGTTGTACCTGTTGTTACTTGCTTCTGATTTGCGGTTTTTGACACTAAAGGTACTAAGGCTGTGAGAGGTTTAGTCACGGCTGGACAATCACCGCGAGTTCCTGCACCTATTCTGTCTCTCGGTGCACCCCGATTTTCTGGTTGTTTTTCTAAGGTTGGCTGAACAAAACGTATTTTTGTAGTGTTTGATTGCTGAGATTGTGCTGATAATTGCGTAACATTAGCTAATAAAAAAGTTGCAATCAATACTAATGCTTTTGGTGGTGAAAGAAAGTTGATTTTAGTCATCATTAAATTTTCAATTTTTTACAGTTCTTTTTTTATGAATAATTTTTCGTATTTTTTACACTGATTCCAGTGATTACTAATGCCAGTGCAGAGGGAAGGAATGGCATCCAACCTCCATACAGCAAAAGAACGAAACAGCAACCGTAGAGGATGAGTAATTCAGCACTGATGAGAATAGCAAGTTTCAATAGTGACCGACTATATACAGCTAATATTCCAGCTATCAAAGACGTACCGCAAATCCACAAGATTTCACCCCATGCGGGCAAAACCCACAGTAGAGGGCGTTTGTCTAAAACAGCACTTAGAATTTGACTAACCATATTTGCCTGAAGCATTACCCCTGGAATTTGCTGGTAAGGAGTAGTTGCCATACTGTAGGGTGTAAGAAAATAGTCTTTAGCGCCTTGTGAGTCAACGCCAATCAAAACAATCTTATCTTTTACCCAGTTTGGGTTGAATTGATTATTCAGGAATTGTGCGACACTAACTTGTTTTGCAACCTCTCGCGAAGAGCGATAATTAAGTAGTATTTGGTGTCCTTTTAGGTCAACTTGTTTAAATTGTTGGTAACCACCTGTGGGGACATCTATGGGTTTAAAGACTATTTTGCCAAGCTGTAAGTAGCCTTCGTCATTAATATCAAATTTAATGCCTTCTTTAGCTAGATATTGTCGTGCAAGTTGGAAGTTGAGGGAGTAAGGCGATTTGCAATTTGATCCTGGTTGTGGTGTTATGGATAGTAAATTACGACGGATTACTAAATCGCTATCAAATACAACATCGCTAAAACCTATGCGGTTAGGTGGAATTTCCGGTGGTGGTGAAATCCCAACTGCTTGTTGTTTGCTACCGTCAAGTTGACAGATAGCAATAAAATTGTTGTTTGTTCGCAAATGATTTGCTAAATCTGGATATTGAGAATCTACCGAAAAATCTCGATAAATATCCAAACCAATGGCTCTTGGCTTGTAAAGTGACAATTTTTGCAATAGTTTTTGTAGTGTACTATCTGATAGTGATGATTTTTGTCTTTGTTCTTGAGCCTGAATATCTGCTTCTGTGACAGTAATCACCAAAAGACGTTGATCTATACCTTCGTCAGGTCGCATCCGCATCATTGAGTCAAAAGCTGGCAGTTCCCATCGTTGCATGAAACCGAGCGATCGCACTCCCGTAATTAAGCTGGCGACCAAGACACTCACTAAAAATGTGATTTTCAGATTTCGCACTGTCAATTTAGGGAAAGCAGTTATGTTAGTTTGACCAGATAATTCTTGCCAAGTTAGAGTCTCTTCCGCTATATTTTGACAAATCACAGGTAGCCAAGAAGCACCAGGAAATTTTTCTTCCAAACCCTGTAATCTTGAACGTGCATAACGCACCGCTAAATAGAAAGATTGACCTTCAGAAAAAGCTCCCAAGAAATATTTCACAAACTCTTGTGCTATCAAGTCCGGTATTTCTTCCCGCATGACAATAATTTGGTTAATTTGCAGATCAATTAACTGCCGCGCTAATCCTAAACCATCACAAGAATTAAAAATAGCTATTTTTAAGCCGCGTAAAATTGCGTAACTTAACGCATTTTTCAACTCGGTTATTGTTAAACTACTAGTTTGATTTATATGTATCTGACCGCGATCATTTTGGCTATGACTGTGGCCAGCAAAAAACAGTATATCCCAGCCTTGTTCGTCCCAAAGCCATTTATCTAACTCCTGACGTGAAGGCTCTACTAAAAATATTGTCGATGCATTTGGTAATTGTTCTAAAATATTTCTATCTTGCTGAATATCAATTCCTTGACTATTACCCAAAATTGCCAATATTCTAACTTTATTTGTTTTCTGTTTGGGGAATGGTCTGACTCGCTCATATTTGGGAGTACTTACAGCAACTTCGCATAATTGGTAATGCTCAATAAAATTCCACAAATGCCAAGGTAGCTGTTGCAGAAGATAATCGCTGGCTTCAATAATAACTTTAAATTCTTCATCTAAAGCTAACTTTTCTCGTAATTTTTGATCGATTGGGCGAAATAAATCAGAATTTAGCCAAGAATTGATGGCTTCATATAACTGTTCTTGAACTTCACTAAAATCTACTTCACTAACGTTATTTAAACCTGTTGAGTCTACTTCGAGTCCCGAACGATTCACAAATCGTTTATGAAGTGCTTGATATATTAATTGAAAACGTTTATAGAGTTCAGCAATTTTTGGTGCAGGAGGTAAACTACCTATAAATTTTATCGGACGAGAGTTGTTATTTTCCCACAATTGTGCAGTTACAGGGAAAAAGCCATCGTTTAAGTTACCTTTTTCTAAGCTGATAACAATTAACTTACTCATCTGGAATTAAATTATAAGATAGCTATGATTCACAAGCATAATGCATACCGATTTCATGTATATTATAAGTGTTTTTCTGTTAACTCATGACTTGAAAATACTAATTAGCTAATCCAGGTTTGCTTAAACACTTATAATATCTGTAGGTTATTAGGTTGAGGAACGAAAGAAACCCAATGCAAGTTTAAAGTTCATGTTTGGTTTCACAAGATTCAACCTAACTTGTCCTCTATTGATAAATTTTATTATAAGTAATTACCCAAATTTGATTTTATTTCAAATCGAAAAATTTTCTATCATCCGGAAATTATCAAGAGTTAGTTGGATAGAAAAACTGGTTCCGCTTAAACCTTTAAAACGGTTAAGTTGAATGTAGCAATCTAGACTTCTTGATTCAATTTGTTGTAGAATATTTCCCGATTCTAAAAGTATAATTTTGAGATTTGGTGGCAAATATTTCTTATTACCAGTGGGATGAACTTGTACGATGATAGCAGTTTTTCTATCTTCTTCCTGTGAGAGAGCAAGCATCAATGCTAAAGATTGTCCTCCTAATTGTACCCCTAAATCAATTAATTTGACTCCATTTACACCTGTTTTACTAGTTGCAGAAAAACTTCTGAACTCAAATGCTAAATTTCCTAGCTGTGAATTTAAAACTTCGTCAATAGGTTGCCATCCTGCTGCAAACAGCTTTTCAAACCATTGACTAAGGTTAATTTGAATCAATGAAGAGTCTACAGAGACGCTATTCATTGATTCTATACTTGGTGACAAGTATTTCTTAGCAGTGGATACAGTATTTTTTTCTTTACCTAAACGTTGATTATACAGTTGTTGTCGCCACTGTTCATTGGAAATTAATGCCGCCCATTGAGCAAATGGTATATCCAAACTTACTCTGGGAGAATAAATAGAAGCATCACTTAATGTCTGCAATAGGTTTTGAGCTTTTGCTGCTGACAAAGTTACTTCAGGTGAAACTTCTTCTCGCCAACGCAGCCCCAGTGTAGCAAAAAGTAAGGTAAAATTTTCAGTTAACTGTTCGATAGGTAAAGAATAACTGCGATCGCTTGAATTATATTTACCTTGATTTTTCAATTGACGATGGGTAGCAAACCCACATACTCGTATCCAACAATCATCATCATCGCCATCCAAATTTACCTGTACTGATATATAATAGTCGGCTGCCCAACTACTAATATCTACCCATTCTTGCGGTACGCACAATTCTTCTATATCTATTGTTTCAGTCGGCACAAATACTATCTTGGTTTCACCCACCTTAATTGCTGTCCCATTTACTATCTCTAAGATACTAGGTAAATTTTCTTCACTAGGAAATACTTCTGCGCGTAACCTGGTTTCTTGTAAGGATAATTGAAACCAAGTCAGTAAGCGGCTCAAACAGATGCGATTAAGATAAGCATTGTAAATTGCGATCGCATTTGAGTGATGTTGGGAAAGCTGCCATACTTTTTCTTGTTCGGCTGTCTTTACCTGCAACCAAATATGCTTAGTGTCAATATTTACGAAATCTGATAAACTCAACATCATCTTCCTCCTCCCGAATAAAGTTAATACAGCTGATTTTGAATATATCTTTCCACTAAAAAAATATTTTCTTCTAGTTTTAATTCTTTCTTTCCTAATTTCGCTTCATTTTTTAACACTGCTTTTAGTATAGATTTGTAATAATTACTTAACCATTTTTCTAAATATTCTTTAATCCAAATATTTATTTTCTGCATCAATTTCTCTTGTATGATATTTCTTGTTTTATTAAGCCTTTTAGCTGTTTCATTTAAGCTAATACCTAACTGAGAAGCAATTTTTATCTCATCCATTTGCTCTCCATAATAAAGTTGCAAAATCTCCCGTTCTTCGTTTACTAATTTCTTGATGGCTGACACCAAAGCTGCTTGAATTAAATCTGAGTGTACTGGTGCATGATACTCGTTTTCTAACCATCGTCTTACATACTGTTTAACCCATTGTTGTGGTTGGGAGATTCTTGCTATAGCTTCTAATAATTTGATTGTAGATTTAGTTAGATAACGAGAAATTGTACTTTGATTCATTCCTAATCTATCTGCTAGCTGTTTTTGATTGAATCCAAACCCATAATAGAGAAGCAAAATTTTCTGCTCATCTATTTTCATGGATTGAAGTTGCTCAGATAAAATTGAATTAGCTTGATTCACCAAAAATCCTTGTTCTCTTGTATCCTCAGTGCTTGATATCTTTTCCCATTCGATTTCTGGAACTTGTAATTCTGATTTAACTTCAAATTCACCTGATTGGAAAGCATCAAGTGAAAATTTTGGTAGAATTGATATTGGATAACTTTCTAAAGCTTTAATACAAATCTCCATCCAATCTTGAATTTGTTTTGCAGTCACCTTAGTTGAGTTAGCAAATACTTCATGGGGTACAGTTGGTAATACCTTTTCTAGGTTATAACATTGAGCAGGTTTTGAAAAATCTTCTTCGTCAGGGGCTATCCATTTTTTACCTGTGGTTCTGGTAGGATTTTTAACTTTATTGATTAAATAAACTTGTTTAAAGTATTTTCTAGCAAAAATAATTAATGAAATTTCTGGTTCGATGATTCCGAATAGTTTTAGTGCTTATATGAGTTCTTTATCACTCTTTTTATATAACAAACTCCAACGCGAAAATCTATTAACCTCTGCTGAAGATTTAATATGATTTATTAATATATTAGTTAAATATGTATCTATATTAGCACTTTTAGAATTATATTTAACTAAAATCTCTTTCAATTTTAGTGGGTTGTAAACTAACAATCTAGCAATACATAGATATTCTTCCCAAGAATTGGCGTTACGTCCTTTACATAAGTCTTTAGTAGCCCAATAGCATTTTTCTTCAAAGTAACTTACTAAATGTTCATAAGCAAGTTGTATTTTATTGCTTGGCTCCCAATCTGCTATTAATTGTGATTCATCAAATGCTACTTTTCGCCAAAAATTTACGATGTCTATTCCTTTATCCTGGTGGCAAAATAAATTAGAAAACTCCGGATGCTTGTCTTCATATAATTTCAAATTACGTTGCAGAGAAGGTTGATGTTTCCATTGCAACGCTAGTTGATTATTTTCGTTAGTTTTCACAATAAAGGTAGAAAATTTGTTAAGATTACTCCTCCGCTTTGGTAGTACGGGAATACTATCGTATTTAGTAAAATTAAGCACCATAATTTTTCTCCCTACTAGATAACAAAATGAGTTTAATATCTATGCAAGAGGAGCAACGCGATTTGGTGAAGTGCTAAAACCAAGAACGGAAATAGGCTATTTCGGGATGCGTAGGCGCAGCCCGCCGTTGGCATCGCAACGAAAACCCTGGCTCCTGGTTTTATTGAGAATTTAGCAATGTAATTGATAATTTAACCTTCATCTCACCAAATCGCATTGTTCATATATGCAAGTATTAAATACACTGCCTTGTTTTGTGTGATTTTAGCTTTACTGAACTTATTGGGAGCAAAGCAAGCTAATTATGCAGGTTGTAGGCATAATAAAAACTTGAGAGTAGAAATCGGTCAAAATAGCTTATACTTTGACCTTGTGAGCATAGAATATTTATTTATCAAACAACAAAAAGACTGGTTTTAGCAAGCTAGGAAAAATAAATAATATCAAAGCTTACGCAACTAGCATATAATCGAGGTATAAAAAACAAGCGATGCTCATGTATGACAAAGACTACAACTGTTACAGTGCTTAATATACCTCTTTTGTCACTTTCCGAAAGCAAAAATTAAAAGTAACTTTTAAAACTCTGACTGAATTTGTGTCTCAAATTTTTGAAGTTGCTGCATAATCAGACAGATCCGATTAATGAGGAATCTTTTGTCCTCAGTAAGTTTTTACTACACAACCTTAAATCCAGCCAGAAATTTCTACGCTCGTTAATGATTTCCCTAGTTTTTCATACTCTGTTTGAGTTGCTCTCAGAATATGCTTCATTTGAACAGGCTCTTCTGCATCGGCAGCCATAAAAGCTGAGTTGAGGGCAATGATGCGGATATTACCACCAGGAGCGTTAAGTTGAGCCAGTTTTTCAAAGTTTAAGCCTTCGGTTGGCGTATCAGGCGGAAAAATCCGTCGCCAAATTTCAGATCGATGGGCGGCATCTGGGAGAGAAAATTGAGTCACGAACCGAAGTCGTCGCATGAATGCAGGGTCTAAATTACTCTGCAAATTTGTCGTTAAAATAGCCATTCCTGGATAGGATTCCATTCGCTGAAGTAAATAACTGACTTCTAGATTGGCATTGCGATCTTTAGAATCTTTAACTTCACTCCGTTTACCAAAAATAGAGTCTGCCTCATCAAAAAGCAAAATTACACCCCCGCTCTCAGCTGCATCAAATATCTGCTGGAGATTTTTCTCAGTTTCGCCAATGTACTTACTGACAACAGCAGAAAGTTCAATTCTATACAGATCGAGGTTCAGCTCATTGGCAAGAACACCTGCTGCCAGAGTTTTTCCGGTTCCGCTAGGCCCAGAAAATAATGCTGTAATACCCAATCCGCGTCTACTTTTAGATGCGAATCCCCACTTTTCGTATACTTTGGCCTTCTGTCGGACATGAGCCGAAATTTCTTTAAGGATTCCCTTCTGAAGGGGCGGCAATACCAAATCTTCCCAGGACAATTTAGACTCAATTCGCTCTGCAAGCTCATCTAAACTAGGACGAGCTTGGACGCGACAGCTTTGCCATAGAGCCTGTTTTAGGGAAGGAGCGGACGGCATTGTCAACTGCCCAACAGCTGCCTCACAAGCTCGATGAATCATAGAGGTGCTAAGTTGAAACTGAGAAGTAAGTTCTTGCAAATCTTGCATTAGCTGTTCCGAGTCTGGTATGAGCTTCCCTTGCCCATTGAGTCGAGTTTTGAGTTCGGCCACAGAGGTTTCCCAGGTAATTAACTGCTCTTGAGGTAAGGGTTTAGGAACATCAAAGCGAATCATCTGACGCTTTATGCCTTGAAGTGGAGAAAGTGTTGTAATGATCGCAAAACATTGTAGTTCCTCAAGCAGTTGATGCACAGAAGCGAGTTGTAGCTTGTCGGAATGATCGATATCCTCACAAGCTAGAAGGAGTGCTCTACTCTCCAAAATACATTCTCTTTCCAGTCGGCGGATAAAAGTCTCTAATTCATTGGGTTTGAGAGGGATACGCTGGCAGTTCAAAAGACTTACGTGTAGATTAAAATGCTGACAGACAGCTTGAGTAATGTCGGTTTTATCCTCCATCTCTGAACCACATAGCTGAATTAGAGGCGGAGAATTCTCAAAGGAATTCAATTCCCATAAAGCCTTAATACTATCTGCCAAGTATTGATGAGAAGGAATCAGTTGTTGTGTGTAAAATGGTAGCTCAGTTATTTCTGTCAGTAACGAGTCTGTTGTTTTCACACCTATAAGATAATGAAAAATTCTCTCATCTATATGAAGATATGTGCTAGTCAGGGTACTACCTGAGCCTAAGTCAATCAGTTTCCAATAGCGGAGTGCTCCATCGGGTGCCAAAGCGCTCCAATGGGCATTAGGCAGTGCACTAAGAGCCAAACCGAATGTTGGATGATATTGACTATCGCCACTGTGGGCTTCAACACATAAATTTGGAAAGCGGGGATCAATTTCTATGGCTGCACAAAATATTACTATATATCGCTCAAATTCAGATAGATTAAAACTTTGACAAAGTTGCTCGATAGCAGACGGATATGGCATCACTGCTGCTATCTTCTTTAGCTTTAAATAATCTTGATTGGTATCGATTGGTTTTACATTAGATTCATCCTCAGATTGATTAATATAATTCAGTAAAATATTGCAAACATGATCGAAAGTAGCTATTAAATACTCTCTATTAAATTGATACCAAATATTAACATCAGTGGAGATATACATATGCAATGATCCTTTAAGTTGATTCAATTCATGAGGAGATAGATGTACAAAATAAGGTATGTTAACTTTTTAAACAGAGATCGAAAAACAGCATTTTCTTAATACTCTTTCTTTTAAAACTATTGATTTTATGGGTTAATTTCTAAATCTATATTCTAGAATACCAGTAATTCATTAGCAAAGTTATATAGCTTTACAGACAGCTGCATAACCTACTATTTTTTTGAATTTTGCTGATATCTCTCCTTAGTGAGATTAACTAAAAGTCTGCAAAAAATAGATTTTTGTCTTAGTTAGTCTTGTCGAGGCTTTGAGGAAGTTTATTATATCCTTATGAAGAAAGTGTTCTACGGGCTTTCTTCGCATCTAAATCTAAATAAAAATTACAGAAAAACCTGAAAAACTAGAACCTTTACAGATTACGATTATGAGTTGCTACAAATATCGATTCTATGCCTCAAAGCAAACTACAGATTCATTATGATTTTCTAAACTTATCCTTCCATGAGCTTGGTTTCTCTCCGATTGCTTGCGTCGCTGGCTTGAATGTCGGTTTTTTCTTAGTAGATGCTACAATTCTATTTTGCGAAATTCTTTCTTTCTGATTCTGCGCTGCAACATTACTTAGTTCGCGTGCAAGTTTAGATTTATCTGAAGTAACCCCCCAATGATATAACCAAGTGAGAATTTGATTAATAACGGTATCAAATTCAATGTGGGGGCTCTGTATACCGTAAGTTAGTTTCTCTCTAACTTGATTTCTTTGCTCTTGATTTAGACATCCATCTTTCAGTGTTAATTTTTGCAGGTTTTCCAGTTTGACCTGTATTGCATTATCAGCACTCGACACACTCTGCTGCCTTTGCCTATCTTCTTCATTTTGCATTCGTTCGGCATTCGGATTAAACGTCGGAGCATCTACTGGGCCTGGAGGCGGATTCGTGTAATTGACATAATCTTTATCAAATTTGTCCTGTACGCTTACATGTGTTAGTTCATGGGTTAAGTTGCCTATACGATCTACTTCTTCCTTGTCTGCCTCGCCGTGGTAACGTACCTCGTGGTTGGCAAAAGTTTCGTTTCTAAACTTTCTACTTGCAAAAGCTGCTCCCCCTGCATCCGGGTACAGATCTGTTCTTGTACCAACTTGATACAACTCTGCCATAATATTCCTCATAGGTTGAGGCATGGTACGATCTCTACTGTAACGACCCATCTGCTCAAGATCCCGGTTTTGGGAAGATTGGGTTTGTCGTGCTGGAGCAGTCGAAGATTCGGGATGATCGCTGTCCCTTTGCCTTCGAGTAGATATAGATCTACGAAATGAAGTTTCCTGTCCTTGTTCCAAGCGATTATTCTCACCGCTAGATCTTCGAGTATCAGAGGTATAATCCATAATGTTCTCCGATTTAGTAGTAATAAACCCTTCTATTCTGTCAAGCTCATAGTCCTTTGAGGCACAATCGTGCCGTGTTCATCCTTTTCGTCAAAAGATCGAGATCGAGCCTGAATCATGACTCGATTCACAACCTGATTCATATCTAATAGATTCTCAACGCCATCGACTTGAGACGTTACCAGATATATTCCTGAAGGTATATTTTGGACTGAAAATTTAACTGTATCAGTATCGTATTCTCTTAAAGGGGCGTCTAATGTAAAAACTTCATCGGATTTTTCATTTGTTGAGAAAAGTTTCAAAATAACTTGTTGCTTCTCTCCAATCATTGGATTAAATTTAACAGTCAGAGTTGTTCGTGCAGAATTTGCTAAATTATTTTGCTCTTGAATATCAGGGCATTGTTCATCGACAGAAACCTGTATAGTTGGATGCAGAATAAAAGTCTTCTCGTTTGACATGGCCTGTTGGCTATTTAAAAACTGCTCATACGCTGTTCTTCGCCCCCTATCCCTTTCGCAAGCTTCCCTGCCCAATTCACCATCCAACTTTAAATTATCCTCCAGAAATGTTGGAGGGCAATCCCTAAGTGTTGGTTCTCCTTATTGGAATTCGAGTTACTTGTTTTGGTGACCGCGTGTTGGCTTCTTCTCTGTTTGCTCGTTCTTTCCCGGGTGCAGCTTGGTTACATTGCTCATACGCTGCTTTTCGCCCCCTATCCCTTTCGCGAGCTTCCCTGCCCGGTTCACCATCCAACTTTAAATTATCCTCCAGAAGTGTTGGAGTGCGTCCCTCAAGTGTTGGTTCTCCTTGCTCATTCTGGCCAACGTTAAAGCCCCACTCCACTGTTCCAAACTCTTTACCTGTTTTCTTATCCATGGCAGTTGACATAGCATCAAACTTGTAACCTTGTTCAGCGATCGTAGGTCTATCTACGAGTTGAGCAGAGTCTGACTTTTTCAGAAGATGATGCTTGCCCACCTTCGGGGTGATTTCTAAGTGGGCTTCGCTGTGGAAAGGTGTGCTATATCCTGATTGGTCGACTCTCCACCCTGTACCAGTCTGTTGCTCTGTAAGTTCACTGCGATGAAGAAATTTCGGCTTTCCTTCTGAGTCAATTGGCTTTCCCGATTCGTCAGTTTCACCAGTCCATCCATGATCTACCGCCGTTGTCTTCCAATTGTCGTTAATACTGCTCCGAACGGTTTGAACAAAATCAATCTTAGAACCCCGAGCGCGTATATTGGGGGTCATTTCAATCTCCGTGGAGTAAGCTTTACCAAAATCTCCCGCTCCTACCATCACATCACGCTGGATCTGAAATTTCCCATACTTATTCTTCAAAGTGTCCTGTGGTAAGTCTTGCAAATTTTCCACTCCTTGCAACTGAGGTATTTGGGACTGAGTAGCTACAGCATCTTGTTCAGACTGAGCAGTCACAGCAGGGGGGTTGTTAGTAGGTTCCAATTTTGGAGAGGGCTGCCTTTGCGATTGCTTGGATGAAGTAGAATTCCTCGAGTTAGAACGTGACTGTCGTCTTTGTTTGCTGGGTTCGGCGTACATTGTTTTGCCTCTGGTGTTGTGTTGTAAAAACTCTTAGATCATAGAGCTTTTCTATTAAGTAGCTCTCGTTATGCTGCAACTCCAAAAACTTGATATCCTACTTCCAATATGAGCCGATTTATGGTCTGATATCATGGCCGGATGATCGAATGTAGTGAGTGCAAAGATAGGTCATGCCAAAACGAATTGGTGTAGCTGCACACATTAGTCTTGAAGAGCTAGAACAGTGCTATCATTTATAGTTGGATGCAAAACGAAAGTCTGCTCATTCGACACTACCTCTAAATCTTTATAGTTTTGGTACTTATATAGTTGTTGATGAACAACTTGAACCTTTTGAACCCCAGCATATAGATTGTGAGGCAGTTTAAACAAAATTCTGTTGTCTTCAACAATTTGTGGTTCTAACAGGTTTTCTCCTCCGTTCAGACGGAGCAGAGTTATATCCTCACTAAGATTCTTCCCATAGATGATTAAATTGCTCCCCGCAACAATCTCGCCATTTGTCAGCGATGCAACAATTTTCTCAATTTGCGGCTGATTCAATGCCCCTTTACTAGAACCTGGAGCAAGTGAAGATTTCTTAGATCCAATAAATATCATCGATACTTCGTAGGCAATTGAGGGTCGATAAGAACCTTTTAAGAGCGACCACAATCTGGACATCTGTTCTGTATTGAACAAGTTTGGTGCGATCCTTACTTGGTCTAACTGCTCGGTCAAAGCTTCAACAGAAGTTGATTCAATCGCTTGTGCCAAAAGACCGGAACGATTGATGGTTGCGACATGATTTAGCATTGCTCGAATTGTGGCATTGGATAAAACCGGAGTTTGATGCATAAGCTGCATGACATAACCCAACAGTATTTCCGTCTGAAAGTCTTTGTTTCCGTAGGCGGTCAATACATAATGGAGATTGATGGCTAAGGGGAGAATTGCACCTTCTTCTGTACTGGCTTGATGATGGGCTGGCTGGTAGCAATCGCTTTTACCCATATCTGCATTACGATTTTCTGAAACCTGGTAGAGAAACAGATTTAGCTGAGGTTGACCATCGACTCCAATATAAATCTGATCTGGGGGAAGTGTAGTTACTAAGACATTTCCCATACTCGACAGTGCTGCATTCTGAACTAAGCCATCTTCTAATAAGTTTTTGAATACAGCAGTTATTGCTGCGATCGCTAATCCATTACTCATAAGCTTTCAACTGATGAAATATCTTTTCTGATGGACATCTCAGATATGAGAAGAAACTTGGATTTAGTAAACCACGAAATAGCTGCTAGATTTTTACACGCTTGAACCCTTCGTAGGTTACTTCTACTTCTTCAATCTCTAGCTGTTGACTATTTGATTTGACATCCGAAAATTTGTATCTGGTAGGCCAGGCTGCTGTAAGTTCAAATCTTGCCTGAGGTTTTCCATCATCATACATCGTTAGAAGAGCATTTTTTCTCTGTTTAGCCCAGTTGCCATCCTGAGTCAATTCAAACCAGTTCCATAGAGCCATCGAACTTGTCATTCCTCGAAGTAATGTTAAATTTCCGCTCTTGGCATTACCTGGAAGTCTGGTTTGCACAAATTTTCCTTTGTTTGCTTTGCCCCATCGACCGGAAGTAACCTCACTAAACTCAATTACATCCTGCGAATAGTTAAACCCCTGACATTCCAAGAAAACTGCGTCTAACACGTCGCTTGAGCCATCAAGCTTTAAAATTAAATAGAAATTAGCTCCAGTAAAAAAAACGGGAGTTCTAGGTAACTTTGCCATAATCTATTTCGTCGAACCAAAATATCTTAATTGCCGAATCAAACAGCATTAAAAGAGAAGATTTGCCCTCTATTAGAGGGCTAGTAATTTTTGCGTGAGAACAATGTGAATATTACCTATTTTTCACGCGTGATCTCTTGAGCAACTATCTCTATAGTTTCAGTAACTATTTCTGCTCCGCCAGCCTTCATTGAAGAAACCTGATATTTGCAGGGAAAGCATTGCTTAATTTGCCATTCCATAACTACATTCCCATCATAATACCCACTAATTTTTGCATCTTCAAGTTGATTCTTATACTGAGGATTCTCACTCCCAAAAGGATTAACTTTTGCAAACCATTGATAGGCACTCTTACTCTCAGTTCCAGCCAAAACAATCGTTACGTTGGTCGATCTGACTTTTCCCGGCTTTGATTGCCTTACTGGGTTCCCTCCTTGGCTAGTACCAGCAACCTGCTCGGTAGTAGTAACCTCCATCCCCATATTACTAAACTCTTGGACTGGTAAGTCCTTGATCTTAGACCCTGCACTAAAGTAAAAATCCGAACAGGTGATGATTTTTTTCTCTGGCATGATTTTCTCCTAGTTCTTTCGTTCAATGAATAGTTGACTTGAGAGGATTGTTAATTTTGTTCTGTTTCAAGAGCATTCCACTGGCTGATGCGGAAGACTACAAATTCAGCCGGACGTACAGGGCATACACCAACATCGATATATAAGCGACCCAAGGTCATTGTTTCAGGTGTATTGTTTTCGGCGTCACATTTGACATAAAACGCTTGGCTAGGAGTTGCTCCAAACAATGCACCCTCGCGCCATATCCGCTCTAAAAAATTACTAACGGTATACTTGACCTGTGTCCAAAGCTCTTCGTCATTCGGTTCAAAGACAGCCCACTGAGTTCCTGCTTCAATGGAGCGTTCAATATAGCTAATGAGCCTTCTAACACTGATATAGCGCCATTCGGTTTTGTCGGGTTCAACCAGGGTTCTAGCACCCCAAATCCGAACTCCTCGGTTAGGAAATTTACGAATGCAGTTGATACCCAGTGGGTTAAGGAGTTCTTGCTCTCTAAAGTTGACATCATACCCTAATCCAGTAATTCCTCTGGGGACTTCATTCGCAGGAGCTTTATAAACACCTCGTGATTCATCCGTTCGGCCCCATACGCCCATCATGTGGCCAGAAGGAGGAACAAGAATTGAACGCCCTGCATTTCGAGGATTAGGTACTTTAACCCACGGATAATAGAGAGCGCCAAACATGGAACGACGACCAAACTCATCTAACCAATCAACAACATCTTGAGGTCTAGTGCGATCGGGAGGAGGATCTAACACAACCATTCGATTTGTTGCCCCTGGCATATTGCCGCTAGCAGAACCTTCAGACATGCTGATCATGGTCTCCATCACACCATGAACTTGTTCAAGGTTTAAAATTTGAGCTTCATAGGCTCGCATTAAATCCGGAAAACATATCATTGTAATCTCGTCGATTTCAAAGATACCGAGAACGCCAGTTCGTTTGCTCCGATCCCCTTCTATTTCACTAGCAAATTTCTCAGATGTAGAATTCGGTGCTGGAGGCAGTAGTTCGTATTCGCCATTCAAAGGCCGTCGGGCTAAGGGCGGTCCGGGCTGGGCAATATCTCCAATCGAAATATACTTAGAGTTTTTCAAAGCCTCAACAACGTAGGTTACAGCCTGCGTTTGGGGTTTTGGATCCATACTCAAGTGATTGTATTCCTCAAGCACTTGATCGTCTCTGCACACTTTTAAAGAGAAGAACTCACGAGGATTATGAGGTATTTCTACTTTATCCGTTCCCTGCGATTGAGTTTTAATCTGGTCATTCGCTTTATCGACAATCTTCGCAGGAGGTAATGCACGAGGCATTCCATCCTGAATTGCGATTTTAATGGGTCCGTTATCGAAGTGTTCAGGCCGGATGGATAAATTTAAACCTAGCGTGGTAAAATTCACTAGAGAAGACGACTCTCTAGATTAGCTAAGTAAGCC
>NZ_JABXKF010000045.1 GCF_017115165.1 Nostoc sp. LPT | reverse complement strand
TCACTGGTGGATTCAATTTGGAGTTTAATCGTAACTAATTACCCGGACATGATATGACTCCTGAATTCTGTTTGATAAATCCATCAAATTTGCCAGCTTGTAAACTACTCGCGCTCCAACATTACCATCCCACTCCGCATCACCAACTTCGCAGATATCAAAGCCAATAATTTTTCTTCCACTATTGACCAATTCCCGGAATAGACAAAAAGTTTGCTCTAATTCCAACCCACCTGGAACAGGAGTACCCGTACTCGGACAGAGTTTTGGATCTAAACCATCTACATCAAAGCTAATATAAACATACTCAGGTAAATGACTGATAATTTCTCGGCATAAATCAATCCAAGTTGTGCCAGAGTAAAGCTTTTGCTTAATAGCGGGATCGTAATAAGCAATAATGCGACTATCAGATTGGTCAATCATTTGCACTTCATCATGACTAATATCACGCAAACCTACCTGCACTAACTTAGAAATTTGCGGTATTTTCATCGCATTAAACATAATCGACGCATGGGAAAACTCAAATCCCTCATAAGCATCGCGTAAATCTGCGTGGGCATCAATGTGCAAAATGCCATAGTTTGGGTATTTAGCTGCTAATGCTTGGAAATAACCTAAAGGCGAACTGTGATCTCCACCTAGAACTGCAACTCGTTTACCATTATTAATTGCTGCTTGACAATTTTCAAACAGCCATTGATTAACCTGTTGACCAGCCTGATTAATTTCTGTGAGGACAGATGTTAAATCAGGTGTATCTGAAAGTTGTTTACCTTGGGCTAATCGCCCGATAATTTTTGCTGCCAAAGCGCGGTAGTATGTGTTCTTCTCTAAAATATCTTGGGGAATTTCTTCCATAAAAATTCCCTGCTTCCAGCCATCAGGGTGATCAAAATCGAACAAATCTAGTTGAGTCGAAGCATCTAGAATTCGCTGTGGGCCATTAGCAGTGCCAGCACCATAGGAAACAGTGACTTCCCACGGCACACCAAAGACAATCAAGTTTGCAGACTCATAATCGCAGGGCAAACCTAAGAGGTTGCCATTTATTTCACCTACGCCGCTGGGATTGTAGTCTTTTAATTGATTACTCATTGAGTATCTTCTGGATTTTCGTGGATAGACAGCACGCCGCCTAGTGGACATCTGCATTGTAATCAAAATTTTTCACAGGCGGTATGCTTCAAGGGAGGAACAGGAAAAACCCACGAGTATACAGGTCACTTCAGCATAGTTTATTGGGTACAGGGGATAGTTTTTCTTTCCTGTGCCCTTGTTAACTCCCTACTCAACCCGCTTAACTTCAAATCCTCGCAACCCTTCCGGTTCCTCATATTCAACCACAACATCTTTAACCACAGCAGCAGGTGGCCCAGAGTGACACCAGCGAACCATGTCATCTACAACCTCTCGCGCCCCTTCAAAAACTGCCTCTACTCGATTATCAGGGAGATTCCGCACCCAACCGGTTAATCCCAATTGCCTAGCTGTATCGACAGTGGAATAGCGATAACCTACTCCTTGGACTCGGCCAGAAATGAATACATGGGCGCGGATAATCTTTGGCAGTGCTGTGGAATTCTGCATAGACTGGTCTAATCTTTACGATTTCCAGTCTACCTAGTTTGTGTATACACAATCTGTTTTTAACTCCAACTAGCGAAATTAATTCCGGTCTTTCTTAATACCTACTAGTTTTTGTGCATTTCTAGCGCTTTTCAAGTAATTGAACTACCCTACTCCCCATCTAAGTCCTAGTCTAAATACCTGAAAACTGCTGTAATTTAATCAGTAGCCAGTTTTTCCACTTGGAATTTTGAATTGTTTATGTCTAACTTGCCACCACTTAATACAGAAACAATTTGGGCAATTCTTGACGATCAACTTGATGATGCCACAGTCAACCAGTTGCTATGGCATTATTTAGGTTATCGCTATGACTCCTCAATTGCACAATGGGACGTTAGCCAAGTTGCATCAGAATGGCATAATGAGTACCCACAACCACCAGATTTCATTGCATCTCGCCCCGCAACTGTCAAGCTGACTCGTTCCATTCCTGTTGAAAATAAACAAATGCTAAAAGAAAAGCTGGGTTTCAAAGGTTACAAAATTGGTGAATTTGGGCCTCGGCAAACTCGCAGGGCGACAGCGGCGAATTGGTTGTTAAGTTATCTACAACAAGCTAATAACAAAACAGATTAATTTTGCAGCAAATATTTGGTAAAAATAGGATATTTTTTACCAAATATATAGTGTGTTTTAATATTATCAAAACTATTGTTTGATTTAATATTTTTTGTATTTATATGCAATAGTTTAAAAAAATTAGTTAGTTTTATAGACAATCTTTACAGGGTAGTAAATCCGTATTTTAGTCAATAACTAAATACTATAAACAGCAAAAACCAAAACAATACAGTTAATTTTTATAAAAAGATTATAAATTCTTCCTGAAGATAGAAGCACTCGCGATCTAATTATTTCTCTAGAGCTATTTTCAAATTCAATTGAGCATCAGAGAATATTTCTATCAACCCTTGATATTACAAACACTTCTATGGCAAAGCCAATTGAATTTAATTTATTTGCACCTTACAACAAAGGAGCCGCATTAATTGGTTCTTTTTCTGATTGGCAAGAAATTCCAATGGAAAGAGGTGATGATGGTTATTTCCGCACAAGTGTTGAACTAGAAGATGGCGTTTATAAATATAAATTCCGTGTTCAGTCAAATTCATGGTTTTTTGAACCAGAACAATGGGTTGATGTTACAGATCCTTATGCAACTGATATAGATGAACAAAGCGGAAACGACGATGGTGTTATCAGAGTCAAAGACGGAAAAAGGATTACAGATACTTATGTTTGGCAACATGATGATAAACCTTTACCTGCTGACCACGAATTAGTAATTTATGAATTGCACGTTGGTGACTTTTCTGGTGGCGAGGACGATCCTTACGCACGAGGTAAGTACAAACACGTCATTGAAAAGTTAGACTATTTGTGTGAACTAGGAATCAACGCTATTGAGTTGATGCCACTTAAAGAATATCCTGGTGATTATAGCTGGGGTTACAATCCCCGCCACTTCTTTGCAACAGAATCAAGTTATGGTTCTACTGCTGAGTTAAAAAATTTGATTGATGAGTGTCATGCTAAAGGTATTCGTGTAATTCTTGACGGTATTTATAACCACTCAGAAGCATCCGCTCCCTTAACACAAATTGACCACGATTATTGGTATCATCACGAACCTCGTGACCCTGATAATAATTGGGGGCCTGAGTTTAATTACGAACATTATGATGAAAAATTAGATATTAAGCCAGCCTGGAAATTTATTGGTGACACAATTCGTTTTTGGATTGGAGAATATCATCTTGATGGTATTCGCTATGATGCAGCGCGGCAAATTGCTAACTACGACTTTATGCACTGGATTGTTCAGGAAGCCAAAAAAACTGCCAGCATGAAGCCTTTTTATAATGTTGCCGAACACATTCCTGAAACTACCAGCATTACCAATGTAGATGGGCCAATGGATGGTTGCTGGCATGATAGTTTTTATCACTGCATTCTAGAACACATTTGCGGTGATACATTTGATTTAGAGCGTTTAAAAGATGTGATTGACTGCAAACGCCAAGGCTTTTTGGGTGCCACTAATGTGGTAAATTATCTTACCAACCACGACCATAATCATCTCATGGTTGAACTGGGGAACCGTGAGATTTTTGACGAAGAAGCCTTTAGGCGGGCTAAATTAGGAGTAGCCATCTTAATGACTGCTGTTGGTGTGCCTTTGATTTGGATGGGAGAAGAATTTGGCGAGTATAAACCTAAACAATCTGAATCAGCCAAAATCGAATGGACACTGTTAGGGAATGATTTAAATCGTAGTTTATTTGAGTCCTACAAAGGCTTAACCAATCTGCGTAAAAGCAATCATGCTCTCTACACAGAAAATATTGATTTTATCCACGAAAATCCTGAAGCAAAAGTATTAGCTTATACTCGTTGGAATGATGAAGGTTCTCGTGTAGTCGTAATTACAAATTTCTCAGAAAACTTCCTAGCTGAGTATCATGTTCCTAACTTTCCTAGTGCTGGTACATGGCACGAGTGGACAGGCAATTATGATGTTGAAGCTGGTGAGGATGGTATCATAATTGACTTGGGGCCATACGAAGCTAAAGTGTTTGTATGGCAGTAAGGATATATACTACTACTCAGTCAAGAGTCTAATAGCAAAAAAAAAGGGGGAACATATTTCCCCTTTTTCAGTTAGTATTTTATTTAGATACAGTCTAATTAGAAATTTGTCAAGCAAAAAATAAGCTATTTTAAAATCTCATAGGTTTGTGTTACACTTTGGAGTTGAAGTGCGTCTACAGAATTGCCAAAGCATCCCCATGCACAACAAATTATTTAATACTGATATCGACAACGCTAACATTGAGAACGATCGCATTTTATTAACTCCCAATGAAGTAAAGTCAAAATTACCTTTGACACAATTAGCAGAACAAAGAGTTTTAGCATATAGACAGGAAATAGAACATATCCTGGATTTTCAGGATCGTAGGAAATTTATAGTAGTTGGCCCATGCTCAATCCACGATCCAAAAGGAGCGCTCGAATATTCTGAGAAATTAAAAATATTGGCCGAGCGAGTCAAGGATAACTTGCTACTAATTATGCGAGTATATTTTGAAAAACCAAGAACAACCGTAGGTTGGAAAGGGTTAATTAACGATCCAGATATGGATGATTCTTTCCATGTTGAGAAAGGTTTATTAATTGCACGAGAGCTACTATTAAAAATTACAGAGTTGGGATTACCTGCTGGCACAGAAGCACTAGATCCAATCATACCTCAATACATCAGTGAACTGATTACATGGTCGGCGATTGGCGCACGCACAACTGAATCACAAACTCACCGCGAAATGGCAAGTGGGCTTTCGATGCCTGTAGGTTTTAAAAACGGTACTGACGGCAATATTCAAGTAGCTTTGAATGCCCTACAATCAGCTGGAAACCCGCATAATTTTCTGGGAATTAATCAAAAGGGACAGGTCAGCGTCTTTAAAACTAAAGGTAATGGCTACGGTCACGTAATTTTAAGGGGTGGTAGTCAACCCAATTTCGATCCAGCAAATGTCAAACAGGTAGAAGAGAAATTAAAACAGGCAAATTTACCACCGAGAATTGTTATCGACTGTAGCCACGGTAATACCAATAAAGATTACAAATTACAAGGTGCTGTCTTAGAAAATATTATTCAGCAAATAGTCGATGGTAATACATCAATTGTTGGCATGATGCTAGAATCGCATTTGTATGAAGGTAGTCAACCAATTACTGGTAAAGAATTAAAATACGGTGTTTCTGTAACTGACAAATGTATTAGCTGGGAAGAAACCGAAAAAATTATTTTGGCTGCTCACGAAAAACTTAAGTAAAAAGTTAGAATTTAGAACTCAGGATGCAATCAATGGGGGATTTAGAGGATTGTCAAGTCTGAAAGTATACTAAAAAACCCACTTTTATTCCTCTCCCCGTTTCAGCTACGGTGTACACACAAATCGAAAAACCTGCTCCACATTAGCTATTAATTTGGTAGGGTATGTTATGGGCTTTAGTCCTAACGCACCGAAAATCTCTGACTATGCGTTACACTGACGCGATAACACGCCCGAGAAAACTCGAAAAAACCCCCAAGTGGTTGTGGCGAGTTCTATCTATCGAGAGAAGATTCTAATATTTGTACTGTTGCGTCATACCGCAGGGTACGTGAGTTCAGTCGTACCAAATCAGTAGAAGTCAAAATCCCTAACTGAAAAGCTGCTTCCTGGCATCTTTTAAGATATACCCAAGATAGATGTAATAGTATCTAATATATGCTAATTACTCAATATTACCAACTAAAGGATTGAAAATTAGTATTTTTCTACATAAAATTAAAAATCTAAAATTAAAAATTGGTAACAGTGATGGTTAGGAGTGTTAAAGTTTCAAGAAATTCACCGAAACTTTTCAGCGGGTATTCATGCTGAAGAAACTACAGAAAAAGCAAATTTCGATAATTGCGGGTGCAGCACTGTTTGCCTTCTTAACTGGGGCAATGGTATCAGCACCCGAAATTGGTAAGTCTCTGGGAAAATGGCTCAAACTGAGTCAGAATCAAGCAGAGCAAAAATCGGACGGTAGTGTTGCTCAATCAGCCGTCTTTGGGCTGATTGAGCAATCGCTGCCAGAACGGGCGGCAAAACTGGCTGCGATCGCGATTCTTGAGCGATCGCCAGATCGGAATCGCGCTCGTTATCTTTTGGCGAGTGATTACATTGAAAGAACCCAAGGGCAAAAAGCTCTGGTTTTACTTCAAGGACTAGAGAAAGACTATCCCATCCTCGCGCCCTACATTTTGCTCAAACAAGCCCAGGCAGAGGATTTGTTGGGCGAGGACGGCAAAGCCTCGGATCTCAGGCAAAAGGTGCTGAAACTCTATCCTAAAGAACCGGCGGCTGTGAAAGCGCTATATCTAATTGCTCAACCAAAGCAAGAAGAAACTGCGATCGCTCAATTTCCTTCTAATCCTCTAACTTGGGAAATTATCCGCAAACGCTTGCAAGAAAATCCCAATCAGCCACAATTACAATTGATTTTGGCTAAGTATGCCTACGATCAACCAGGTATAGTGGGCGTTTTGGATCAGTTAGTAAAACAGCCTAACCTCAAACCCGAAGACTGGGAACTCATTGGTACAGACTATTGGGAAAATAGTCAATTTCCCAAAGCGGCGAATGCTTATGCCAAAGCACCCAAAACATCGCGCAACCTCTACCGTACTGCACGGGGCTTACAGGTGGGAGGCAAAGATAAAGAAAAAGCGATCGCCACCTATCAACAATTAGTGCAGCAATTTCCCAATAGTGAAGAAACTGGGACGGCACTACTGAGATTAGCAGAAACCGCAAAAACACCTAAAGACGGCTTACCGTATCTTGAGCAGGTAATTAGTAAATTTCCCAAACAAGCTGGTACTGCACTGGCACAAAAAGCCAAAATCCAAACTCTCAAGGATCAAAAGTCAGCTAGCGCGACGTGGCAATTACTCATAGGTAAATACGGTAACTCTGACGAAGCAGCAGAATACCGTTGGAAAATCGCCCAAGATAAAGCCCAAGCCAAAGATTACGTCGGTGCTTGGCAATGGGCAGAACCAATTGTCACTAATAACCCCAATAGTATTTTGGCTCCAAGAGCGGGCTTTTGGGTAGGTAAATGGGCAGCTTCACTGGGGAAACAGCAAGAATCTAAAACTGCTTATGAATATGTAATTAGCCAGTTTCCCTACTCTTACTATGCATGGCGAGCCGCGACAATGTTAGGGCTAAATGTCGGTAATTTTGACAACGTGCGCGTCATGAACCCGGAAGTAATTGCATCCCAGCGTCCAGTACCGCCTGCTGGTTCTGAAACTTTCAAAGAATTGTATCTGCTAGGTCAAGACCGCGATGCCTGGTTACAATGGCAAACAGAATTTCAGAACAAAATTCAGCCAACGGTAGCAGAGCAATTTACTGAAGGGTTAATGCGGCAGGCTAGGGGAGACAATCTCATCGGAATTGATAAAATTTCTAAATTGGAAGACCGGGAAATACCAGCCGAACTTGCCCAATATCAGACTCTGAGTAAACAAATCACCTACTGGCAAGCGCGTTATCCATTTCCTTATCTGCGAGAGATTGAAAAGTGGTCTATTGACCGTAAACTTAATCCTTTGCTAGTAACTGCTTTGATGCGTCAAGAGTCACGGTTTGAACCAAAAATTAAATCTGTCGCTGAAGCTACTGGTTTAATGCAACTGTTGCCGAGCACAGCTAAATGGATCGCCCCACAAATCAAGGTGGATTTCAAAACAATCAACTTAGAAAATCCTAACGATAACATGATGCTGGGTACATGGTATTTGGGTCATACCCACGATCAATATAACAATAACTCCTTGCTGGCGATCGCTAGTTACAATGCTGGCCCCGGCAATGTCTCCAAATGGTTGCAAACTCTAACTACAAAAGATCCAGATGAATTTGTTGAAGAAATTCCCTTTGATGAAACTAAAAACTATGTGCGGCAAGTATTTGGCAACTACTGGAATTATCTAAGGCTTTACAACCCGGAAATTTCTGGCATCGTCACAAAGTACTCGACTACACACCCAAAACTACCGAGCCAGTGATTTTGCTATTTTAGGGTAAAAAGAAGGGGAGGGGAAGCAGGGGGAGTAGGGGGAGCAGGGGAAGATTAATAACTCCCTACCAGTACCTAACACTCCTGAATTCTCCTCGTTCTACATATTTGAATGGGGAGCGATCGCGAATAGCTTGAGTTGATTGCACCTGTGGCGTTAATATATCTTAATGTATTCAGTATTGCTTTTTTAGCGCCCCAATGGAGTTAACCTTAAAAGAATTTAAGTCAGAACTGATATTAGAAGTCCAAGCCTGCCTGCAATTAGCAGTTCCCTTGGTAATTACTCAAATATTAGAAGCGGGCATTCCTTTATTGGATGGCGTAATGATGGGCTTGCTTAACAGCCAAGCTTTAGCTGCGGGTGCTTTAGGTGCTGTTACCTTTTCTACTCTAGCTTCCGTTTGTCGTTCTGTTCTTTCAGCTGCGGGTGTGAGTGTCGCCAATGCTTTTGGTGCAGGAAAGATAGACCAAGTGAGCCGTGCTACCGGTCAAGGAATTTGGTTAGCTGTGACGATGTGCTTACCTGTGATGTTTATCATTTGGCACTTTGACTATATCCTGCTGCTAACTGGTCAAGAAGAAAGCAATGTGTTATTAGCTCAAATATATTTGCGGTCTATTGTTTGGGGTTTTCCGGCTGCACTCGGTTTTTGTATCTTAAAAGAAGTTAGCTCTGCCCTAAATCGCCCCCAATACTTAACAGTAATTACGGTAGCTGGACTATTATTAAATGCGGTTGCTAATTACGTGCTAATGTTCGGTAAATTTGGTTTACCAGCCCTTGGTTTAGCCGGTATCGGTTGGGGAAGCACACTTATTTTTTGGCTAAATTTTATCGCTGCCGCCAGTTGGATTTGCTTTGATAACTACTTTAAAGACTATCAGCTTGATTGTGCTTTGTATCAGTTCGATAAAGATATGTTTATAGATATCTTCCAAACTGGGTGGTTTTTGGGGTTGCAGTATGGAGCAGAAATTGGAGTATTCACTACCACTGCTTTACTGATGGGGTGGTTTGGAACAGAAACATTAGCAGCACATGAAATTACCGTCGAGACAGAAAGTTTTGTCGAAACAGTGTCTATAGGTATTTCCTATGCCGTCACAATGAGAGTAGGACAGTTGAAGGGACAAAACGATTTCAAGGGTGCAAGCAGAGCGGGATTAGTCTGCATTGGGCTTGTTACTCCTTTTGTGAGTATTGTGGCACTAATTTTTTGGCTGTTTCCCAACTATATTGTGGCAATGTATTTGGACACCAGTAATCTAGATAATATCGAGATAGTTAAAACCGCAACTTCTTTCCTCGCTGTGGGGGCAATAGTCCAAATATTTTATTCTATTCAGACTATTGCTGCTGGTGCTTTAATCGGGTTGAAAGACACCAAAGTGCCAGTGTTAATTACTATGTTCGCTTACTGGGGAGTAGGTCTAGGTGGGGGGTATCTGATGGCATTCACTTTCGGCTGGAGTGCTATAGGTTTATGGTTGGGTTTAGTACTAGGGCTACTTATGGGTGCAGTGCTTTTAACTGGGCGTTTTTATCTTTTGACTTCTGAGATTGAGTCTGCTTGACTGGAGACTTAAACCCTTACTCTCAGCGCCTAATTTACTGCTGTAGGTATCGCAGTAGTTCTTGCGTAGGGCAAGAACCAGGCTACTATTCTTGGGTCGAAAACTTAGGGATAACTAATGACACAATCTCATCCTTCAAATTGATTGCATCTTAGAGTGCTTGGTTCTGGGAAAATTGAAGCAGTACTCTGTAATGCAAAACTCGCAGCCATCGATTGTGGTAATTCACGCTCGTATCGTCACCCTAATGCTAGAGAAGCTGCAAAAAAGGCAAAGTAGCGTTTCGGAAGTGCCGACTTAACTTTTATAGTTTTTTTGCAAAAAAGAATTGAGCAATGAGATTGTAGACAATCTCGTTGCTCAATTAAAACTTAACGAAATAAGTATTTGTTGGTAATTTTTGGGCAGTTCCTAAATTTGTAGCCAAGTCATTGATTTTATTATCTGTTTTGATTACTGCAAACTTATCAGTAAATAGCAATACTTCACCATTTCCCGGTGTTACCCAAGCGTGGCGAGTCATTAGGTTTTTGGAGACAACTAAAAGAGATGCATCTCCCCGGTAAGCCGAGATGGGTTTACCCATGAAGGTTTGATTATCTCTATTGGCGATGGCATAAGCAGCAGAGGAACCCACAAAAATTTTACCGCCATCTGAGTAAATAGTTTTAGGGAAATTGCTACTGCCGTCTCCCATCCCCGCAGTTGTAGGCCTTCTTGGAATACTTAGCTGGCCACGCTCGACAGTAAAATTAGTCAGATTAACAGTTCCTATATATACCTTTGTTTCATCACGGGTTTGTGCAGCATTAGTATAGTTGTCTGTGGTGATCAAAGTCTTTGTTAATAAGTCTTTGCCATTCCACCTGTAGATTGAGTTACCCCCATAAACTGAACCGAGGACATAAAGCTTGTCTTCAAAAATATGTAATCGGTTAAGTCTTGTGTCTGCCATGTCGTGAGCAAGATCGGCAGAATTGTAGCCCCAAAGCTTGCCTTGGTTATTTCCTGCTAAATTTGCCAAAGCAAATATTTTTGCTCCGTCGAAAACCATCCGGTAAAGAAAAGCTATCTGGACGGGAATACCTAACCTCTTTTGTTGCTGATAGCCACTAGTGTAGAGATACCCGTTTTTATACTCAAAATCCATTACCTCAGTTACGCCATAACTCTGTTTGGCTTTAAAGTTGAGGTTTTTGTCATAAATTGATAGAGTATTTGCAGACTGGTAAATAATCCAATTTTGCAGAAATTTCACCCGTGTTTTTGAATTAGCTGTGTTGCTAACTATTTTTTGCCTAGTTCCGTCAGTTTTTATTTTTACTAGTCCTGTTGGAACCGCTAAGACATAAGTTTTGCCGTCAATTGCTACAATGTCACGAGCATCGTAATTAGAGTTTGGAATTAGTTTTTTTGTCCCATTACCTTCTACTTCCCATACACCTTCAGTATTGATGACCGCAACTTTGCCGCCGTTAGTGCAAGCTGCTATTGGCGAAGAAATATTAAGGTATGTAGCTAAAGCGGGAGTAGAATAATCAAACATTGTACAGTTCAGATAAGGTTGACTGAAAAATATTGGCGCTCAATTAAGAAAAGAAGTTTTAGGGATTTTTGCGCGTTTTTAACCTAAACTCGTCTTCAAAAGTGAAGAAAATATCGGCTACGGTAAACTCAAACTCAAAGGTTGAGTAATCCGCAAAATATGCATATCTGCAAACATCGGTAAAATTAGAATTGAATTGTTTGTGGTTATGTCGTAGCGATAACCTGTTAATTGGGGGAAAGTAACTTCAATTAATTTGCCTCTCAGCCTACTTTTTTATTCGACAAATACTTCACCAACACTTTCTGCCCCAGCTCACCCATCTCCTTTAGCATCCCCTGAATCTTTTGCATAGCTAGAGATTCAGGCTTGGTATGTCCTTTCTCGCAACGGTTTACCGTCGAATAAGTTATACCTAAAGATGCTGCAAACTGTTCTTGAGTAAGACTAGTTCTGCCACGGAGTTCACCGATGAGCTGTCCAACTTCCGGTTGCTTGATTAGCAAAGGTTTCTTAATGGTCATTTAGCTCAGAACGCACCTGTTAATCTGGTGAGTGATATGTATTCCGCTACATCCTATTGGGGCTAATGCTGAATTGATAGGCGAAAATATACTAGATTTTTTATACTTTTTTCAAATTAATAAGTAAGTAATTACACGCCCGTGGATAAAATATTTCCTAATGCAATATGCTTGGGTTAAGAACAATAGTAGGTTGGGTTGAACCCAACAAAGCCTTGATAATGTTGGGTTTCGTTCCTCAAACGCCACTTGCTTCTCCCTTTGGGAGAAGGGGAGACGCTCTTGCTAGCTTGCTTCTCCGTAGGAGTACAAGTCGGGAAATCTCAAAGGCGCAGTAGCTCCCCAACCTACGCCAGTTTTAGTTTTTAAGCTGCAAATTCTGTGAGTTAGGTATTTTCGCAAAATTGGGATGTTCCCAATTTTTCAGCTATTACCATTGTGAAAAAGGGTATTTTACTAAATTGCTGTTGAAATATCTGGAGTCATCAGAAACTTCTTGTCCAATCCAGGTTGGTAATTCAATTTGCTGATTTTCATCACTGAGTTCAACTTCTGCTAATATCAGTCCTTTATTAACACCATCAAACTCATCTATTTCCCAAATCAAACCACCCGACTCTATTTTATATCTAGTTTTTTCTATAAAGGGACGTTCACATAATGTCTCAAGTATTTCTTGAGCATCTTTAACAGGAATAGGATACTCAAACTCTAATCTCGAATATTTAATATTGGGGCCTTTAATGGTCAAATAACTTTTTTCCCCTACTAGACGTATACGTACAGTCGCTTTGTCTTGTGTAGCAATGTATCCTTGACGATATACACTACCTTTAGCTAATCTTCTCCAGCTATCTCCTCTCACTAAATATTTCCGCTCTATTTCTTTCGCCATTTTATTTACCAAATTATTTGCTTTTTTATATCACAAATAATTTAGCAATTCTAAATCTCTTCACAAAAACGTGTGTGCAATTATTGCAAATCAGAGTGAAGTTGTTGAAATATTGATCTTGATTAATTGATAATTAGCGATCGCTTCTACTATAGTACGATAATTTACATACTGACGACGATTTGATGCTATCTGCACTAAGAGATTGCAACTAGCAGTAAATTCGTCATTTTTATCCCACTTATTTCAAGGTGCAGTGAATTGGAAAAACTTTTAATCCTCCATACCTTATGCTCAATTACTAACCCTGAATTAAAACATTTGTTATATGCAAGAACTCACCAAATTTTCTTGTTTAACTTGTTCTTTTGCTAAAGCTAATGCTTGATGAGCATTTTTAAACTTTGTTGCATCTGTAAATTTACGATCAAAATGCTTTAAGTAAGCTTCCAAATACCGAATACGTAAGTGGGGATCGGTAGGATTCTGAAGAAAGGGAAGGTCAGCTTCAACCATGAACCGGATAGCTAACAAGGGGATAGGACTACGAAGTGGACGAAATTTTAGATTGTGTAAACCAGGACTTTCATTACGTTTATGAAATTCTCCTATCATTAATCCTGACTCAACAAACAAAGGTTTAAGTTTTTGCTGAACACTATCTATTACGTTAGGAGCATCTTCTATATCGATGTCAGGAAAAATAAGTAAAAAAGCTTTATTAATTGCTAATTCCTGCTCTTTAACATCTCTTTTCAGAAATATATCTCGATAGTGTCCAACAATCTCTTCTAATTGTTCTGGATACAAATCTTTTGTGTGAATAACTGCTAGACGAATACTGTTGGATTTGAGAGAGTAAGGTACAAACGGGCAAACTGCGCCAGGTCTACCTAAGTCAGGATGAGGCCTTCCTAAAAATTTTTTCACCCACTCCATAATTTCAATTAAGGCAGAAAGGTCTTCGTGTTGCTGGAGTTGTTCGATTTCACGAGTTGTATAGAGTTGCATAAGCTTGAGTGAAATGGAATAATTGTTTAATTCTGAATCCCAAATTAGTTTGACAATACGTATGTAGGTAAAACTAATTGTTTAAGTAAACAAAACAAGCCTTTTGTTGGTTACTTTTGGTTAATCTGTAACTTGGAGAAGATAACAATGTTTTACCATTTTGTTTTGTGAACTTACAGTAATTTACGTTAATACAACATATACAAACATATTTTGCATCAAATAATTTGTTTTCATTTGTGTTGAAATTAGTTTGTGATATTTTAGCTACAGGACTAATATTGGAATGTTGAAACACGTGTAGCGTGTGCTACACCTGTTAACACACCTTACAATTACTTGAGAGATTTTTTCAAAAGCAATTTACGATTCCTATAGGATACGTATGTATTATCATTATTCGGCATGTGCTCCTAGTTGTTTACACTCTTAAGCTTCTGCTATTTTTATGAATACATTATAAATTTTATGTCTAAATAGTTATTTATACTGTAAAAATTTGATGTAGATTTAACAGCAACTTTAGGGCTACTATCAAGGTAATATACTTTTAGCAAATAAAAAATTTACATAGAGTTTGGTATAAGGCAATTTTATAAGCTAGATATTACTTACAACGGATTATAAATTAATAAAGTATATTCTCCCGATTGCAGCGAATATCGGTAGTTTAAAATTTATTTTTTATAAAAATAAAAATCGTAGGGGGAGGCAAAATGAGCAGCGACTTCTACCATTCCCCACACCCCTATTTTAAGTAAGCTACTCACAAAATTAAATATTTCAGTACTTACGTACTATACTAATTAACCATAATATGCATTCAGCAAAATTTCTATTTCAGGTGTTGATTGCAACCTTGATTTTATTGCATATTTATATTTACTGTTCTGGGTATTAGACATGGCTCAAAAGCCCAAAATTAGTATAGTCAATATGTATGATACGTAAGTATTATATTTGTTTAATTGGAAGTCCTTTATTTCTCAACAAATTCCTTCACCACTGCCATAGCATCAGGAGGAATTTGCGTAATTAGGCGAAATGGAAATGCGGCAGTTGAAGCGAACTGAGCATAATCTGGTGTTAGAAAGATAGCATAGTTTTTAGCTTCTGGAGTCATCTGTGCAGCAAAGGCCAAAGCTATAGCTTTAACGTATTTGCGAACATCTGCTGCTTGTTCACCGACAACTTCACCGCCACTAATCGGTGTATTTGGTTGTCCGATCTGATCTAATGTGGTGCTGGGGTCTTTTACACTAAGATGAGTACCCCCAATTATACCAACTAGCGATTTTGGGGATGGGATTTTTTCAAATCCTACAATCTGTTCAGTTAAAGCTGGGGTAGTTTTATCGGCGGAACCTGCTAATACTATGGTAGGAACTTGTATTTTTGTTAACCCAGTTTCGCCAAAAATTAGAGAAGTTGTCGGATTGAGAGCGATCGCCTGTTTGATTCTGGTATCTCGTAGTTGATAACTATTTTCTGGTAGTTCTTCAGCGATGCACTGAATATTTTCTCCCAAACTCAAGATAGTCAAGTTCTTTTTGCAACGTTGTTTAAGATGTTCTA
Source organism: Nostoc sp. LPT (assembly GCF_017115165.1). GTDB lineage: Bacteria > Cyanobacteriota > Cyanobacteriia > Cyanobacteriales > Nostocaceae > Nostoc. The sequence continues at coordinate 7,213 of NZ_JABXKF010000045.1, read as the reverse complement.
GTTGTAACTCCGCTCCAGCGAGTGTTAAAGCTGTAGCACCACCAAAAGAATAGCCAATAACCATTGCGTTCGTGGTTGCAAGTTTCCCTTGTAGAGGATTATTAGGTGTTTGTTTAAGTTTTTCTAATTCATCCAGAACAAAACTAATATCTTGAGGGCGATTTAAAAACTCTTGAGGCTTCATAACTCTGGTTTTGCCTTGTAATGCTAAATCAGTATTTGCCGCATTACTACCGGGATGTTCTAAAGCTGCTACTACATAACCGTGGGATGCTAAATGTTCTGCTAAGTAACGCAAGTCCGTGCGGACTGACGCGAAGCCGTGAGAAAAGACAATTATCGGCTTGTCGGGAGTTGCAGCAGTTGACCAGTAAATATCAACTGGGATTTTGCGGTCGCGCTTTTGATCGTTCAGGCTTAAGTTAAGTATTTTTACTTGGTCGCTTCCTGGTTGGCTGGGATCAAAAGGAAAAGCAATTTCGGGTGTTCCCGGCTTTGCTGTTATGGGGTTGAGTTGGGGAGCGATCGCTAACATAAATTGCTGAGTGCGCCAAAAAGCTGTATTTAAATTTCCTGCAACAACCCAAGCCTTTGGCAAATCAATTTCTAAGCGTTTACTGGGATAAGCAGCAATAAAACTCAGTATAGAAAGACCTTGCGGTGCAGTAGAACCTAATACCAATCCTGCTCTCAGTGCTTGTACTCCAGCTTTATCCTTTCGGGCTAAGGCTGTAGCAAAATCATTGAGAATAGTTGTACCAATCTGGGTATTAATTAACCTATCAAGTGTGACAACATTCATCGGTATATTCATACCCAGCGCCCCCAAGAAGAAGCGGCGTTGTTCTTGGGATAATCCTTTAGTGTAAGACTGTAAACTCCCAGGCAATTTCCCAGTTTTTACAGCCTTTTGCAACTCAGCAAGGGAGATGGATTCTGTAAATAAACCCAAACGCACAACAACTGTATCAGCAGCAATGGCCGAAGTATTTGCCCCGAACTGTGTAAGTGCGATGGCGCTAAATAAACCCGTAACTGTCTTAAGACTTCTCCAATTTCCCATAAACTTTTATACCAATTGTTACTTACGGGAATATAACGGATATTTGTGTATTTGACTACCCAAATAATTGCTTAGAAATAAAAGTAAATTTTTTCTTAACTTGCTGGCGATGTCTACGACGGGCTACGCCTATGCTTTAATCTCCTCAAAACATCTGCTGATGTAAACAGAGCCATATTACAAGCATAACAAAAGTAACGAATTGTAGAATTCCTCACAGCTAAAAATTTGAGCATAAATCAGTGTTAACAGCCACAAAAGCTTAATGGTTTCTCAGCTAGGTTTAGTACTGTAACGGAGCTACTAGAACAGGGTAAGCGATCGCATCTACAATCTGCAATTTTTTTTTGACAACAAAATTTAACCGACTGCTTAATGTTTTGTCTTTACCCTTTAAAACGTTTTGCAGAGGTGTTGCAGGTGAATAGTTTGACTGCTCTAGCTGCACGATCGTTACTCATCAAATTTTACCAGCCGCATCAACAACTTTTCTTGGCTTTATGCGTCGCAGACTCCCATATATTTTAATTTTGCTACTCTCTCTGAGTATTGTTACACTGTGGTGGCCTGTGAATGATTCTGATTGCAATTTTGAGGCTTTTATCGCATCAAAAACTACAAAATTCCAAGTACATGCTACTAAGGTTAGTGTTCAGCCGTGGCGTGGCCGTCATCATGTATATGGAATCTTTATGATTCCTGATGAATACAAACAAGCTCCATTTTTTGTGTTAACAGTCCAAGGTGCTGGCAGTTACTGTTCAAAACAATTTGGTCATAAACAAAATTTTGATGATATCTTTGCTGAACCAGGAACTTATCTGGTAAAGAAGGCTATTAGAACTCGAAAAACTCTCCGGCTCATTCTCCAAGGTTTGTATTCTCAGGTCAATAATAAAAATAATTGGACGTTGACTTTCCCTGAACCAAAAGCTAGTCAAGATAATTCATAATTCATAAGTTAGCTTGGTGCTTGAGTTTCCAAAACCTGGTTTTTCTCTAACAAGGCACTAGTAGCATTAACTACAATTTGTGCTGCTCCTGTGAAGAACGATCGCTCGATAGTCGCTGGCACATCGCTAGGTTTATGATAGTGCGGAGTGCGTAAATTTGCGGTATCTGTCACCAGCACAGCGCCTACGCCCTGGTACCAAAATGGTGCATGGTCGCTGCGTAGGGTGTCTGGTGTCAATAAACCTTTAAAAGGAATTGGTAGTGTTAGGACTGCTGGCAGATTTGCTTTTTGTTTATTCAGAGCAATTGAGGGGATGTTGTGTGAATTTTGAAAGGCATTTAACAAAGGTAAATGTTCTGTATCACCGACTACTGCCAAAAAGTCGCCCTTGTCGCTAGGTGGTGTAACAGGCAATCCGGCAGGGTATTTCTGACAGCCAATAGTGTAACAAGCGTAACCTACCATATCCATAACGATCGCTCCGCCTAAATTTTGCAAGCGTGCTGTCTTACTCACAAAAGCCTGACTACCCAAAAGTCCTGCTTCCTCTTGGTCAAAAAAAGCTAGCTGTAAAGTCCGTGGCGTAGGACGAGAACCGAGCAATCGGGCTACTTCCAGCACTACAGCTACACCACTGGCGTTATCATCGGCACCAGGGGAAGAGGCAACAGTGTCGTAATGCGCTGCTACAAGAATTGCTTTAGCTGCTTTGTTAGTTCCTGGGCGTTCGGCAAAAATATTTACACCGTCAGAGAACTTTTCTAATTTAGGTTTCCAGCCGACTTTTTTCAGTTCCGTTGTAATATAAGTGCGAGTAAGCGATCGCTCTTTTGTGGTGTAGCGCTGAAAATTCAACTTTTGGATATGGTTTAGCAGCTTGTCAGGAGACACTTGCGGGTTAATGTCAACTTCCTTTGACTCTGGCTGTGGTTCGGGTGTTTTCAGTGGAATGCGCTCAACAATTGTCGGTGAGGGACGCTGTTCAAAAAACGTACTACCTCTGCTACCCAACACGGCAACTGTCATCAGCACCAACAGCATCAGCCAAATCCATTTTTTCATCTGATTTATCCTTGGCTTCCTGACTTAGGGTAGCGCAAATCAACCTTGGGGAGGACAAGAGGGTTATGTCAGAAGTATTCAGGCAACAGGTGTTAGTGTTTGCCTTGTTCAAGACGGATCAATTCATGAGTTCCCTACGATCGCTCTTTATGAAAATAAACCCGTTACTAAGTAATGCTAAACTTGGTAACGGGTTTGCTAAACCTGGTAATTAGGTTATTTTTAAGCTAATAAAGCTAAAGCTTGCTTGATTTTTTCTTTAATTGCATCGCCATCAGCTTTAATTAATAATTTGGCAGAACAGATACTGAAGAACTAAATATTTTATCCTCCAGCAAGTTTCTAGATTTCTGCTTGTTTTAATACATCTTCTAGCACATGTAATAGAGATTTTCCTATCTCTGTTGTAGGATCTAACCCTCCCACCACTGCAACTAAACTCTCATCGTCCAGTTCTTCTATTAATGTTGGAGTTTGTAAATCTGTAATTTTAATATTAGCCATGAGTTTGTCTCTATGTATGATATTTACCATAAGTATATTAACATCAGGATTTTATTCTTTCTTGATAGTAATTAATTATCCTACTTTTCCCACCTTTCCTACTTTTTTGTTTGTGTTCTGCCCGTTACCTCTCCTTTCAACTTCATTTTGGTAAGACAGTTGATTATGGCTTAAGAGTTGGCATTCAAAATGGTAAACCTTAGTTTTACATTCACTCGAATTTAATAAAACCTATATCTGATAAGAGTTTCAACTTTTGTAGACAATTTTTCATCTCCCTTTTTATTTGAAATTTATAGTTCTAATGAACTACTAAGTGGCGATATCTACGACGTGCTGCGCCGACGCTATTCTGGGAAAGGCTAAAACACCAATTCTGTCGTCAATAATTTAAAAAGTCAGATCGAAATAAGCGAACAGACAGTGATTATTGTAGAAACGGCGATTCATCGCGTCTCTTGCCTTAGCTTCTGACACCTAACATTTGTCTTTTAACAAGAGCATGACCAGATTGCACATCAAACCAGTGAATATCCTCAGGGGGCAATGCTAATGTAATATTCTCGTTACTCCAATTTTGGTCTATTGGTAACAAAGCACGTACTGTAATTGCTTCGGTTTGTGAACCCTCAATCCTGACACTGACCAAATAGTGCATACCCAAATTTTCCACTAAAAACACTCGTCCTTGGATAGTCTGAGTATCACCTGGTTGAGCAATGCGGACATTTTCTGGGCGGATTCCCAGAACAATCTGCGGTGGTACAGTTGGTATATCAGGGAGAAGCACTTGAAAGTTACCCAGGATAGCGTATTTTCCCTTACAAGGTAAAGTCAGCAAATTCATTTGCGGACTACCAACAAATCCAGCCACAAATAGATTTGCTGGATGGTTATAGATGCGGTCAGGCGGATCGAGTTGCTGGACATAGCCATCATTGAGTAATGCAACCTTCGTGGAGAGCGTCATCGCTTCTGTTTGGTCGTGGGTGACGTAGATAACTGGCACTTTTTGGGCTGCAAAAATTTGCTTGATATCGGCTCGGACTCTTTCCCGCAGCAGTGCATCCAGGTTACTTAAAGGTTCATCCAGCAGGTAGACATCGGCATTACGCACCAAAGCACGACCGACAGCAACCCGTTGCCGTTGACCTCCAGACATTTGCCCAGGCTTGCGGTTCATTAACTCTGCTAATCCTAAAACTTCTGCCACTTCTGCCACTCGCTGTTTAATTTCTGTAGGTGGTACTTTTTTCAGCTTCAGTCCAGAAGCGAGGTTTTCGTACACCGTCATGTGGGGATAGAGTGCATAGCTTTGAAATACCATTGCAATATTGCGATCGGCTGCTCGTTTATAGGTAACATCTACCTCGCCGATCTTGATTTGACCATCAGTAGGTTCTTCAAGACCTGCAATCATGCGTAGGACAGTGGATTTGCCACAGCCAGAAGGGCCAAGTAAAGTCAGAAACTCATGGTTATCTACAGTTAAGCTAACGTCTTTGACAGGGACGACTTTAGGATTGTAGGTTTTATTCAAGTTTTTAAGTTCGAGTTTAGCCATTTTTCTTTTGTCATTTGTCATTGGTCATTGGTCATTTGTCAGAAATTACTATTCTCCCCTTTGCTTCCCCTGCTCCTCTGCTCCTCTGCTCCTCTGCTCCTCTGCCTCCCCTGCTTCCCCTGCTTCCCCTTATCCCTTGACTGCACCAGCGGTAAGACCTTGGACAATCCGGCGTTGGAAAAACAAAACTAGTAAAATCAGGGGTAATGTCCCGATGACAGTAGCAGCAGCGATCGGGCCATAGGGAATTTCATATATTGTCGCACCACCCAACTGAGCAGCAGCAACGGGAATCGTCTTCAACTCTTCACGCGTCATAAACGTGAGAGCGAAAATAAACTCGTTCCAAGCAAAAATAAAGGTGAGGATTCCAGTAGTCACTAAAGCGGGAAGGGTCATGGGTAGCACGATTTGCCATAGTAGTTGAAAGGTGTTGTAACCATCGACCCTAGCAGAATCTTCCAAGTCTTTTGGTAACTGTTGGAAAAAGCTTTTAAGTACTAAAATTGTTAGCGGCAAATTGATGGCAGTATAGGGTATGATCAGCGCCAGATAATTATTGCCCAATTTCAGCGCTTGGATAATTTCTAATAATCCTAAGAACAACAGAATTCCAGGAAATAAGGTAACGATTAAAATGCTGGCGAGGATAACTTTTTCACCCCAAGGGCGTAACCGTGCCAGAGCATAAGCCGCAGGTGCGCCGATCGCTAAAGCTACAGCGGTAGAAGTAATTGACACAAAGGCGCTGTTGAAGATGTAGCGCCAAAATGGACGACGAGTAAATAACTCAATGTAGTGATTGAAAGTGAATCGTGTGGGGAAATAGACAGTCGGAACGGCGGCAATATCGTCATTTACTTTAAACGAGGTCAGCAATTGCCATAAAGCTGGCGCGAGGCTAAATAGCAGTATTAATACAACTATGATGAACAGCAAGATTTTTTTCAGAGAAAACTTGGTTTCCCCTGTTCGTTTTGGAGTCGTTGGAACTGTTTGTGGAGTTACACTCATGGCTTAAATGGCTCCTGATGTTTTGGCACGGTATTTGTTAAGTAAGAAACTAGCGATCGCCACCGCCGCAATCAATATTAAAAATGTCACTACTACAAGGGCTGCTCCATAACCAAAATCTAAGTGGCGCATCACCGTGGAGTAAATGTACAATGACACCACTTCCGTAGCGCCACCAGGGCCACCCCCAGTCATCACAGCAATCAAGTCGAAAATCCCAAAAGCTTGAGCAAACCGAAATAGCACTGCAATTAAGATTTGCGGTAGCAGTAATGGCAGGGTAATATTGCGGAAACTTTGCCAAGCAGTTGCTCCATCGACTGAGTAAGCTTCATAGAGGTCTTTTGATATCGACTGCAACCCAGCTAGCAACAGGATACTAATAAACGGCGTAGTTTTCCAAACATCAGCAAAAACCACTGCGATCATCGCCAGCGTTGGATCTCCTAACCAATTAATCCCAGTCTTAATCAGCCCCAACCGCCGCAGAATATCATTCACAACCCCAAACTGGTCGTTAAAAATCCAAGACCACGCCAGACCAATCAAAGCAGTAGGCAAAGCCCAAGGGATAATTGCAGTTGTACGCACTATGCCCCGCCCAAAAAACGCCTGGTTGAGAACTAAGGCAATCCCCAGTCCTAGCAGTAGTTCTGAGATTACTGATGCTGTTGTGAACACCGTTGTCGCCCACAAACTCTGCCAAAAACGACCATCCCCCGCCATCCGCACATAATTCTCCAAACCAGAGAATACAGGTTGTAGCTCTGTTGCCAAATTTTTAGTAAATACGCTTAACCAAAATGCTCGTAAAATTGGGTAGGCAAATACAAACAACAACAGCAGCAATGCGGGTGTTAGTAAAATCCAGGCTGTCTGTTGTTCTCGATTTCTGAGTGTATGTAAATTAGTCATTTGTTATAAGGGATTGGGGATTGGGGATTGGGGATTGGGGATTGGGGATTTTGAACTCCGTTAATGAGCCTTTGAACTCCGTTAATGAGTCTTTGAACTCCATTAATGAGTCTTTGAACTCCGTTAATGAGTCTTT
>NZ_JABXKF010000127.1 GCF_017115165.1 Nostoc sp. LPT | reverse complement strand
CCCAGTTTGCTTTCTCATTTTGGTGTTTTCCGCAAGCAAAAAGAGCTTTTACTTTTTCAAACCCCAGTTTACTTTCTCATTTTGGTGTTTTCCGCAAGTAAAATCAGCTTTTACTTTCTCAAACTCCAGTTTGCTTGTTTATTTAAGTAATTTCCGCATTCATTTTGGTATATCGTTAAGCTGTTAGCTTGTGATGCCTGCGGCAGGCGTAGCCATCGCTTCATTCAGCAAGAATCTTTTAAAGGCTTATTGGTGACTCTGCTGGCTCGTTGGTTAAATATTAAAGTTCGCCAAGATTTTGCAGCCATGAGCCAAACATTGCAAACTAAGGCTGAACACATTGCTAAAACTACGACAGATGCATATCAGCAAAGTGGTCGAGTAGTAAACGGTGGATAAACCGATAACGGCCACCGACTTGTTGAATTAAGCGACGTTCTGCTGCACGGTTGAGAAATTGGGCATAGTTCCAAGGAATGTAGCCACTGCGCCAAAGTACCGAACGTAGGGAAACGTGCTGTATGCAGGCTAATCCCCCATTGAATGATAATGCAATTAAAAAAGTATAAACTTGGAAATAACTCAAAGTTGAACTATCCTCACGAGGTATAGACAACTTTTGGCTAAACCAAAAGAGGAGAATACGAATAATACTAAATATAACTGTGATGAAAACTGTGATGCAAAACGTGTTCGTGAACGATGCCCTAATACCTTGGTTTGGTTTAAATTGAGTTTTTAAATCTGACTTTAGTCCCTTAACTAACCCTGTAATAAACCCAAAAATCACCCCAAAAATCACCCCAAAAATCACCTCATTAATCACCCCATAAATCAGGACATAATAACTCAGATTTCTATTTAGCCCATAAATCAGACTTAGAATCAGCCCGAAAATCAGCATAATATTCAGGCATAAAGTAAAATTTTTCAGAAAAACATGAATTTTTAATCGTTTAACTGACAATTGAATTTCTTCTACTGGTTTAATGGAATAACTAACTGAAAACAGCCACAGCCCCATAGTCAGCCCATAACCCAGCCCTGTAATCAGCCCTTGAATCAGCCTATAATTCTGCCCATCAAAATGAATATTAATCAGCCCATAACTCCGCCTCATCATCTGCTCAAACTCTTCATTATTCAGTCTATCAATCAGCCCACCAATCAACCCTAGACTCAACCCTAGAATCAACCCTAGAATCAGCCCTACAATCAGCTTATACAACCTTCTTTGCTGATGATTTTGTAACCAATCTGGCTGCATATTCTCAATCAAAAACTCCGTCTGCGTTTTTTGTAATCGCTTTGCTAAAAATGCTAAAAAATGTATATTTTTCTTTCGCTGCGGTTCTCCCTTCCCCACAGGCAGTAAATTAAACCTACGCTCGATATAAGCATCAAATAAGTCTTGCTTTGTCTGTATTGCTCTTCCTTGATATGCAACCACCATCAGCGAGAGTAATAATGGTGTCCTTGCTAATTCCAAAAATTCCGCGTTTATCTGGATTGCTTGCCATAAATCAGGTCTTTTCAACTGATTTAAATAATCTTGAATCTGTCTTTCCGACAACTGCTGCAAACAAACCGCACCATGTAACTGTGTAAGCTGTTCTTCCCCTGTATGATATTCCTCCTCCCGACAGCAAACAACCAAATCCCGCTTTGCATCTTCACCCAAATATTGATTAATTGCTTTGATGCATTTTTTCTGTCGTTCCAACCCCAACTCATCTAACCCATCCAACAACGGCAAAATATCACCTCGTTCTAACCAAAACCGACTGATTCCAGGTGTTAGATTATATTCTTCCTTGAGTTGATTAATTAACCAATCCAGAATGTTGACGCTATCATCCCGCCATGCCGAAAGTTCAAATATAAAGGGCATTGGGGCTGTATCATCTCGTTTTGCTGTTTCCAATAATTCTTCTGCCAAATTTAGTAGTGTTATAGTTTTCCCGCCTCCTGGCTGTCCTAAAATTAATAATCTGCCACTGATGTCTTTTCGCTGCAACACATCTACCATGCGATTAATTTGCTGAGGTGGACTTGTATTCTGGTTTGCAGAGATTGTATACAAGGGTTGTAGTGGGTTTCGTCCGACTCTTTCCGGTTGCTCTTGTTTGTCTAGCTCAATCATCTGCGACAAATGCAGAGAATCTTGCGATCGCTTGTTAACCTTTGTTTCTTCTGCTTCCAGTAGTTGCGGTCTTAACGTCGGGTCGATTTGTTCTGGTGCGTCTTCTGGCTGCTGTGCCTGTTGATATGTTCCCCACGCAATTAACAGCGTCACAATAATCACAACAATAATCACAGCACCAAAAATTAACAAATCTTTATGCGGGAAATCTGGAATTGCAGGTAATTGATTTTTTAAATAACCGATTAAACTTATGGCAGTTGCGCTAAAAATGAACAAAAAGAGCGGATTTTTGAGCAGCTTGTTCATACAGGAAACTTGAAAGCAAAGAATACTAAATTGATTATCGCTATGTTTGAGTATTATTGCTGACAGTCTTGATGCAATACTTTCATATCGTTAACAAAGTTTGCGGGTTTAATTCCCATACCTCTACAGGTAGTACGTTTTGCCCTGGGGTTCAAATCCCCATTGCAAAACTTAATTACGAATTACGAATTATTTAATCAGCAACACTAAATTTTTACTATTCCTGTAAAACAGTCTTTGATACAATCCTAGTTTTCTTCAGGTCTGCTTCAGAAAGTTATTCTCCAGCTTGCAGGCGAGTGGCGGAAGTTTGCAACACTGTTGCCGCCCCTTTATCTCCGATTTGTAAAGCAGTTTTGGCTGCTGTTTGTAGCATCGTGGCTGCATTAGTGCGATCGCCTTATTGCAATTTAGCCTCGGCTAACTGAGTTTGACGGTACTTCGCTGAGTTCATCAAGTTTTAATGTTTTCCGCAAGCAAAATAACATTCGATTTATGCACCTTTGAAGAAGCTTTAAAGAATGAAAGCTTCTTACGACTCACGGAATCCACCTCGACGTGCAGCAAATTCAAGTTCAATTTCGTCAACGTTTACGAAGTTGCAATCCAGCAGCGATCGCTCGTTGTCGGATTGACCATAATTTTTTGGCTAAGGGTGTTTGTGGCACAAAATCAGATTCGGTGGGTGTTGTTTCTGGCTCAGATTTAAGTAGTTCAACAAACTCCAAAACTTTTTGTTGCTTTTGGGGTGTGAGTTCTCGCCAGTGTTTAAGTAGTTGAACTTCATTACCCATAAATACAACGCTCGTGAATGATTTTTCTATTTTAGTGGCAGAAGCCTTATTTCCTGTTATCTGCTATAAAATTTTGCTTGGAGTACAATCGTCTCTCATAAACATAAGCGGTCTAATTTTGCTAAGAGGATGTTTTATTGGAAGACTTGAAACACCTGCTACATTTGGGAAAGTTAAAACCAATTCGTAATTATAGGCAGAAATTTATTTACCTTTCTCTAAAACTTTTAGTTTTTAGCATTATTCTGCTAAGTTCCCTTGTTGGTGGGTGTAAGAAGGACGAGAATTTTTGTAAGGAGCTAGGGTTACTGCTATGAAATTAGATCGCATCACCAGCAATCCCAATCGTATGAATGGACAGCCCTCTATTCGTAATCTTCGCCTTACCGTTCGTCGGGTGATTGAGTTATTAGTTACCTACCCTAATCGAGAAGAACTGCGCCAGGAGTTTCCCGAATTAGAAGATGAAGATATTCAACAAGCCTTAATTTTTGCATCGTCCTACTTGAGCGATCGCATCATTGAACTACAAGTTTTTAGAATTACCGCATAGCAAATTTATGACTTTTACATTGTAAAAGTCATATTGAGTGGCTCTTTGAAAGACATATTTTGTTTATCAAAAGTCTCTCAAGGCTAAAGTTTGCTCTATGGAAAAGTAATATCCTTAACTCAATTTTGAGATTTTGGCGAATGCGATGGTTACGCCCGCAATTGGTGTTTGTGAAGCCTCTCAAAGAGAAGGCATTACTTAATTTACAAAACAAAAATTTGGAGTTTAATGCATAGATTCTTGGTTCTCTTTCAGCCTGTCGCTTAAATAGAACCAAAACTTTAATATTAAATATGGTCACCTCTAAAAAGCTAGTTATAGCAAGGATTGAGTAAATTACTCTGTCCTCAATTTACTGCTACAACACAATCATTAGACTTCTTGCATAAATGGTAAACAAAAGCGTGATAAGTAGTCAGCGACATGTAAAAACTGACTTTTGCAAGAGGTCTATTCTTCCCAAAAGACATCATTCATTTATTCTTCTGCAAGCAAATAATCCAAACTCATGGTAAACTCTCAGCCAAATACCATCTTCCAGTTTTTTTCGTTCTTTATCAAGAGGGCGGTAACTATATCTATACTTGGTACAATGGTTATTCCAGCAGCTTATGCAATAAACCAGCCAAAACCAGGTATCCCAATCCCGCCAACACCAGATATCCAAATCAAATTTAGTAACAGTAAATTTCAAAGACCTACACTATTAGGCGAAGCAGTTAAACAAGGTCGATTTGACCTAATTGTTACTAATAACGGCACGGGAATTTTTCAAGGAGCTTTAAATCTCAACATATACGTGTCTCCGGATTCAATCCTCGACAAAAACCCTCTCAATACCCCTAGAGTCATCACTTCAGTAGCGATTTTGGGAACCACATCAAATTCCCCTTTGGTGGGCACAGATGAACTACTCGGAACTCAAAGCCTTCCAAGTGTTAGCTTGTCTCCTGGTGCATCCCAAACTGTTACCGTAGACTTTACTAGCTCTAACTTCCGTAGTCCAAGTGTTGTAGCACCTGGAGCCTACCAGCTGATTGCTGAAGTTGACACCACCATCTCCCAAGCGACTACAGACAGTAAAGTAGTCAGTCTGGCTGAAGTTGACACCACCATCCAGCAAGCGATTACAAACGGTAAAGTAGTCAGTCGGTTGGTTAATGCTGGTGATCCTGTAATTGTTTGGAATGCAACGCTTCTGAATTCCATCCTTGTCTCAGGAATTTCCCGTGATGCAAATGGCGTTCTTACAGCCAGAGGTGGGACTGCGCCCCCAATAGGGGCACGCAATCAGGCGATCGTTCACTTGGCAGTTTATGATGCTGTAAACGCGATTAACCGGATCGGTCGGTCTTACGCTGTGAGAATAAGCCCCTCTGATCCTCGGCTTACGGGCGGTGCGTCAGCACCAGCAGCAGCAGTCCAAGCAGCATATACAACACTACTTAATCTATTCACTGTTGCAACACCACAAGATTCAACACAAACTCAAGCAGCTAAAACAGCTATAAGAAATCTACTCGACCAACAGCTAAAAACGTCTTTGGCAGCAATACCGAACGGTACGGCTAAGAGCAACGGTCGGTCTATAGGAAGAGAAGTTGCTGGGATAATACTAGCCTTGCGGAGAAACGATGGTTCGGCTCAGGCGCAGATACCTTACACGGGAGGAAATAGCGCAGGCGAATGGCGACCAACTTTCCCCGATTTTACACCTGCATTATTGCCAGGGTGGGGATCAGTTCTTCCCTTTTCACCTGATATACCCGATCGCGATTCAGCAAATCCTAGAGCTCGCCTGCTACAGTTTGGACTGTCTGGCCCAATACCATTTGGTAGCCAACAGTTCGCAGACCAAGAGAATCTTATCCGGCAGGTAGGAGCCTTCTCGAACACTAGCGTTACTACAATTACTCGCACTTCTAACCAAACGAAAAATGCTATCTTCTGGGCACTCGATCGCCCAAATACCTTCAGACCTCCCGGTCAGTGGAACCAGTTTGCAGAACAAATCTCTTTGAATAGGAGCAATAATCTATCTCAGAACGCCCTCTTGTTTGCTCAGTTAAACCTTGCACAAGCTGATGTGGGTATTTTGACGTGGGATTCTAAGTATTTTTACAATCAATTGCGACCAATTCAAGCAATCCGCCAAGACAATAGCCTCGACGTGTCAGCAGGAGTAGTTCGTGATCTGAACTGGCTACCCCTGCTATCGTATCATCAGCCTGAAAACTTCTTTAATACTCCCTTAACCCCACCGTTCCCAGACTACAACTCAGGACACGCTGCATTTGGTTCGGCAGCAGGTCAAGTATTGATTAACTTCTTCGGGGACAACACACCTTTCACAGTTCCTTCGCAAGACTTACCAGGCCAGGCTTTGACGTACAATACCATTTCCGAGGCAATAGAGGACAATGCCGCAAGCCGTATTTTCGGCGGGGTTCATATCCCATCCTCTGGAGTAACTCAGGTACCAGTAACAAGCAAAACACCTACAACCCAAGACGCTATAACCATAGATGGTAAAGTAACACGCAATACTGTCACTACTTCTGAAGGTACTTTTGCTATAGATCCCGCAAAAGATCCCGATATCCAATTAGGTAGACAAGTGGGTGACAGCGTAATTAAATCGTTCGCTCCTGAAGTAAATCAGACAAAAGACCAACCTTTGATTTTGATAGACCAATCTTCGCTAAAGCAATCTTTGACAGATGAACCTTTGTTAACTGAACCTTCGTTATAGCAACGCACTAGCTGCCATACAAGGGAAGGGGAGTAAGACTCAAACCCTTTTCCTTGTAAGACCTACTGTGTACACACAAGTATTTTAAAGTTGCTGCGTAACGTTGGGTGGGTTAATTTTTGCAGGTCGATGCAACCCTGTTGCAGGTTGATGCAACAGGCTTGCAGGTTAAGAGATCAGTTGCCCAGTGGATGACAGCACTAAAAAATGTTTCGTAAAATTCTGCAACGCCCTTGTTGCTTGTTAAAAGTTGCTTTAGGCAAGACTTCTAACTGAAACATTGCGACTTGAGGCAAACTCCAGATTTTCATCGTTAAGAATTTGATTCGCTCTGATGCTGACTGACTGAATGCCACAGAAAGCGCTAATCAGTACACCAGAGTCTATGTACGTCTTCTTACGACTCACGGAATCCACCGCGACGTGCAGCAAGTTCAAGTTCAATTTCGTCAACGTTTACGAAGTTGCAATCCAGAAGCGATCGCTCGTTGTCCGATCGACCATAATTTTTTGGCTAAGGGTGTTTGTGGCACAAAATCAGATTCGGGAGGTGTTGTTTCTGGCTCAGATTTAAGTAGTTCAACAAACTGCAAAACTTTTTGTTGCTTTTAGGGTGTGAGTTCTCGCCAGTGTTCAAGTAGTTCAACTTCATTATCTATAAGTACTTAGCTATTGAATAATTTTTCTATATTTAGTAGCAGAAGCCTTATTTTCTGTTCCCTGCTAGAAAATTTTGCTTGGAGTACAATCGTCTATCATGAACACAAATTTAACTAAAATTTATATTCAATCGGCAAAAAGGCTTATTGCTTTTTCAAAACTTCATATTCAATAACTAAAAAGGCATATTGCTTACTCAAAATGACATTTTACTTTCTCAAACCCCAGTTTGCTTTCTCATTTTGGTGTTTTCCGCAAGCAAAAAGAGCTTTTACTTTCTCAAACCCCACTTTGCTTTCTCATTTTGGTGTTTTCCGCAAGCAAAATCAGCTTTTACTTTCTCAAACCCCAGTTTGCTTTCTCATTTTGGTGTTTTCCGCAAGCAAAAAGAGCTTTTACTTTCTCAAACCCCAGTTTGCTTTCTCATTTCAGTAGATTTAGCAAGTAAAAAGGCTTATTGCTTACTAATTTTAGTGTTTTCTGCAAGCCAAAAGGTATATCGCTTACTGATTTCAGTAATTTTTTCATTCATTTTGGTGTATCGTTGAGTCGAAAGCTTGCGATTGGTTGATAAGGTGGATATCCAGCACAATCCCGTCTAATAACTAGTTGTGCCGCTTAGGTTATCGGTGAGGGCGCAATCGCAATCGCAAGCTGATTGGTGGGACTTAAGATTAGAGTATGTATACCAACCAAGAGGTTATGGAAAAATGCAGGATAATATCTATGACTACATAGCGAAAGCTGCCCTTGCCCAATATGATATAGCTGAAGGAGAACGTTATTTTTTAGGTCATAGTGAAAGCGTAACCTTCTGTATAAAAACACAAGCGGAAAAATTTCTTCTCCGTATTCATCAACTAATATCTAAGCTCCAAGGCGATGTATGGCAAAGACCAGAAGTGATTGAGTCAGAACTTCTGTGGCTTACTGCCTTGCGTCATGACACAGAGGTTGTTGTGCAGGAGCCAGTAAAAAATCTACAAGATAGATGGCTCACTCAAGTTTTGGTAGATGAGACTAGAGAAGTGTTTTATTGCTCACTGCTGCATTGGATTGATGGCAACAACCTTAACGGACAACGAACTCCAGAACAGGCTTACCAACTCGGTTTGTTGCTAGCTCGATTACACCAGCATAGTAGTCAGTGGCAACTGCCAGAAAACTTTGTTCGCCCAGCGTATGATAAGAATCGGTTGCAAGCAGGACTCTTGGCACTTTATCCAGCAGTATTACAAGAATTAATTTCAGCAGAAGATTACAAGACCCTTGAAGTAGCGGCTTACCAAGTTCAAGAGATGATAGAAACACTGGGTCAGAAACAAAATGTCTGGGGACTGATTCACGCTGACCTTCATGAGGGCAACTATTTATTGCACAACGAGGAATTCCGTCCAATCGATTTTGCTCGCTGTGGCTTTGGATACTATCTTTACGATATTGCAAGCTCGCTTCAATATTTACTTCCCACTGTCAGACCTTCCTTTTTTGAAGGCTATCAAGCTATTCGTAAGCTACCTGAACATTACTTACAGATTACAGAAGGTTTCTTTATCATGGCGCTGATTGAAGTACTTTCTTTTCATGTAAATAATCCGCAAGAGCATAAGTGGATTTCGGAAACCGTGCCGTATATCATTAAAGAACACGTTCATCCGTATCTTGAGGGCAAGTCATTTTTGTTTACTAAATACTAAGGCAGTCGGTGGATTTTTCTCGCTACGAAAAGTCTCTTGGATAATCGAAAAACCTAAAACTTCTATATAAATTTTTTTTGAGCGATCATAGTCAGAACAAATAATAGTTACATCATGAAGTCCAGTAGTTTTCATAAAAATTATGAATTATAAATTATCTATTCCTGTAAAACAGTCTTAGATACAATCCTAGTTTTCTTGAGATCAGCTTCAGAAAGTTCTTCCCCAGCTTGCAAGCGGGTGGCAGAAGTTTGCAACACTGTCGCAGCACCTTTATCTCCGATTTGTAAAGCGGTTTTAGCAGCCGTTTGTAGCATTGTGGCTGCACCAGTGCGATCGCCTTGTTGCAATTTCGCCTCGGCTAACTGCGTTTGGCAATACTTTGCTTTACTTGAGGTCGGGAATTACCTGAATCAGTCCAGTCTGGAAGGCTTTGTCATAGCTGATTACAGCTAAACTTTCGAGTTCAGCCTGAGCCATGATCATGCGATCAAAGGGATCTCGGTGGGCAATCGGTAGGCTTCCTGCTCTAAGCGCATGGGCTGTGGTGATGGCAAGTTCGATAAATTTAGCCTGATGCAATATCTGTAAATATTGCTCAACGAGTTGTTTGGCTTCGGGTAGTTTACCCATCCGGTATTTAGTAGCAATTTCCCAAGCAGAAGCACTACTGACAATAATGCGATGATCTGGGTTGCGAATGATGTCTCGGCAGTCAGTGTGGAGTTTTGGGTCGTCAAAGAGCCACCACAGTAGGATATGGGTGTCGATGAGGTAGCTCATTCCCATTGCTGGAGTTCATCTTCTGGTAGTGGTTCAAAGAAAGCATCGCCGAGTTGTCCTTTCAATAAACCAGGGGTGCGGGGTTGTGTACGTTCTTGACTTAAACCTAGCCGAAAGTAGTGAATTAGATCATAAAGTTCTGCTAGTTTGTCTTCAGGGATGTCTTGCAATTCTTGGACAATCTTCTGGATCAGCATAAGTCAAACTCTTCGGTAGTTGTTAATCAATAAGTTAGAAATATGCAACTACTTTGTTGCTCAATTGAGGAATAAAATATTTTTTCTCGCTTTACGCTTTGGCGCAAAACTTTCATCCCGTTAATCAGCAAAGCTGAATTTTTACTATTCCTGTAAAACAGTCTTTGATACAATCCTAGTTTTCTTCAGGTCTGCTTCGGAAAGTTGTTCCCCAGCTTGCAAGCGAGTGGCTGAGGTTTGCAACACTGTCGCTGCACCTTTATCTCCTATTTGTAAAGCGGTTTTGGCAGCTGTTTGTAACATTGTTGCTGCACCAGTGCGATCGCCTTGTTGCAATTTCGCCTCGGCTAACTGGGTTTGCCGATACTTCGCTAATATTAAAATAGATTGTTGCACCTGCGGATTAGATGTCGGTTGATACGCCCGCACTACATCTGCATACACAGGCATCAAGGGCGAAAGTAAGCCTTCTTCGTTAACCAACGGGTCATCATAACGGATTTGCAGATGCGCGATCGCTTGTTTACCTTCTGGCAATTGTCCCAGATAAATGTTTGCCAAAACTACCCGTTCTACATCTTGCATCAAATCTCCCAAACGCACAGCAAAGCTACCATCAGCTTCGGGTTCCACTGGTAACTCGATTGTGTCTGGAGCAACCTGGGCAATGGGTTTCAATTCTGCTAGTCGGACATTGGGTACTAGAGATAATAGCAAGTAAGCATTAGTTAGCCCAATTGACTGAATCCTTCCAAATAGCCGACTAAACTGCTCCACAGCTTGTTCAGGGCGTTCAATATGCGCTAGAGTCCCACCACCGACATCGGCAATGTTTTCTAGCAAATCCTGATTCCAGCTATTGCCAAATCCGAAAGTGTTGATAGTTAGGTTCAGCTTGGCAGCCTTTTGCGCCAGTTTAAGACAGCGTTTGTTATCATCTCGCCCAATATCCCATTTCCAAATCCGCAAAGCGCTTTCACCATGCCCATCTGTCAGCAAAAACGCCTGAGAAACAGCGCCTCTTGTGCCCTTCATCAGTTCTGTAATTCCCAGTTCCAAACCATCAGCGATCGCAGTGCCACCGCTAGCAGTCAGTTTGCTTTTTATTTGAGATTTGATGCTTTCGGGGTCTTCAATCGCTTGGTTAGGTATAATGACTTCCGCAGAACCAGAAAAAGCCACAACTGAGATGCGATCGCCTACTTTCAACCGATCGATTAATCCTTCCACCGCCTGGATCACCGTTTTAATTGGTTGTCCATACATGGAACCACTTCTATCCAAAATCAAGCAGAGATTCAGGGGGAGATTTTGATCAGACTCACCAGCGATCGCAAAAATCGTCATTGCCAGTTGACGTTGGCTACTTGTTTGAGCCACATCAACATTATTGTCATTTAACGCCGAGAGCAATTTAACTTTCATTGCGGAGGGGTATCTTGCAAAACTGTTTTGGAGACAATTCTGGTTTTCTTGCGATCGCTTTCGGATAAATCTCCACCAGATTGCAGCTGGGTGGCAGAAGTTTGCAACACCGTCGCGGCCCCTGTATCTCCCATTTGCAAGGCAGTTTTAGCAGCCGTTTGTAACATCGTCGCCGCACCAGTGCGATCGCCCTGTTGTAATTTCGTTTCCGCTAGCTGGGTTTGGCGATACTTAGCTAACGCCAAAATAGAATGCTGTACCTGGGGATTCGGGTCTGCTTGGTAATTTTTGACTACATGGGCATAAACTGGGATATTTGGTGTAACTAAACCTACTTTGTTAGCGGCTGGGTCATCGTAGCGGACTTGCACATTAGCGATCGCTTGTTCACCTGTTGGCAATTGTCCCAAATAAATATTAGCTAAGATTACCCGTTCTGCATCTTTCATTAAATCTCCCAACCGCACAGCGAAACGTCCATCAGCTTCTTGTTGCAGTGGTAACTCGATTGTGTCTGGAGAAACTTGGGCGATGGGTTTGAGTTCCGCTAGCCGGACATTGGGCATTAAAGAGAATAACAGATAAGCATTAGTCAATCCCACAGTTTGAACGCGGCTGAACAGGCGATTAAACTCTTCCACTGCCTGTTCGGGTTTTTGAATATAAGATAAAGTACCTAAGCCAGCATCGGCAATTTTTTCTAAAACATCTTGGTTCCAGTTGTCACCAAATCCCAAAGTATTTAAAGTCAAATTATAGCTAGCAGCCAATTGAGCGAATTTTAAACAGCGGTTGTTATCACCGTGTTCATTTTCCCCATCAGTTAACAAAAAAGCTTGGGAAACAGTATCTTTTTTCCCCTTCGCCAACTCCTCAATCCCCAACCGCAGTCCTTCATCAATCGCAGTTCCACCATCGGCGGCGAGGCGATTAATTTGCTGTTTGATTTTCTCTGGATTTTCGATACTTTGACTGGGTACTAAGACTTTGGCACGGTGATCGAAAACTACCACACTGAGGCGATCGCCCGGATTAAGTCTATCTACCAGACGAATTGCTGCTTTTTTCACCGTTTCTAGCGATCGCCCGTTCATCGAACCACTATGATCGAGAATTAAGCATAAATTCAGAGGCACATGACGGTCTTGAGTCTGGGCGATCGCCGAAATCGAAATTCCCAACTGACGTTGACTGTTCAGTTGATTTGCGTCCAAATTACCATCATTCAAGGCAGGCTGCAAATTAACCTTCATAACTTCAAGTCCCTATTCAGGATATACATTTTAAAAAATAACTTCAAAGCACTACTTTAGCTCTACGGAAAACTTATTATCCAACTAAATACACTAATATAATCAGAATATCTTAGAAGCCAAGCATTGGCAGATGCGAAGCCGCCTTCAGCATTAGGGAGAAATCCGCACCTTGAGGCAAGCGTGCATCGCGCTAGGATGTATTACAGTTAACGGCATAGTTTCAGGCGATCAGTTGCTATGGACATTTCCCCAATTAAGGCTGTTCAAGCCCCATATTACGGCGATAACTTTTACCGGACACCACCGCCAGATTTACCTTCCCTCTTATTAAAGGAGCGAATTGTCTATATTGGGATGCCACTGGTACCTGCTGTCACGGAATTAATCGTAGCCGAATTGCTGTTTTTGCAATCCGACGACCCCGAAAAACCGATAAAAATCTATATCAACTCAACCGGCACTTCCGGTTACAGTGGTGAACCCATTGGCTTTGAAACCGAAGCCTTCGCCATCTATGACACCATGAAATATATCAAGCCTCCGATCCACACCATCTGCGTCGGTTCCGCGATGGGTATGTCAGCGATGCTTCTCAGTGCTGGTACAAAAGGTTGCCGCGCTAGTTTGCCTCACTCCTCGATTATCCTGCATCAGCCTAAGAGCTACGCCCAAGGTCAAGCAACGGATATTCAAATTCGCGCTAGGGAAGTTTTGGTAAATAAAGGGGCATTAGTTGATATCTTACATAACACCACTGGACAGCCTTCAGAAAAAATTATTAAAGACATGGATCGGCTGTTATATCTGACACCCTATGAAGCAAAGGAATACGGACTGATTGACCGAGTTTTTGAGAAAGAAGAACTCGCAAATCCCCCACTCCCTGCCAGTGTCCTTTAGTGAGTGCTGAGTGCTGAGTGCTGAGTGCTGAGTGCTGAGTGCTGAGTTATTAAGTTAGGAGTTATGAGTTATTCCTAACTCTCCCACCGCCCCCAAATTATTAAAAACGGAGTAAATTATGCCTATAGGCGTTCCGAAAGTTCCTTACCGGATGCCCGGTGGACAATATACAGATTGGATTAGCATCTACGATCGCCTTTACCGGGAACGGATTATATTCTTGGGGCGAGATATTGATGATGAAATTGCCAATCAAATTATCGCTGTAATGCTGTATCTGGACTCAGACGATCCAGGTAAAGATATTTATTTATACATCAATTCCCCTGGTGGGATGGTTACATCTGGCATGGCTATTTTTGACACCATGCAACATATCAAATCAGATGTAGTGACTATTTGCGTGGGTTTAGCTGCTTCAATGGGGTCTTTCCTGTTAGCAGCAGGGACTAAAGGCAAACGGTTAGCATTGCCTCACTCACGGATTATGATTCACCAGCCTTCAGGTGGTACTCGCGGACAAGCAACCGATATCGAAATTGAAGCTAGGGAGATTCTGCGGATTCGTCACCAGCTCAATGGGATATATGCCGATAAAACAGGTCAGACCATAGAAAAGATTGAAAAAGATATGGATCGTGACTTTTTCATGTCTGCTGAAGAGGCAAAACAATACGGTTTAATTGACCGTGTGATTGAAGACCGAACCTCCATAGTAACTGGGGAGTAGGAAGGCAGGGGGCAGAGGGGCGGGGAGCAGGGGGAGTATGGGAAAAATAATTAATTGTCCAATGCCCAATGCCCTTCAGGAGTGCTGAGTGCTGAGTGCTGAGTGGGGAATCTCATTTTTTTACTCAGCACGGGCTAAACGCCCCGCTTCGGCTAACGGAACTCGAAACTCAGAACTGTTTTGCCCAATGCCCTTTTATAAACAAACTGTCAACATTGAACTTTAAAATAGAAAATTAGCCTTTATCATTAATAGTCCGGGCTTGAAGCTGATACTGACAGATAATAGCCAATAGCTAAATATTCGATAGCTGATAGCTCAAGATGGATCTTGGAGATTGCTACCGTTTACTAGGTTTAAGATCGGGAGCTTCTTTTGCTGACATCAAAGCGTCTTACCGACGACTGGCGCAGCAATATCATCCCGATATCAACCCAGGTGACAACAAAGCCAAAGATAAGTTTATTGCCTTGACAGAGGCTTACAAACTCCTGCTGACGGTAGTACTACCAGAAGAAATTGGCGCACATTCAAGTCAAGTGTCAACGTCTGGACGTGACGACGCCAAGGCGACGCAACGGCAGAAAACACCAGTAACAACGGTGACAAGCCAAGAATCAGGGAAACCAAAGCCGCCTAATCTGTTGGAAATAGAAGAACGGCTGAAGTGGAAGACTTATGAGCAATTGCAGCGATTTTTGCAAGAAAAACGATTTCCGCAAGCGATCGCCTTGGCGGAAGCTTTAGCAGAGCGTTTGTCAACAGATGCAGAAGTCCGTCAATGGCTAGCGATCGCCTATCAAATTTGGGGACGGGCGCTAATTTCCGAAAAACAACTACTCAAAGCCAGAATTTATCTCAAAAAAGCCTTGAAAACAGACCCACATAATAAAAGTCTCTGGTATGAAGTCCAGCGCGATTTCCAGCGCTTGGAGCAAATTTTTTAAAGATTCAAAATTAGCCTTTTCAAGACGGATAAAATTTTTGGACAAGAATTCTTCTTATTTTTGTGTTACCTGCAACTAATGCAGTTAAATAAATTCCCAAAAAAATGCTGATTCACCTTGAAAGGGCTGGTTCTGAGTATAAAACTTTTACCAAAAACCTTGATTTTAGGATTCTGTTAGAAAATAAACGCTTCAATTATCGCTTTATTTACAGTTGAAAAATAAGCTCTTATTTTTCTTTTTTCAGAGTGATTAAAGAGGGTTAATTACTTTAGATTTTTGTTACATATTTGGAAATTTTTCTGCCTATTTACTATAAATAATTAATCTAGTAAGTAAATATAAAATTGAATTTGGAAATCACTCATGGGGATCAGAACAATCACCAGGGTTGTCGGCTTATTCATCTCCACATCGCTAGCGTTTGCGACCGCCGCTCAGGCTGCGCCGTTCAACAGTCCGGGCTATCCAAACTATCCTTATGAAGGTCGCTACCCGGAGTCCACGCCCTGCCGTTACAACCTCCAGCAGAGCAAGAAGGCAACTTGGGCTGGAAGCAATATAACGCTGAAGTACTTCTACAGCGGCCAATGCGGTTCATTCGCGCGAATCGACAACGCGCCGCCCTACTGCAAGGTCTACCTTGATCGCACCCGCAGTAGTAACCCCAACCCCAGCAGCTGGGACTATGTTGGCGAGACCGTCGATCCGGGCATTAACTTTGCCTACACGAAGGTTGGCAATAACCTCAGTGGTCGCCTCTCCCGCGCTGCCCTAGTCTGCGGCACCGGAACCGTCGTCACCCGCACTAACTGGTACTAAGCGCGACTTTTCATCGAATGTGGAAAAGGGAGAGCGGTTCGCGAATTGTTACCGCTCATAAATTGGAAAGTCTGAGCGAAGATTTCCCTCGATTGGACTTTCCACAAAATCTAAAATTGGTACGATCATCGCTGCCATCCGCGCAGCACTGCTCCTAAGGTAGCGATTCCCTCAACAATCTTCTTAGTTGGTTGAAAGCTAAAAGCTAACCTGATGGCATCATCTCCCTGTCCATTAGCGTAGCAGCGAGTTCCTGGCAGAAAGCTGATGCCCTGTTCATTGGCAGCAGTTAGGAGTGCTGTGGCGCTGATGTCTGGCGGGAATTTACACCAAACGAAAAAGCCACCATCTGGTCGCAAAGCAACTACATCACTGGGAAACTCTTGAGCGATCGCTTCTAACAACAAATTACACTTATGCTTGTACCAGGCGATTAGCTCCTGAATATGATAATCTAGTTTGCCTGTAGCACAGTAGCGGCCAACAACATGGCTGACAAATGGCCCCACAGGCCCTTCACTTTTGAACATTGCCAACCGCTCAATAATTGCTGGATCGCCACAAGCCCAGCCTAGTCTGATACCAGGCGCAATGATTTTCGAGAAAGTATTCACGTATAACACCCACCCCTCCTTATCAAGGCTTGCCAAGGATGGCACAACTTCGCCTTGGAAGCGCAAATCACTGTAGGCATCGTCTTCCACCACTAACACGCCATACTCAGCCGCTAACGCTACCAGTTTTTCGCGGCGAGATAACGGCATAGTAGCGCCTGTAGGATTATGAAAAGTGGGTATGGTGTAAATAAACCGGGGTCGAATGCCCTGTTTCTTCAAGTCGCTCAAAGTTTCTTCTAGGGCATCCACATCCATTCCCAATTCGTCTACAGGAATGGTAATTAGGCGTGCGCCAGCCTGGACAAATCTATTAACTACTCCCAAGAAGGTTGGCCCTTCCACAATTACGACATCACCAGGTTCAACAAACACATCTGGTAGCAAACCCAAAATCTGACCGGAACCGTAGCCAACGATCAGGCGATCGCGATCGGCAGAGATTCCTTGAGCTTGCAAGCGGAGGATTATTTGTTCATAAAGTTGGGCAGAAGGTGGCCCGTAATTGAGAGCGATCGGAGCCTCTTGTGCCAGTACAGCAGCACTTGCAGCAGCCAAGTCCGCATGGGGAAAGAGAATTGGGTCAGCTAGACCGTAGGCAAAACTGACGGTGATGATTTTGGTTAACTCAGTGCCGTAAGTTGGTGGTGTCAGATTTCTAGCTCTTTCGGCGAACAAATCAGCAATTTGGTAAACAGAAGTGGTAGAAGCCATAAGCAATTCAAAATTAGGAGTCAGAATATAGAACACACAAAAAGGCAATTAGCGAGAAGTCATCCGTATGTATTCTTTCTTATAACATCATCACAAGTATCGTAAATATTGATTAATAGAACAAAATTACTATGGTAAAATTAGTTAACTTTAAGTGGCAGCAGCTAATTCTAAGCTTAAGCTGCCTACTACTGATTATTGCCTGTCAGAGTTTATATCCCGCTACTAACCCAGACGCTAAACCTCTCAAGGTGGCCACAGACCCCACCTTTGTCCCTTTTGAATTTCAAACAGCTGACGGTAAGTTAAAAGGTTTTGATATTGATTTGATGAATGCGTTGGCGTCGCCCGCCGCAAGCATCGCTAAAGTAGCAGGTTTTGCAGTCCAGTTTGAAAGTCTGCCCTTTGATGGCATGATCTCGACTTTGCAAGCCAAAAGAGTTGATGCAGCAATTAGTGGAATCACAATTACCGCAGAACGCCTGAAAACAATTGCTTTTTCACGACCTTATTTTAAAGCCGGACTTGCGATCGCTGTCCGCGAAGACAATCAAAATATTAAAGACTTCAATAGTCTCAAAGGTAAAAAAATTGCTGTCCAAATAGGTTCCACTGGGGCCGATTTTGCCAAAACCATCCCCAACGCCAAAATTAGTACTTTTAATTCTGGGCCAGAATTTTTCCAAGACTTACTCAATGGCAACGTTGATGCTGTAATTAGTGATGCTTTCGCTACTTTGTATGCGATTAAAAATGGCAAATTCAAAGGCATCAGAGTTGTTGCGGATTTACTCACTGAAGAATACTACGGAATTGCTACGCCCAAGGATTCTCCCCATTTGGATGCAATTAACAAAGGTATAGCAGCTTTGTTATCCAATGGCACTTACAAACAAATTTATCAAAAATGGTTTGACGCTGAACCTCCACAATTGCCAGACTCTTGACAATTGGGCATTGGGCATTGGGCGTTAGGAGTGCTGTTAGCGGAAGCGGGGCGTTTAGCCCGTGCTAAGTGCTGAGTTACGAGTTAAGAGTTAAGAGTTAAGAGTTAGGAGTTTTGTTTATCTCCTTGTCCCCTCATCTCCCTCATCTCCCTCATCTCCCTCATCCCCGTCATCTTCTCCATTCCCTATGCCCAATGCCCCATGCCCCATTCCCCATTCCCCATTTATAAGGAATTACC
The DNA here is from genome assembly GCF_017115165.1 of Nostoc sp. LPT. Lineage (GTDB taxonomy): Bacteria > Cyanobacteriota > Cyanobacteriia > Cyanobacteriales > Nostocaceae > Nostoc. The sequence continues at coordinate 4,551 of NZ_JABXKF010000127.1, read as the reverse complement.
TGCCAATATATGAAATATTTATCTAATATGCGTCACAATTAATACTGCCACCAAAATTCATTGAGAAACTACAATCTACTGTAGTCAGGGACAGCCAATTGTGGCACCTTGGATTTTAGTGGCTAGAAGCACCTTGGAACGAACGGGAATAAAGGAACTTCCACTATGCTGATTTGCCCTCAGTGTAAATTTGAAAACCCCAATAGTAATAAATTCTGTCAAAACTGTGGCACGTCCCTGACTCACAAGGTCTGTCCTGAATGCAGTACCGATGATGTACCTGTGAATGCACTACGATGTCATAACTGTGACACGGAATGTGGAACAGTGTTTTGGGCAATTATTGCTAAAGAAACGACTGGGGAAGCTTTGAAAGTAGAAGGGGATGTCGGAGATGTGGGAGGTGAGGGAGATGAGCAAGCAATACCCTCCCCATCTCCTCTATCGCCCAGTTCTCAAATTACATTAGGCTCCTATTTAGACTCCCAAGAGCGCTATCAATTGTTAGATACGCCACTTGTCCAGACGGAAACTGCCATTATTACTGATGTAGGTGTGAGAGTTCTAGACTGTCAGCCGTATCAAATATCACCCATTGAGGCAATACTAACAAGTCAGGAATCAGATTTGCTGACGCCATCAGTAGAAGCGAGTGAGATTCCTCGCCTTGCAAAACTTTATCTTGCTTTACAATCCCAAGGAGAACTGGGGATACCACCGATTCATGACGCATGGCAGCAAGGTGATATACAGGTATTAATAATCGAAAACCGCTCAGATTGGCAGCATTTACTCGACCTGTGGCAAGAAGAAACAACCAGTTCGTTAAAAATTTTACACTGGTGTTATGAAATGACCCAACTTTGGGCAGTATTGGAACAAGTAAATTGTCGTCAAAGCCTTTTAGATTTGTCGAATTTGCGATTGGATGAAGACCAAACGTTGGCACTACAAAGGTTGTATGTGGAATCATCGAATTCTCAGCCCGCCACGGAGTCGCCAGAAGATGCCCAAAGCCAAGCATCTGCCATTCCAGAGGAGCCGTTAACTATCCAAGCTTTGGGACGGGTTTGGCAAGCACTATTTAGACAGTCGCAACGGACTCAATTTGGCTCCGTAGTCCAGATGTTGGGGGATTTAGAAGTAGGTAAGATTCAGACGATCGCCCAATTGCGATCGCGTTTGGAGGAAATCTCTGTTGAACTGGAAGCACTAGGAAGCGCAACTTTGCCCCCAATAAAGGAGAAAAATACTGCTGTGTCCACCATCCCGCAATCAGATGAGTTAGAAGATATCATTAGCAAAACTGATGATATGCCAACTGTTGTGCTGGCGATGCAGTTAAGTAGCTTAGAAGATGCAGGACGCACAGATGTGGGGCGTCAACGTCATCATAACGAAGACAACTTTGGTATTGAAACCAAAATTCATAAACTGGAGTTCCCGAAAAGTCGAGTCTTAGAGGGGCATGGTTTGTATATTCTTTGTGATGGTATGGGTGGACACGCTGGCGGCGAGATAGCCAGCGAGTTAGCAGTCAACACCCTACGGAAATACTTTCAAGAACACTGGATTGGCAACCAGCTGCCAACAGAAGATAGCATTCGTGAGGCAGTGTATTTAGCTAATGAGGCGATTTACAAGCTCAATCAACAAGATGCCCGTTCTGGAGTTGGGCGTATGGGTACAACTTTAGTAATGCTTTTAATTCAAGATACTCAAGCAGCAGTCGCTCATGTGGGAGATAGCCGTCTCTATCGCCTGACGCGCAAGCAGGGACTAGAACAAGTCACAGTGGATCATGAAGTTGGACAACGGGAAATTAACCGAGGAGTGGAAGCAAGCATAGCTTACGCCCGTCCCGATGCCTATCAACTCACTCAAGCCTTGGGGCCTCGTGATGAAAACTCGATTAATCCTGACGTAGGCTTTTTCGATATCAATGAAGATACTCTTCTGCTGTTGGCATCGGATGGTCTATCAGATAATGATTTACTAGAAACCCATTGGCAGACTCACTTAGAACCCTTACTTAGTTCTGGTGTTAACTTAGAACGGGGCGTTACAGATTTAATTGATTTGGCAAATCAACACAACGGTCACGACAATATTACTGGTATACTTATTCGGGCAAAAGTACGCCCAAATCTGGAAAGTTGAAAAAAATGGGGACTGGGGACTGGGGACTGGGGACTGGGAACTAGGAAATAATTTTTCTACTCTCCAATACCCAATCCCCAATCCCCAATCCCTAATCCTCTTACCTTATAGGTTGTATCGTGGTTAGTCTGACTCTGTTAGAACCGCAACAGAAAACTCCCCTTCAGCAGTGGTGCTTTGAGAACTCCTCCATAATTCGGATTGGTCGAGCGGCAGATAATCACGTTGTTTTAAATGATAGTTTAGTTTCGCGGCATCATCTAGAACTAAGAAAAGTCGGTGAGGCTAGCAATGGCGATGCTTGGCAGCTGATTAGTCAGGGTACAAATGGGACTTTTCTCAACGGTATCCTTGTACTTCAGAGTCCGTTACCAGATAATTCCCTTTTGCAATTGGCACAGGGAGGCCCAATACTGCAATTCCAAATTCAGGAGGTAATAGAACTGGAAACTGGTTTGCGATCGCAGCAACAAATACAAGGGACAGAAGAAAACGCCGCCGAGACGCTTTACTCAGCAAGAAATCTGGCAAATTTATCTTCCACTTGCACGCACGAAGGCAATTCCCCAAACAATCTGTTTTGCATCCACTGCGGTCAACCTCTCTCAGTCCAACAGAAAATTCGCCATTATCAGGTGTTGCGAACTCTCGGACAAGGAGGTATGGGTACTACTTATCTCGCTTGGAATGAGGCTGGTGTGATTGCGGGTATGCCACAACTGCTGGTGTTGAAGCAAATGAATGCTGATATGCTGAAAATTGTCAAAGCTCAAGAGTTATTTGAGCGAGAGGCGCACACTCTCAAATCCCTTAACCATCCTGGAATTCCCAAGTATTATGACTTCTTTGTAGAAGGCGGAAAAAAATACTTAGCAATGGAATTAATCCACGGACAAGATTTGGAAAAACGTGTTTATACCACTGGCCCAGTGACACCAAACCAAGCGATCGCTTGGATGATCCAAACCTGCGATATTTTAGACTATCTTCATAGCCAAGAGCCTCCACTGATTCACCGCGATATTAAACCCGCCAATTTAATGGTGCGAAGTTCAGGAAATCGCATCGTGGTGCTAGATTTTGGCGCAGTTAAGGAAATTGGCACAGCGCCCGGTACTCGAATTGGTGCAGAAGGTTACTGCGCTCCTGAACAAGAACGAGGACAACCTTTAACTCAATCTGATTTGTATGCAATTGGGCCAACACTGATTTTTCTGCTCACAGGCGAAAACCCTTTCAAGTATTACCGCCAACGAGGGCGAAACTTCAGGTTTGATGTGGCAAAAGTTCCCACCATTAGTTCCCAATTAAGAGATGTGATCGACCGCGTTACAGAACCATTGCCACGCGATCGCTATCAAAATGCAAAGGAATTGGCTGCGGCTTTAGCTGCCTGTAAAGTTTAGAGAGTGGGCAGTAGAGACGCGATTAATCGCGTCTAGGGAGTGGTGAATATTAAAAATTCCTATCCCCCATTCCCTATTCCCTACTCTTCATCCCAAGTTTCTACAGCTAGCAATTCACTAACTGGGTCTTGCATACTAAAGCCAAAGTCAAGCAGTTCTTGTTTCCAGTGCTGCCATTCATTACCATAGAGCAGAGCGATTTTCCAGATGCTATCGCTTGGTTTGATAATATTCGATTCTATGAGTGATTGCACATTGCGCTGCAATTTCACCATTGGGTGAATCACTTGCTGAGTCATAACCTCGATTGAATTCTGATTTTGTGGGTAAATGCTTAATTAAAACTGCTTCCCATTCTGCAATTGTTGCCGGCCCGTAGAGTGGTGTAATTTGGTAAAGCTAGTCTTAACTTTTTAACTATACCATAACAAACTCTACTAAGTTACTTGTAAATTCGGTTTTGTACGGTAATTACCACCAGAAAATCCCAATTTTACCTAGTAGTCCTGAAACTTTTTGCAGAAGCCAGACAAAAGTTTTGGGAGAAGGAGTAAGGGATGTTTATGTTTCCCCTTTTTCCTTTAACCTTTGCCCCTTTTGTTTTCCTCTTTACCTCTACCTTTTTTCTGCAACAGTGCAACACTACCTTTCGTAAGATATCTATTGTGGACGCCGAGCAGAATAATTAGTCCTCAGGGAAGTTCCACTAAGTAGTGTGACTGAGAACTACTGGGAAAATTCTATTTGTTTAAATCAAGAAAAATATGCTTGCTTGTTGAAGAAGCTATAGGATACGGGCTAGTTTGAAAGTTTAGGACTGACAGGGAAATTTGCAATTGAGTAGAAATGTCTACTCTTTCTGTTAATTTAAATGTTATTTACAATATCGCAAACATCTGGCATTAGGCAAATTAATTGCAAATCTTTATACAATACCTTTGCCAATTTACGAGGGTTCAACGCCTGTAGACACGTTATGAATACG
>NZ_JABXKF010000159.1 GCF_017115165.1 Nostoc sp. LPT | reverse complement strand
TTGATAGACCCCTGACATTGGATATCCCTCTTCTCATTAAATCTTATTATCTCATCTGTAGCCAGCTTTTAGAGAATTAGTATAAACCGATGGTTAAGGTATATTCAGTTTGCCAAGCGTCTATATTTAAAAGTTCTATGCCATTTGTGAAGTACTTAAGAGCCGCTTCGTAAGCTATAGAAGCTTTAGCTTTTTGTCCGGCAATTAAATTTAATCGTGCCAATTCAGTTTTTTCAGATTGCTCTATCAGGTTAACAATACCTACATTCAACTGATTGACAATATCAAAAATATTAGCTTCTATTTCCTCTTTAGGTATATTTTGGAGAAGCAATTGCCCAATTTTCAGGTGAGTAGACTTCTTCAGTTCTTCTGGAATCAACGAATATGCTGCTTGTTGTACTCTGTCATGCAAGAACTTGTAACCCACCCGTGAAGTGTCGAAATTTAAATTAACCGCTTCTTCTTGATTAAAAACTAAAGGGATGCGATAAGCTTCACTTAAAGGCAGAATTAATCCCGCTTGCAAAGCTGAGTGTAAATCATTGGCTGTCAAAGAAGGTGATTTTTCATTGACTATCGATAAAACATCCAAACTAAATCTGTCACCTACGCAAGCTGCTAATTTTAAAACATCTTGGGTGGACTTTGGTAACTTTTCAACTCTAGTGGCAACTAACTTAACTACATTTTTATCGGTAATTCCAATTGCTTGAATATCCTCTAGACTCCATTGCCATGTAGCATTATTAAAGTCAAATATTAACAGCTTTTCTTGATGAAGTGCCTGAATTAGTTGTGTTATAAAAAATGGGTTTCCACCTATTTTGTTACAAATTAACTCTGCTAGCTTAACAATTTCCTTGTTAAAGGCTCCAGTTTCTTCATCCTGGTTAACCTCTGTTTCTTGCAGAGTTTCGGCAACTAGCTGAGTCACATTATCTAAATTTAAGGGTTGCAATACAAGATTATTAACAACCGTCCCACTATTTTTAATTTCTTCTATCTTTTGGATTAAAGGATGTGCTGAACTAACTTCATTATCTCTATATGCACCAATAAATAAAAAGTATTTGCTATCGGTATCAGTTATGAGCAGTTGAATTAAATTTAAAGTAGCTGAATCTGCCCATTGTAAATCATCTAAAAATATGACTAAGGGGTGTTCTTTTTGAGTAAAAACTTGGATAAATTCTTTAAAAACATGATTGAAACGATTTTGTGATTCTGTTGCCCCAATTTGGGCAACTTTCGGCTGTGTACCGATGATTAATTCTACTTCTGGAATTACGTCAGTAATAACTTTTCCATTTGTTCCTAAAGCTGATAATATTTTATTACGCCATATTTCTATTTTTTCATTATTCTCGGTCAGCAAATACCGCATTAAATATGCAAAAGCTTGAATTAAAGAAGCATAAGGTATATTTCGCTTTAACTAGTCAAATTTACCAGAAATAAAGTACCCTTGTCTGCAAGTAATGGGTTTATTAACTTCGTTGACTAAAACTGATTTACCAATCCCAGAATAACCAGAAACTAGCATCATTTCACTAGTTCCAGATGTAACTCGCTCAAATGCAGCTAAAAGTTCATTAACTTGTTTTTCACGACCATATAATTTTTGATGAATTAATAACTGGCTTAATATATCCAAACGACCTGGCACAAAATCAGTAATGATTCCCTTCATTTCTAACTGCTTGAGACATAATTCCAAATCTGCTAATAATCCTGTAGCACTTTGATATCTATCTTCTGCATTTTTCCCTATCAGCTTCATCACAATTTCAGAGACAGCAGTAGGAATTTGCGAATTTAACGATTGCGGGTTTATCGCTTGAACTGCAATGTGGCTATAAACTACTTCTAGGAGGTCTTGGCTAAAAAATGGTATTTTATCAGTGAGCATTTCATATAAAGTCACGTCAAGGGAATAAAAGTCGGTGCGATAATCAAGAATGCGATTCATTCTCCCAGTTTGTTCAGGAGACATATAGGCAAGTGTGCCTTCAACGCAGTTAGGGTGATTAAATTGGGGATTTTCCTTATTGAGACGGGAGGCTATACCAAAGTCAGCGAGTTTAACAATACCTGTCTGGGAGTTAATTATGATGTTATTGGGTTTGATGTCTTTATGAATAATCTGGTTATTATGCAAATAATCTAAAGCTTTAGTCAGTTGAATAGCAATCTTTAAATAGTTAATTAAGTCAAGTTTGTTTGTTTGTAGCAGTTGAGCTAAAGACTGACCAGCAAAGTCTTCTAACAAAAGTCCTACATGGTTTTGAAAAGTTTCTAGACTGATAGCTTTAACTATATTGGGATGGTCTAAACCTTGCTGAATTTGATACTCATTTTTAAGGCGAGTAAAGCCTTCGAGAGTAGGATATTCATTTTTAAGCAGCTTGAGGATAACTCGCTGTTGCGTCTTTGGCGTTTGTGCTTGATAAATAATTGTTTGGATTCCTTCGTAGAGAGTCGAGTTGATTTGGTATCCAGTACGATTTGGCATTGATTTTTGACTATAAAGTTATAAAATTAGCATCATCCCTGTTCTATCGTGAAAGGGGTTCTAGTCTAATTATTCCCAGTACGTAGAAAATTATTAACATTGTGCTTCGGTATCCAAGGGTTGTAAATTCAAAAGCGATTATTTCTTTGTAACGAAGACTAATGGCTAAAATCTGATTGTAATTTTTACGCCAACCGCAGATAAGGACACTTCTGTAAAAATCCAGAGGCCTTATTATGGGCATCTAAATTATGAGTATGCGTTGGCGTAGGTCGAATAATGCCACCAAATAGGTCATCCAATCTGTAGGGTGTGAAAAATTGCCATTGTCCTTGGGTATTTAGTCGAACTCCCACAGCCGTAGCGGTGTGCAGCCAATCTGTGATGCCATCCTCTGTACTAGTGTAGAGTCTGCTACCAAGACGCCAACGAGCAAAACTGGCTTGATTTTTGACATCAAACTCGTCATCAGGAAATTGTTCTGTGAGAGTCGCCTTTGCTGCTAGTTCTTGGGAACGGTTTCCCTCTATATCAAAGAATGCAATATCAAAATCTTTAATACCTAACCCACAGTCATTGCCAAAAATTGAAGACCAAACGGTGTTTCGGACTGCACCCCCGGCTAACCACCAGTTAGGTAGATTTAGTTGAGCGATCGCTCTTAATACTGTATTAATACGTGTATCAGCTAAAATCATCTGTAGACGAGTGTTACTATTCATATCAAATTCCTGCGATTGTCAAGTAGAAAGTGAAAATATTATCATTCATATTTCATTAAACTTACGGTGTTAATAATCCTGTTGTGACACTTGACAGATCAATGTTTATCAGGAGAACTTCTGTAGTCATAGTATAAAGAAAGCAGGTGACACAGAAGGTTAAATTGTGAATTTAGAATTTAGAATTTTTATTTATGGAAGATTTATTTGCGCGACTAGAACGCACACTCAATCCTGAACTGCCTTCCCTAATAGAGTCACAACAAAAACTCCTCCAAGAACTCAGTATTGATGAAAATCAACCCGGTACAATTTTACATGACTTTCAAACTCTGATAGATTTCTTACAACCAAATGGAGTAGAAGTTAGTAGTATTAATAACCTTCTACCGCTAAAAGTACTATCAGAAGTTAATTATCGGTTAAGTCACCCAATTGAAACTAAACTCAAACGCCCCGTACAAAAATCATATCCCTACATTAATGGACTATATCTGTTATTACGCAGTTCTGGAATAGCCCAAATTAGATCCCAAGGGAAGAAGCAGGTTTTAATTTTAGACGCAGCAACTTTGCAATCATGGTCAAACCTCAATCCAACAGAACGCTATTTCAACTTATTAGAAGCCTGGTTGATTTGGGGAAATAACGAAATTTTGGGCGAACATCAAGATTCATTAGGGAATTTATTTAGATGTATTCAACTTTGGCCTCGCGTTCCAGACAAAGGTTTAAAATTTCCTAAATATGAAGATCAAAACAATATTAGTTATTACCCCGGTCTGCATAATGTTGCCCTGTTAGAGTTATTTGGATTATTATCTATCAAACATGGGAAACCACAAGAAACCAAAGGGTGGCGCATTACTAGTTTACAACGCTTACCCTTTGGTGATGCTCTGTTGCAATTCCTCTTTCCATTAGGTATACGAGGAGAATTACAGGATGATGTAAATATAAATTTTGGGAAATTGCAGTCACATTTTCAACCATTTTTTCCAGAATGGGAGCATAATTTACTTGTTCCCAAGCAAGGCTTCACTGATGGTATTTATATTTTCAAAGTATCCCTTTTTAAGGCTTGGCGACGCATTGCCATACCAGCAAAAAAACCATTAACCTGGTTAGCAGAGATAATTCTCGATGCTTTTGACTTTGATTACGATCACCTGTACGAGTTTAGTTATAAAGACCATTTTGGTCGCATCATAAAAATCGGTCATGCCTACATGGAAACACCCCCATTTGCCGACCAAGTGCAGATTGGTGATTTGTCTCTAGAACCAGGTACTAAAATGACCTATCTCTATGATTTTGGTGACAACTGGAAATTTGATGTGCAGTTAGAGGCAATTAATCCAGCTGATAACAAAATTAAAAAACCGAAGATTTTAGAAGTTTACGGAAATGCACCTCAACAGTATTGGAGTGAGGATGATGAAGATGAAGGATGAGGAAGATTTAGAAAAGTGTAGATAATGAAAATTTCTTCCTATCCCCGTGTCTTTTGTTTGTGTCTACTAAAACCCGTTTTAAGATTTAAATAGCTTTAGTTACAATAAAGCAATACAAATTGTTAGGAGATAAAATCTGTGAATATTCCATATACTGGAGGTTGTCAATGTGGACAAATTCGTTATGAAATTCATGCCCAACCGTTAACACTTTACCTATGCCACTGCAAGGAGTGTCAGAAACAATCTTCTAGTGCCTTTGGTATGTCTCTTACAGTATTACGAGATGCTGTTGTAATTGTTCAGGGAAAACCGAAAGCTTGGACTCGAAAAAATGATAGCGGACGTGAAGTAAATAACCTCTTCTGTGGCGACTGCGGAACGCGATTATTCCATGAAAGAACTTATAAGCCAGATACTATCAATGTCAAAGCTGGAACCTTAGATGATACCAGTTGGTTACGCCCAGTGGGTAATATTTGGACACGCAGTGCCCAGTCATGGGTGATAATTTCAGACCAATTGCTCAACTATGAAGGGCAACCAGAGGATACGCAGGCTTTATGGGAAAAATGGAAACAACAACATCCATAAATGCATAACTCCTGATATTAGACATCATATTCCTGACACTTAAATCAATGCCCTTGGTTGTTAGTCTAACTCATGACTGTACCAAAGGAGATAATGATAATATTTTACTGGTAAAGTGCTTTAATGAACATATTAAATTATTTAAAACAGTAATAGTAAACTCAAATTATAAGTTTAGCTTGTGTATCATATATATTTCCACTTATCTGCAAATCATTAATAAAGCTAATACACTATTAATATTTCACATGAAAACTTACTGGATATTTCCAATCAAGTAATTTAAGTGAAATTGGATAAATAAGACGATTTTGGTTCATTTTCAACACTTTTCACAATTATTTCTAGACAAGCTTGATGAAAAACGATACACCGCAAGAATTGAACCCAGACCAAGAAATTGGGCGCTTGATTGATGAGGTAATGTCTTCATCTCTGACTGATGAACAGTACCGCAAAAAGATGCAGCGACGCAAAGAAGTGCAAGACAAGCGCATAGCAGAAGCTGTACCAGAAAAAGGGTTAATTATTGTAAATACTGGTAACGGTAAGGGTAAAACCACTGCGGCTTTGGGGATGGTGTTGCGATCGCTCGGTCATGGGTATAAAGTAGCGATCATTCAATTCATCAAAGGTAGCTGGGAACCATCCGAAAAAAGGGTTTTCAGCTATTGGGAAGACCAGATAGAATTTCACGCAATGGGCGAAGGCTTTACCTGGGAAACTCAAGACCGCGATCGCGATCTTGACAAAGCTAGCGCCGCCTGGGAAAAATCATTAGAATACATCCGCAATCCAGACTTTCATCTAGTGTTATTAGACGAAATCAATATCGCCCTCAAAATGGCTTACTTACCAGTAGAAGACGTTTTAGCAGGTTTAGCACAAAAACCCGCTAGCAAACACGTTATTCTCACAGGTAGAGGCGCACCACCTGCTTTAATTGAGCGTGCTGACTTAGTAACTGAAATGACTCTAGTTAAGCACCCTTTCCGCGATCAAGGTGTGAAAGCACAACCGGGAATTGAGTATTAAATCAGAATTGAGAATTCAGAACTCAGAATTCAGAATTGTTAAAAAACCAGGTTTTTGATCTCTGCTGAGTAGGAAACCTGGTTTTTAATTCTCGTATGTCATACCAATTTGAAAAAAGAATGCAACACACACATAGATAATACATCTCCCCAACCCTGCCCTTACTAAGGGGTGCGCGTCAGCGCGGGTGGGGTTATCTGTCGTAAACATTTTTTGAATTGGTATCAGATGTAAAAAAGCAGATTATACCTATATACAGCAGATTTCAAGTTAATGAGGTACAAAAGCTAAGTCTGTTATCCAGGTATAAAGTGTGTTTTAGTTCTGAATTCTGAATTCTGCTGTAAGTCCCATTTGTTACTTCTTATTCCAGAGACTTAAAAATGCTTGAGAGATGGCTGGGGTCATCTGACTTTGTAAGTGATTTAGTGCATCACGATGGTTTGCATTATTGTCATCATAATAAGTAAACAGATTCGTCAGCTTGACAATCTCAGGATTTTGATCGTTTGTTCCCCTCCATTTGTTAGTAACTTTGTGTAAAACATCCTTGGGTAAATTTTGTTGTAAATTATTTAATGCTGCGATGTAAGAAGGATTTTGAGGATTCTTTTGGAATTGGAAACACAAATCTCTCAGCTTGACTTGTGACTGCGGCTGAGGCTTATCTGTTAGGCTAGATTGCTGTAGAATTTGACGCTGTTCAAAAGTAGCAATACCATTTTCAGTTAAACCCTGAGATTTCTGAAATTTCTTGACTGCTGTATAAGTAGCTGGGCCATAAAAAGGCAAGTCTTTTGGAATTTCAGCATTGGTTGCAAAACCGTGAAACTTCAATCTATTCTGAAGCCCTTTGACTGTATCTTCCATTACAGTTCGAGTCTCGGAATCAGCGTTACCATTAACCGTAAGTTTTTGTGAGTACTGTTTCTGAAACTTTTTAATCGCTTCTTCAGTAGGATCGTCTGTCAAAGAGTTGTTATTCCGCTTCCAGGGAGCAAATTTAGTGAGATCCGGTTTAGGATCAATCTCAGGAGCTAAATATCCCAATCCGATCAATACATGACGGATGACTTCAGGGCTACTAACGGCCATACGTTTTGGTTCCTTTGCGATTAAACTACCATTTAATGTATCTTGTTTTACAAAAATTAGGTAAGTAGAAATAAATAAATCTAACATTTCTTGTTGGCAAGGCGTTCTAAAAGTTAAGCGAGGTGTGACGACAAGCTGCAACTCTTTGAGACGTTCGACGTATGCGACTACAGACAGTGAAAAAGAAAGAGATGCGATCGCTGCTACGTCTCTACATTCATATTTATAATATTCATAATATTTAACAAACCTGATTTCCGGAAAAGCACATCTCATCTTTGTAGCACCTTCTTAAGTGAAGTAGATATTTTGGCGGCATATTACAGGCGCTAACTACTGACTATTACTTTATGAGTATATGTACAAAACTTAAGGGACAATAATGAATCCACTACAACGCAGGCGCAAACGGGGTGTTATTCTTACACCTCAAGGATTTCAGAAACTTCAAACGGCGAAATGTCAGGCACAAAGTTGGGAAAACTTAGATAAACGTTACACTTTGGAAGATTTAAGCGATTGTCAGTTACAGAAAATATGATTATTGAGTGGTTAGTAGTTAATTCTCAGCCTGCCTCACTTTCAGAACTGCGATCGCAAATATCACCTACTATACCACCACAATTACTATATGCTTTGGAATCTTTACAAGAGCGCTCTCTAGTAGATAATAATGCTAATCTTTTCTCTATAGCACCCATAACTAGAGAATATATAAATCACCAATTAATCCAAAACAAAATTAGATCCAACATCCAACAGCGCCAGCGTCCATCACAAAAACATCCCTCAATTACTACCAGAGAAAAAAGCCAAATCTTGTTTAATATTCCAGCGCTTCCCGTCGTGAAGCAGCAAAGTTAATTTGTCAGCAGTAAACTCAAAATGCAACTGACGATTTTCAAATTCTGGCCAAGCAGCTTTAAAGTTCTGCTTTGTTAAATCCCGAAATGCAACCGTTAAATGGGGTGCAAAAGGGCGGGTTTTAGAAACATTATCAAAAATTCCCAACTTGCTTTCTGTATGAGCCATTAAATCAGCTTGCAAAGTTAAAAGCTCTTGACTTATGACAACATTAATGTATATCACACGAGGCGCAAAGGCATTAAACCCTTTAAGTGTAATTGCCACTGGCTGTTGTCCACTGGCAAACTCCTTCAAGGATGCTTCTAACAGTGGCAAGTTAGCATCTGACCATTCAAAGGGTGGTTGCAGGGTAATATGAGGCGGAGACTTTAGCGCCCCGCTACTAGCATAGCGATTGGCAAAGTACTGCTTAATCTCGTTGGCGTAGTCTTGAATATCTTGCGGTGGTAGGAGGGCAACAAAAAAACGGCTCATATCTCTATTCTCTATCTATATTAATTAGGAAATCGCTATAGTTCGTGTATATTGCTACTCAAATACTACTCAAAAATAGTCATAACTAAAGCAGACTGTCTGTTGTAACTGGAGTTAAGAAGGTTATGCCGTGGTTTGTAAAAATTGAAGAGGGCAAAGTCGATAAACCTACCTTTGACCAATATGTACCTGCCCACAAAGCCTACATTCAGAATTTGATTGCTAAAGGACACAAAGCGCGAACAGGCTATTGGGCAGAGCAAAGAGGCGGGATGTTGCTGTTTGAGGCAGCCTCAAAGGAGGAAGCAGAAGTGATTGTGGCTGATGACCCCTTAGTGAAATACGGCTGCGTCAACTATCAGCTTTATGAATGGCGAATTGTTATGGAATAACACACACTTACTTAATTTTAATGTTATGCTTATAGAAGACCTGGATCTATGCGATCGCAACACCCAAATCTTGTCAGAACCGGAAGGTAGCAGCAACACGGGAGGCTTGTGGTAGGCTTAGTCTCCGGGTCGCCCCATTTTTAGGAGCGGTCAGCAACAATGCCTGGTTTTGGAGATATTGTTCAAAAAGCTTTTTACCTCGGTGTTGGATTAGCTTCTTACGCGGGTGAGAAAGCAGGGGGAAAATTAGCCGAAGTGCGATCGCAAGTCCAAAAACTGGCAGATGAAATGGTGGCAAAGGGCGAAATGAACACAGAAGAAGCCCGCCGCTTCGTTGAGGACATGATGAAGCAAGCCCAACAGGCCCAACCATCTGGTGTAGTCTCTGAGAAAACGCCCCCTTCTCAACCTCGCCGCATTGAAATTTTAGAGGAAGATGAACCAACGGTGAAAGAGGCGTCAAATGATGAAAATGTAGATAAATTACGCCAAGAAGTGCTAAACCTGCAAGACGAGTTAAAACGATTGCAACGCGATCAATAAAAAGTATTAGTTTGAGCGAAATATGAGTAATAAGTGGCATTTTGACATGACACTTCAGATAAAAACTTGATAAGATACATTGCTTAGTGTGTATTATAGTGCTTCAAGCCAGATACACAAAGCGTCCTGTTTATAGCCTGCAAAGGTGTCAAGTTTATGGAACAGTGGCAAAAAGATTTAGTAGAAATCGTCGAAACAGTAGCTGATGAAGTAGAGCGCTTCTTCCTGGGAATGAGTGAAGTGGTAGACGCCTTTTTTGAGCTAACGGAAGAAGTCAGCGAGCAAGTACACAATAATATTATTAATGAAGTCGATCAGTATCTACAGGATTTGGCTGAACCGATGTTGGAAGCTTACTGGGAACTGGAAGACATTGTAGCAGATGTAGATCCGGGTTTTCCTTATTCAGTTGAACCCACATCTGAAAAAAATCCTGCCTGTATCGGTTGTAGTCACTACCACGGTCAAGTTTATGGTGGTAATTTATTAGTTTGTGCTATGCATCCCCACGGTTGTGAAGATGAGAATTGTCCAGACTGGGAGAAGGAAGAGTATTGAGTGGGGAGTAGGGAGTGGAGAGTTAACAAGCTACAAAGTTACTAAAAGGACGTAAAGATAAGTAAAATAACTAATGACAAATGACAACCGATAAATTATCTGAAAGTGCATCCCAGGCAAACCAAGAAATGAAGTATGGCGAACGCGATATTGCCGAAGGTAAACTAATTACCTTTGGGAATCCGCGTGTGGGCAGGCGATATGACATTAACATTACTTTGCCGGAATTTACTTGTAAATGTCCGTTTTCCGGTTATCCTGACTTTGCGACAATTTATGTTAGCTATGTGCCCGATGAACGGGTAGTGGAATTGAAGGCGCTCAAACTTTATATTAATAGTTACCGCGATCGCTACATTTCCCACGAAGAATCTGCCAATCAAATTTTGGATGATTTTGTCGCTGCTTGCGATCCGTTGGAAGTCACAGTGAAAGCAGATTTCACGCCTCGCGGCAATGTACATACTGTGATTGAAGTGCGTCATCATAAGTACCCATAATGAAAACTTTGGCTTTTAGAGAGGACTTTAGTCCTTTTTAGAAGACGCTACACGATACAAAATCAGGACTGAAATCCTGACTAAAAACATTTTTGAAGGAAGGTTGATTAACCGGACAGGATATATATAAGTAAGTGGGCAGGAAAATTTACAAGGATGTAATGTAAAGTTAACTAAAGCGATTAGAGTTAAATTTTACACGTTTCGTCCTGTAATCTCCTTTTTCTCCCTTAGCTTCAATTTAAATATTCGTTCTTATTAGTTTTCTTGTACTATTTTATTTACATTTTGTTGATGTGTGACAGTTGAGGTACAGAATGTGGGTTCAAAGCATCCGTTACACATTCTTGGCCACTTGTTACTTTTATGACTCTTGGGTTTCATAGGAATTCTTCCCCCTACTCTTGGGATAATGAATCATCGACTACAGGACATAGTAGAGGGAATAGAAGAACTTTGTGCATATTGAGCCACAAGAATAACATCACCTTTACCATCAATAATCCATCCTTGAGCCTCCACAATCTGATTAGTAGATTTAGTAACAGATGTAGATAATTTATCCGTGACTCTCTGTGTTGCTTGTGGGGGCAAATCTACCCAACCAGTAAGTACTGCCCGTCCCCGCAGAGGCTCGTTGGGGCTAAGGGGTAATCCACCGCGTCCTGTGGCAATAAAACGACTGGCGGTTTGTCGTCCTCTGGAAGTACAGCCTTGAGCGATTTGTTGGGATGCATCGACGAGGTTAGAGGGTAGTTGAATTAAGCCGCGACTAGGGTCAGTATCAGGTGTGTTGAGATTTATCTCACCATTTAAGGAAGGCTTGCTTTGGGAGATGGCAGTGATGTCACTTGTTGGCAACTGACTAGGATCTAAGCTTGTTCGGGTCGGTTGTTTGCAACTGCTGCTCAAGCTCTTGCCGACTGCGCGGCTGTAGCCCAAAGATGCCAGCAGAGTTAATAATAACTTTCCCGCCGCTACCCTCAAAGGCGTTGGCAGTGATATCGCTATTTTCGTTGGGAACTGCAACGATAAAGCCTCGGTAATTTGGGAGGTTATTGATAATGATGTTACCGCCATTGCCACCTAATTTGTCTGTACCTGCGTTGGTGGAGATTTGACTCTTGCGACGGAGTAAAAGTAAGTCGCTATTGATGTTGATGTTACCACCGTTACCGGATGCAGATTCGGCGTTGAGTTTACCTTGGTTGTCTAAAATAATTTTAGGTGAGTTGATTTCGATGTCGCCTGCGGTTCCTGAACCAGTAGAACTGACAAATAAGCCACTGCTAGCGCCGATATTTTCTACGTTATCAGTAAAGTTATTAACTCGGTCATCATAACTAAAATCACTACCACTAATTATTACTTTATCAGTAGCATTGACAGTTATTTTACCTGCATCTCCTTGCCCAGAAGTACTAGCTGTCAGTGCAGCACCATTGATGATTTCTAAGGAGTTGGTGTACAAATTAATATCGCCGCCTTTTCCTGTTGAGTCTTTGCTGGTAGCAGTCGTCAACAGGCTCCGACCCACAATATCGTTGAGGTTGGAGCCTTCAAGTGAAATTCCACTCAGTTTTATAGAAGTGGCATTAACCGTCAAGGAACCCGCATTCCCTTTCTCTATACTGGTTGTTGAAACTGATGCTTGTGCCCCATCTTGGATAAACAACTGTCCAGTATTAATTACCAAGTTTCCAGCATTTCCTTGACCTGTAGTCCCTGTAATTATACCACTAGGAAACGGACGCTCCTTTACGACGTTAGAGACTAAGCCTCCAGTAATTCCAATTAATTGCCTTAACACATCGGCGGACAACCCTTGCTTTGAGGTGCCGATGAGTTCTACGGATTCAGAGGCGTTGATAGTCAAATCTCCGCCTTTTCCCAAGCTAGAAGTACCCGATGATATGATTCCCCCATTACTGACTATTAACTTTTTAGTAGTAATAGCCATGTCGCCCGATTTTCCAGATCCCTGTGTTCCAGTAGCTAAGACGCTAGGAACATTATTGACTCTGCTGATGCCTCTTATTTCTACTAACTCCGAAGCATTCATAGTTAATTTTCCTGCTGGCTTCTCTCCAGCAGTACCTGTTGTCACCCAGGCCCCATCACGGACAATTAATCTTTGAGTATCAATAGTCAAGTCGCCTCCTTGTCCCAAACCTCTAGTTTCATTACGCAATCCACTGGGAACTCTATCGCCTATGGTGAACAGTCCTAGTCCTTGGGGAGCATCATTAGCTGAGGTGCCACTAAGTTCTATAGAGTCTTTTGCGTTCACGAATAAATTTCCGGCTCGCCCTGGGGTAGTACTCCCTGCCGATATTACTGCCCCATTAGAGACAATTAACCGCCCAGTTTCAATGGTCAGGTTTCCGGCATTTCCACTTCCAATAGGTAGAAGAGAAATTAGAAAAGGCCTTAAAAAAAGAGGAACGGCACGAAGATTTTGGGCAAAAAGATTCTTGGCATCAAGGGAAGCGGAAAATAAGCCAATAGGAGCAGTAAACTTGGGAGAAAAACCGAATAAATTAATCGGAAAAATGTCAATTGTACCGTTTGATGAGGAACTGCCAGTTAGTTCTATTGAGTCAGAGGCGTTCACAACCAGATCCCCAGCACTACCACTAGAAGTAGTAGCAGTCGCTACTATTCCATCTTGAATAATCAATTTTCCGGCATCCACGCGTAGGGAACCACCATCTCCTAAACCAAAAACGGCATTGTAGATAGAGCTATCTTTGACTGTCACTGTTTCTTTGGCGCTGAGGGTGATATCTCCAGCTTTCGCGTTAACGGCTGTAGCTAATGGGTTGATGCCAGCACGTAAGCTACTTCCCTCCGAAATATCTATATTCTGGGCATTGACGGCAATACTGCCACCACCATCAGATGCAACATCCACTTCAGCCCCCTTGGTAAGCGATAATGAAGCTCGCAATAGGTCAGGCGGAAAATTTAAGCTCAGATTATGATCATTTACATTTAGCCCAACTATTCCTTCTTGCGCTAAACCTCCTAACTCTACTCGCCCACCAGAAGCCTTCAGGGAGCCACCATTCATGTTTATATCGCCACCAACTAGCAGCAAACTAAGATTATCTTTGACCCTTAGGTTAGCTGAGTTATTTTGAATTGGCGCAGTAGGAATTTGATTGAATAGAAAAGCGGAAGGATTGATTGTCAACAGTGGAGAAGTAGTCGGATTCGTGGCGCTGAAAATCACTTTATCACCAAAAGCGATCGCATTTGCTGTAGTCGCAACAAAAGAACCTTTAACATCCAGTCTCGCACGCTGGCCAAAAATAATCCCTTTTGGATTTATCAAAAACAAATTAGCGGGAGCATTAGCACGAATTAGCCCATCAATATTAGAAACTGACCCACCCGTAACTCGACTAATGATATTTTTAATATCTACAGTATTATTAATATTTATATTAAAATAAGCAGTGCCACCAAGAGGTACAGAAAACTCAGAGAAGCTGTGAAACAAATTACTTCCTGCTTTTGTTCCTCCAGTAATATTGAAGATGTTTCCATCTCTTGTGACGCTAGAGTTAGTAGGTAAGGTGGCATCCGGGGTAATTTGAGCAAAAACACGCTCTTGTAAGGAAGCAATAAACACACTTGCTATAACCAAGCAACTTCCTAACCTTATAAAATTACTACACCAGTACCACCAATACTGAGTTTTCCTTGATACAATAGTTAACTTTTCACAGTATTTGGAAAAGTCTGTTTGATTGATAGGCGATCGCCAGTATATACTTGCAGGATAGTTTTTCAACCCTCCTTCTCCCTGAACGAACTTTAGGGCAATCTGCTTGTTACAAATTGGTGCATAGGACGCACTTTGCAGCTTGATTTTATGTTCCCAAATCCTAATAATTTTAATGTTTCTGTGAAGCATTCTCCTTATCCCAAACTATTGATCGTGAAAATGTTTAGTTATTCAGTACGTATTATGCTGAACTTTTAATTAAAGTCCATCACTTGCGTTGAAAATCAAGTCTTACAGGGAGTTATAGCTTCAATTTCAGAAATCTTGCCTCAAACGCTTAAATTAACGGCTGTTATTATCGCCGAGCAAGAGTTTCAGGCTTATTTACAGACGTATTTAGCATAAAAAGTAATGAGGAGCGAAATGTTTTTAATGCCGACATGATTTGCTTCGGTATTGGAAGGAGCCAAGAGCATTGTAATACTCAAAAACTCTTACAGTCTGACAATCTAGTCGCAAAGTAAGTCGTAGATTGCATTATAAAAAAACAGTAAACGGTCCAACAGCATTCAATGGAATGTTGAATCTTGTAATGTCAATCAAATCACCCGAAACAGGCATCAAAAAAGTAATCCCCTCCACAATACCAACTAAGTCTCCCGATGATGTAGAGATGTTTAAACTTCCGTTTACTACTTGAGAAGTGTAGTTCTGTGGTGCTCCTTCTAGCACAATCATGTCACTGGCTCGCTTAAAGTCTTGGATTAAAGCATAATCTGTATTACCACCACCAACGTAAAATTGTTGAGGTGTGGAGCTTAATGAAGACAAACTAGAATGGCCAAGGAGGAATACATCTGTCCCTTGGGTGCCAATTAGGGTATCAATCTGACCGACTCCAGCAACTGTTGCTCCATTTGATAAAACGTCGAAACCAAGTCCAGCGATGAGTTTGTTCCCTTCACCAAAGCCAGTTATGGTGTCATTCCCGTTGCTTCCTAAAAAAAAGCCAAAGCGATTCTCCTCAAATTGTCCAAACTGTTCATAGTGTTGTAGTCCTGAGGTAAAAGAGCCAGCATTAACAGCCGCCGCTACATCAGGGTATGCTAGCAAGTAAGCTTGTTCATCGAACATAGCAATAGCCTCCAGATAGTAATGGGAATATCAATCAAAAAAGTACTATTTGGTCAGGGTCTGGCAGTTACTTCCATTAAGTTAGAAGCTTAGAAATATTGGAAAAACCGCTATCTGAAGTTAATTGAGCAAGCGCACAATTCCTAGCCAAAGCACTCTAAGGAGCAAAATCCAAATCACCAAACATTGCACCCTCCACCAAATAACAGCACTAAACTTCAGTCAACTAGAAATGAAGTTATTAGCTGTTTACTATTTCATAATAAAACTGTAATGATTATTGGCTTGCTAAAAAACTTCTTATTCTTTACAAAGTTTATAACTAAACGCAATCGGGAGCAACGCGATTTTGTGAGGTCAGATCAAAAACAAGCGATGCCTTCTCTACGAGAGGCTTGTCTGCGACACGCTGCGCCAACACCTACACTAAAAGTTGCATCCAAAGGAGAACTGCTATATTTATTCAGCAATTTTCTTCACAGCAGATTGCACTTGAAGCACAACTTTTTTTGATAAAGGAATATACCCAAGTTCCAAACTGGATTTTTGCCCGTCAATTACAGCCCAATTCACAAAATTTTTCAGCGCTTGAGCTTTGACTCGGTTGGGATATTGCTGATAAGTTAAAAGCCAGCTGTAAGTGACGATAGGATATGACTGAGCATCTATAGGATCGGTGATAAAAGCAATCAAGTTATCATCTGGTAATTTCACTGCTTCTAAAGTTTGTGCTACTGATTTTGGTGTCGGTGTAATATAATTACCAGATTTATTTTCTAAAGCAGCCACAGGAAGCTTATTTTGTTTGGCGTAAATGTATTCTACATAGCCAATAGCTCCTGGTATCTGTTGAATCAGGGCGGTAACACCTTCGTTACCCTTTCCACCAATTCCCACTCGCCATGCTACAGATTTACCAGCCCCAATTTTGCTTTTCCATTCTGGACTTATAGTACTTAGGTGTTGCGTTAACACGCTTGTAGTTCCACTACCATCAGTTCGGTGTACAACCTGAATTGGTAAATCGGGCAAACTTACACCTGGATTAGCTGCGGCTATTCTAGGATGATTCCAATTCATAATTTTTCCGAGAAAAATATCTACGTAAACTTGGCGTGGTAGCCTTAGAGCAGTTGGCACATTCACTTGAGGCGACTGCTGTGCAACTGGTGTAAGGTTATAAGCTAGCACAATAGAACCAGCAGTTATTGGCAAAGCGATTACTCCTCGTTTTATCTTGGCTGCTTGTTCGCTTGTAATTCCCACATCACTAGCTGCAAAGTCTACAGTACCGTCGATGAGCTGTTGCACTCCGGCACTGCTTCCTATAGCTTGATAGTTAATTTCTACATTGGGATTTTGCTGATTGTAATCTGAAAGCCAACGCTCATACAAAGGTGCGGGAAAACTTGCCCCAGTACCAATAAGGGAAACACGCTTTATATTTTTCTGCTCGGCAGCGCAAGAAGCAATACTTAACAAGATAGCGATTAAAGGTAGAAGGCAAACCCGTCCCTGAGATGGAAGCTTGGCAGACATAGAAATTTTTTGTTTCAATGTTTAATAAATACCTCTAGTAATTTCCTAATTTGTAGCTAGTGTGGGCGTAATTGATTGTAAATAACTTGGAAAAGCAAAGGTACGCAAAGTAATCCTCTGCGTACCTCTGCGATTTCCTTTGCGCCCCTCTGCGTTTAAACTTCAATCGTCGTCTCTTTCTCCTCACCTTTTGGCTGTGAACTCAGCCGATCTAAAATCTCTAAAACCTCTTGTTCAAAAGCAACTTGAGCGCGATTAGTTTTGCCACCCACATACAAGCGATCGCCTTTTTGCAATGCCCAGATTTGCGAATGGGAAAAGTAACTCATTACCACACCCAGCATGAGCAAGCCAAACCCTGTGTAAACAATTGGTATGCCTGGATCGGCTTTAATTTGTAAGCCAGTGCTACCAATTACATCCAAAATTTTCAGCTTTACGCCATTAACTTCGGTGAACATCCCAGCGCGGACTGTATCAACAAGTTTGCCAGTGGCATCATAAATTAATACCATCCCTTGCAAGTCTTTCGCTAACAGAGAGACACCCTCACTCAAATCCGGTTTAGTCGGAACCCAGGTTCCCCAAATGCGCCCGTTACCGTTAGTGTTCAATTGCGCCATCGGTAGCTGAAAAATCGGACTGTTGTTAAATTGGACGCGAACACCTGCAATTCCCCAATCAGTTTGATAGAAAGTTATGCCATGATAACGCAGAGGCTCGTTGACAAAAATCTTCTTGTGGTCAATTTCCTTTCCCTGATTATTCAAGACAGACATATCTGAATAAAATTGATTGATGCCGCCAGATGGTGTGTAGTCAATCCAAAAACGATTGACGCGCACAGACCAATCTTTTGGGATTTTTGCAGCTATTGGGCCAGCATCGACAATATTTGTCACTTGAAATGTATCGCCACTAGCAACCATTTCCTGAGCGAGAAACCCAGTCATCGCTCCCCAAATTCCCCCTAACAAAATCGCGACGATGCCAATATGAACAATAATTGGCCCAATGCGTCCGACTATTCCTTTGCGGGCGTAAAGGAGATTTTCTTTTTCTTGATTTGGAAAAATTTTATAGCGGTGTTTCTGTAATATTTCGCTGAGAGAATTCAAAGAACCAGTATCTAGTTCTGTACTCAGAGCTAACTTTTGAAATTGCCGTGGTTCTTCGTAATATTTCCAGCGCTGGGCAGCTTTTAAGGCTGGTAACTGACGGGTAAATGAACAAGCAGTTAAGCTAGTACCAAATAAGATGAGTAATGCTAGAAACCACCAAGTACGATATACGTGGTCTAATCCAACTACTTGAATTACCTTCCAAGTTAAGAAACCAAATAAAGCTGGATGTTCTGGATAGTTGGCTTGGTAAAATGCGGGTGATTGACCTTGCTCGATTACAGTACCGGTGGAGCTAAAGATTGCAATCAATAGCAGTAGTGCGATCGCTAGTCGTAAGTTAGTCAGTACAGGCAAAAGTTCTTGGCGTAAGAACTGCCCAGGTATCGCCCACCATTTTAATTCTTTGGACGCCGAATCTTCTAAAGTCATTATGTGTAAAATCTAACAAATGTATTGATATTAAAAACTGCCCAGAGGAATCCGAGAAATTAAGGAAAATACACCGAATCCTACCAACAGCGCCCCACTAACTGGGTTAATCCAACCAGACCAGCGACGCAATTCCAGTAATTTTTTAATTGAAGCTGTAAAAGTACCTGCCAAAATCAATGGTGCTACATAACCTGCTGTATAAGAAAGTAACAAAACAGCACCTAAAATTAAGTCTTGTGTATTGGCAATCCAACCCAGTAAGCTCGCTAAAACAGGCGTGCTACAAGGGGATGCCACTAAGCCGAAAGTTAGTCCCAGCAAATAGGAACGCAACCCGACTGGCAAATCCGGCGAAATCCAATTCGTTTCACCCAAGGATGGAAATTGCAGAGGCAGTGCTTCTAATAAGTTCAGCCCCATGAGAATAGCGATAATGCTGACGATAATCGGCAAACCAATTCCCACTTGGCCGTAGACTTTTCCGACAAAACCTGCTAAAATGCCTAGCCCTGCTAGTGTAGTTGCTAAACCTAAAGCAAACCAAGTTGATTGAGCAGCTGCTTGGAGGCGGCTTTTGGCTTCATAACCGCCGATGTAACCAATGGTAATTGGCAGCATGGAAAGCATACAGGGTGTGAGACTGGTGAGCAAACCAGCTGCAAAGATGATACCAATACTTACGACGCTTAGGTGTGTCAGTTGGTTAGAAACGAGGCTGTTGGCAAATTGTTCTAGTTGGTAAATTTGGGTTTGCAGGTTATCAAACATGGGGAGTTTCTGAGCGGGAAATGCTTACTCTGCTTGAATTTTAGCTTACTTTTGGTTTTTGAGTCAGCAGAAATAATTATCCGAACCTGATATCATCTAAATTTCATCTGCCCAAAGAAATGTATTTAAAATACAATTAAGCTCGGATTATCCCTGAAGAAGCACGGCTGGAGTATTTGGCATGACGATTGCATTACCCGGATTTCAGATTGTCACTTTGTTAAAAGCAGGGGTAAAAGCAGTCATATACCGTGGAATTAGAGTTAAAGATCGGTGTCCAGTAATTATCAAAAGCCTACGTCCAGAACAGTGTACGCTCAATAATATCGAACAATTCAAACATGAGTATGCGATCGCTCAAAGGTTAAATACTGCCGCCGCAGTTGGTGTTGCAGAACAGGGAGATGAATTTAGGCAGGCAGGGGGGGCAGGGGAAGCAGGGGGAGAATCCTATCAGTTGCGAAATCATCCCTTAATTCAGCAATGCCCCGCAGTCAAAGTCTATGCCTTAGAGATGGATCGGGGAATCCCTTATTTAATTATGGAGGATTTTGAGGGGCGATCGCTCGACCAGTTTCTAGACGAATTTCAACAGCCTGTGCCGTTTCTGAAGATTGCGATTGAAATCACTAGCAAACTTGCCCAAATCCACACTGATCACATTGTCCACAAGGATATTAAGCCGCAAAATATCTTAGTTAACCTCGAAACTAATCAGGTCAAAATTGCTGATTTTGGAATTGCTGCTTTTATTCCATACCAGGAGCAAATAGTTAGCAGTTCTAGTCCCATTGAAGGCAGTTTACCTTATTTGTCACCTGAGCAAACTGGGCAAATGAATCGAGGAATTGACTATCGCAGCGATTTGTATTCTCTGGGAGTCACCTTTTATGAGATACTCACAGGTCAGCTACCGTTTCAAGGTAAAGATCCCTTAGAGTGGGTGCATTGTCATCTTGAAAAATCTCCGCTATCTCCCATAAAGCTGAACTCTGATATCCCGCAAATGCTTTGTGACATGATCATGAAATTGCTGTCAAAGGTTCCAGAACAGAGGTATCAGAGCGCTTTAAGTTTACAATTCGATCTAGAACAGTGTTTGCAGCAATTAGAGACGACTGGACAAATTCAATCCTTTGTTTTGGGAGAGCAAGATATCTTAGAAGGCTTGCAAATTCCTCGTTCAGCACGTATCCAACTGATTCAAGAGCAAATCGCCCGACAGGAAGCAGAAGCCGAGCGACAACGAGCCAGGTTTTTGGCTCAAGTCAGTGCAACCCTCGCTTCTTCTCTCGATTACGAAAGCACGCTTGCTAGCGTGGCAAACTTGGTTGTGCCTTATTTCGCCGATTGGTGCAGCGTTGATCTGCTGCAAGACAACCAATCAATTAATCGGGTAGCAGTTGCTCACCGAGATCCAGAGAAAGTTAAACTCGGTTGGGAACTTCATCAGTATTATCCGAGAAAATTGGATGAACCTGAAGGTGTGCCGAAAGTGCTGCGTACAGGACTTGCTGAAATGGTAACTGAAATTTCAGATGCAGCTTTAGTAGAAGGCATCGCAGACGCAGAACATCTAAGAATTGTGCGCGAACTTGGTTTAAAATCCTGTATAATCTTGCCCTTGGTGGCACGGGAAAGGATTTTTGGCGCAATTTCCTTTTTTACTGCGGAATCAGAACGTCTTTACGGCACGGCTGACTTGTCATTCGCGCAAGATATTGCCCATCGAGCGGCGATCGCGATCGATAATGCCCGCCTTTACCAAGAAGCGCAGCAAGCACAAAAAACAGCAGAAACAGCGTTAGAGCGTATTGCTCGTCTCCAATCGATCACGGCTGCCCTTTCAGAATTACTGACACCAGTCCAAGTATCTGAAGTGATTGTAGAGCAAAGCATGGCTGCTTTGGAAGCCAGTTGTGCCCTCGTCGCCTTGCTGAATGAAAGTAAAACTGAACTGGAAATTGTACATGCGGTTGGCTATAACCAAGATTTGATAGATACTTGGCGTCATTTTGCCATCGATTCACTTTCTCCTCTAGCAGAAGCTGTACGGACTGGGCAACCTATTTGGGCTGAATCAATACAAAATCGGGTAAATCGTTACCCACATTTGGCTGAAACTTACGCCAAATACAACTTTGAAGCCTGGATTTCTATTCCATTAATGGTGGAAGGTTGGGCAGTTGGCGGTATAACTTTGGGATTTGCCAAACTCCAACAACTTAGTGGAGAAGATAAAGCGTTTATCTTGGCTGTTGCTCAACAATGCGCCCAAGCGATCGCTCGCGCCCATCTCTATGAAGCCGAACGAACAGCACGAAGCGCTGCTGAATCAGCAAATCGGATCAAAGATGAATTTTTAGCTGTGCTGTCTCATGAATTAAGAACACCACTCAACCCGATTCTGGGTTGGATAAAACTGATGCAAACCCGCAAGCTTGACCAAGCAACAAGCGAGCGCGCTTTAGAAACCATTGAGCGCAATGTCAAGTTGCAAACTCAATTAATTGAAGATTTACTCGATGTTTCCCGCATCCTTCAGGGTAAACTTCACCTCAACTTTTACCAGATTAATTTGGTATCAGTGATTGAAGCTGCGATCGAAACAGTGCGTTTATCGGCGGAGGCTAAGTCTATCCAGATTCAGACAATTCTCGAATCTGGTGTTGGGCAAGTTTTAGGCGATGCCAATCGATTGCAACAAGTCTTTTGGAATATCCTTTCCAATGCGATTAAGTTTACTCCCATCGGCGGACAGATAAAAATTAAATTAGGACAAGTTGGCTCACAGGTACAAATCCGTATAACTGATACAGGGAAGGGAATTGCACCTGAGTTTTTACCTTATGTCTTTGATTATTTCCGTCAAGCAGATGGGGCGACAACTCGAAAATTTGGCGGTTTAGGTTTAGGATTAGCGATCGTTCGCCATCTCGTAGAACTTCACGGAGGAACTGTGCAAGCAGAAAGTCTCGGCGAAGGACAAGGAGCAACTTTCAGTGTGAGACTTCCATACTTACAGAATGAAAGCAAAGGAATCAAGGATGCAAAAGATAACTCCTCACTTGAGGCGGCTCAATCTTCGTCCCTGTCTGGCTTAGAGATTCTGGTGGTAGATGATGATGCAGATATGCGAGAATTTTTGCCCTTCATGCTGGAGCAGTATGGTGCAACTGTTACCGTTGTCGCCTCAGCCATTGAAGCTTTAACTGCATTGAGTCAATCACAGCCAAATCTGATCATTAGCGATATCGGGATGCCAGAAATGGATGGCTATATGCTGATGCGACAGGTGAGGAGTTTAAAACCAGAGCAAGGAGGGACAATTCCGGCGATCGCTTTGACTGCTTATGCTGGTGAGATAGATCGTCAACAAGCGATCGCTGTGGGATTTCAACAGCATATTTCTAAGCCTGTAGATCCAGAAGAATTGGTGAAGGCGATCGCATCATTAAACTTCTGGCAAAAATCTGAATAATATCTAGTCACTTAAGCTTTTAATGTATTATGGGTTACATGGAAAGGCTATGAACCCCTTCTATATGAGCGAAACTGTTGTGTTGCAAAAAGAGGAACGGCAGATGATAAAGTGAGAACTCGTGTCTGTGATCTCCTGTCTGCATGTTCAAATCGAATCCCTTCAAGTGGCGTCACTACCAACCCGAAATCATCTTGCTGTGTGTGCGGTGGTATTTGACTTACCCGTTGTCATATCGACAAGTGGCGGAAATGGTGAGTGAGCGAGGGTGGGTAATCCATCACACAACGATTTATCGATGGGTACAGCAATATGGACCGGAATTGGAGAAGCGATGCCGGCGACACTTACGCCCAACCAATGACTCATGGCGGGTGGACGAAACCTATATAGAAGTCAAAGGTGATATCATGTCCGGATAATCGCTTACGATAAAAGTAGTGAGTGCAAAGATGAGT
>NZ_JABXKF010000138.1 GCF_017115165.1 Nostoc sp. LPT | reverse complement strand
CATGAGCTTATGCGTTTAAAGCCCAATAAATTACCCTATTTTCAGAAGGGTCTGCGTGCTATGTTCCTTATCCAATCTGCTTTTTAGCTTCTTTGTCACCCCTTCAGGACACATTCTTTCGTCTTTAATACCAAGTATTGAATGGAAAATCATCGCTAGGGAAAGAAACTGTAACATGCCCAGATTTATTGCGTTCATCATAAGCTTTTGTCCTTGAAGCAGCGAATAGCTTTTTAGAACGCCATTCTGAAAGCATCAGTGTTGTCAGTGATAGACTTAGAACAAAATGGCTAGTCACCGAACGAGGTTGGTATGAACGCAGAGTTCACTCAGATTTTTGAGTTAACCCTCTCAGAAAAATTGCAGCTTGTGGAAGACTTATGGGATAGCATTGCCCAAGTTCCAGAGCAAATTCCTGTGCTTGACTGGCAAAAAGAAGAACTTGCTAAGAGAAAAGCAACCTACTTACAAAATCCTGACTCAGGTAGTTCCTGGGAAGAAGTTAAGGAGCGAATTCGTAATAGACAGTATGGTGTTTAGAAATCTGATTATTCTGCCAGAGGCAGAACAAGATGTGGCTTTGGCTTGTATTTGGTATGAAGAGCAGGAACTTGGTTTGGGTGAAGAATTTCTTCGTTGTGTAGATGCTTGTATTCAGTTCATTAGGCGAAATCCAGAAATGTATCAGGTAGTTCACGAAAGCTATTGAAGGGCTGTAATTCGCCGCTTCCCTTACGTTGTTTTCTATGAGCATTCAAACACTACAATTATTGTCTATGCAGTTTTCCACTCTTCTCAAAATCCAAAGAAATGGCGTGGTAGGCTACCATAGAAGCCAATAATCAGTTAACTGAAAAGTCTGCGATGCCTACAGCAGGCTACGCCTACGCTAAAAATAGTAATTTATAATACAGTTTTTTAAGCAATGGGGTTGTAGAAAAGTTTTCCTGCAATCGCTTGCGCTGGCTCTTGTCAGTCTCAGAAACATGGGTACAAACCCTTATTATTTTGTCAACATATAAAAAAGTTGGGTCTACTGAAGTTAGCGATATTTGCTGGGAAAAACAAAATCTGTATAACTTGATTCTAAATCAGGTATCGTTCAGAGTTAAAATTACGCAATTGCGTTAAATTGTGGTTAAAACTACAAAAAATTGTTAAAACAACTAACTAATACCGTATTTCCAGCCTCAGTCTTCCGACTAGAGAGTGGTTTAACTTTTATTCATCAAGAAATTCCCACTACTCCCGTAGTTGTGGCGGATGTTTGGGTGCGTGCTGGAGCCAGCCTAGAGCCAAAACCGTGGTTTGGCATGGCGCACTTTTTAGAACACATGATTTTTAAAGGTACAGCGACGTTACCTCCTGGAATGTTTGATTCCAAAGTTGAAAACCGGGGTGGCGTGAGTAATGCGGCGACAAGCTATGATTATGCTCATTATTCACTCACCACAGCTGCCCCTTATTTAAAAGAGACTCTGCCCTACTTGGGAGAACTACTACTCAATGCGGCAATTCCAGAAGATGAATTTAGCCGAGAACGGGATGTAGTGTTAGAGGAAATTCGCTCATGTTATGACGATTCCGACTGGATAGGATTTCAAGCTCTAATTCAAAGCATCTATCCGCATCACCCTTACGGACGTTCGGTGCTGGGTACTGAGCAAGAACTGATGCAGCAATCGCCAGAAGCAATGCGCTGTTTTCACCGCACTCACTATCAGCCGGAAAACATGACAGTGGTAATTGCAGGCGGTATAGCCCAGCAACCAGCTTGGGAAATGGTAAATCATTCATTTGCTGATTTTGCCGAACCCTCAAATTGTCCGCAGTTTGAGAAAGTGACAAAGCCAGTAATAACAGGAATTCACCGTCAAGAACTGTGTTTACCACGCATAGAGCAAGCGCGATTGTTAATGGCGTGGCTGGTACCCGGAGTAGAAGATATCCCTACTGGCTATGGTTTAGATTTTTTGTCAGTGTTATTGGCAGAAGGGCGGACTTCGCGTTTAGTGCGCGATTTGCGAGAAGATTTGCAATTGGTACAGGGAATTTGTAGTAGTTTTTCTCTACAACGGGAATCAAGTTTATTTACAATTACTGCCTGGTTAGAACCAGAAAACCTGGAGGAAGTTGAGTCTTTAATTTGCGCTCATCTGGATGATTTGCTGATTAGAGGAATTAGCGAACAAGAACTTGCTCGTATACGCAGACTTCTATGTAACGAGTATGCGTTTTCTACTGAAACACCAAATCAACTGACGGGGCTTTATGGATATTACAATACCATTGCCCAAGTTGAATTAGCTGTGACATATCCCCAGCAGATTCAGTCTTTTGATGCCAAAGAACTGCAAAAATTAGCTAAACAGTATCTCTCGCCGCAGAATTATGCGGTTACTGTACTTAAACCGTGTTAGTTACTGGGCATTGGGCATGGGGGAGCTACTGCGTTGGGCGGGCAATGCCCGACTTGTTCGCGCAGCCTCTCCCCTTGGGAGAAGCAAGTGACATCATGGGGCATTAGTTTTTGACAAAGGACAAAGGACAAAGGACAAATGACAAATGACAAAGGACAAATGACAACCTTGCTGCAAAAATCGCCCATCCATCGCACCGTATTGAACAATGGCATTATCGTGCTAGTGGCAGAAAATCCGGCTGCGGACATTATTGCAGCGCGAATCTTTGTGCGTGCCGGTAGTTGTAACGAAAACCGGGAGCAAGCAGGGTTGGCACATTTGTTATCAGCAGTGATGACAAAGGGATGTGATGGACTTTCTAGCTTGGAAATTGCAGAAATTGTCGAGTCTGTAGGGGCGAGTTTGAGTGCGGATACTGGCACTGATTATTTTTTACTATCTTTCAAGACGGTAACATCTGATTTTGGGGAAATTTTAGCATTGGCAGGGCGAATTTTGCGATCGCCTACTTTTCCTGAAACTCAAGTGGAACTAGAACGGCGTTTAGCACTCCAGGATATTCGTTCTCAAAAAGAGCAACCGTTCAATGTTGCTTTTGAACAAATGCGGCAGGTAATGTACCAAAATCATCCCTACTCCATGTCAGTGCTGGGAGATGAAACCACCATGAGCCGCTTAACTCGTGAGGATTTAGTGGAGTATCACCAGACTTACTTTCGTCCAGATAATGTAGTAATTAGTATTGCTGGTAGAGTCGTACCCAGAGATGCAGTAGCATTGGTGGAAGAAGTTTTTGGTGATTGGCAATCCCCAGCCCAAGCACTGCCAATACTAAATTTACCTGAGATTAAGGTAGAACCACAGGTAAAGCTGAAGCCAGTACAGACACAACAATCAATCGTGATGCTTGGGTATTTAGGAACATCAGTGAGTTCAGTTGACTACGCTTCATTAAAATTGCTGTCTACCTACTTGGGAAATGGGCTTTCTAGCCGCTTGTTTGTCGAATTACGGGAAAAACGAGGTTTAGCTTACGAAGTATCTGCCTTTTACTCTACAAGGCTCTTTCCAGCGTCCTTTGTGGTTTACATCGGTACAGCACCAGAAAATACCAGCATTGCCCTAGAAGGACTGCGTACAGAAGTAGATTTATTGTGTACCACCGAAGTATCCGATAGCGCACTCCAAGCTGCTAAAAACAAGATTCTGGGGCAATACGCCTTGGGTAAACAAACGAACGGGCAAATTGCTCAGATATACGGTTGGTATGAAATTTTGGGCTTAGGAATTGATTTTGACACCAAGTTTCAAGAATTGGTTGCGGCGGTGAGTGCCAAGGATGCGATCGCTTCAGCTTGTAAATATTTAAAAGAGCCTTACTTGTCTTTAGTTGGTCAAGAAGAAGCAATTAATCGCGCGATCGCGTAACTGAGAATGTGTCCCAGCTACACCCGTCGAAGATATTGTAAAATGCAGCAGCTGTTTTTTCGACCAAGCGGCTGTACCATTAGCATGAGAATATTCTGGGAGTGAATTCCATGCAAAGCAGCCTGACAGCAAGTATTTTGAGTTATTTAAAATCACTAGACCCAACTGTAAATCGCTGTAGAATGGAAAAACGGCAAAAGGATTGGCGGCCAAAGAGGTCTAAATCTTTATCAGCCATTAAAATACTCTTGTTCTTGGCTACGCCTCTGCTTATTACCTCAACGGCTGTAGTATCAATAGCAGCCCCGCAAAAAATTGCCCAAGTAAATCCTGGAAATAGCATCAACCGCCCTAGCCTGAAAGTTGGTAGCCAAGGCGAACGCGTATCTGAACTTCAGGCAGCTCTGAAACTTTTGGGTTTTTATTCTGGTGCAGTAGATGGCATTTATAGTGAAAATACAGCTAGTGCTGTTTCCCGATTTAAACAAGCAGCTGGCTTGAATCCAGATGGCGTTGTTGATGCCAGCACTTGGCAACGACTTTTTCCTAATCAACCAGTAGCAGCATCAACTGTCCCTTCATCCCAGCCAAGATTTAACTCAGCTACAAATTTTCCTGTTCCAACCCAGGCTAGTAACCTCACCAACGTTGCAAATCCCAACCCCAACCCTCCGAGACAAGCTGTAACACAAGTTCCGACTAGACCCGAACCAAAACCTACTACCCCAAAAAAAGCTGTAACTCAAGTTACGACCAACCCTGAGCCAAGACCTGCAACTCCCAGAAAAACTACAACTTCTAGCACAAAGAAAACGCCGAAGCGTACTACATCAACTACTCGAACTCAGTCAAACACAACTACAAAACGAACTCCTGGTATTCAATACACCTCAGAAGGATTGCCAATTTTGCGTATAGGATTACGTGGTTCTGAAGTTGTTAAGTTGCAACAACAACTGAAAAAGCTTGGTTTCTTGAAAGGTGATGCCGATGGAGACTTTGGCGAGACAACCGAAGCAGCAGTGAAAGCTGCACAAAAGCGCTATGGTTTAGAAGCTGATGGCGTAGTTGGTGGGTCTACCTGGGAGGTTCTTTTGCGGCGTTAGGCATAGTATGAGCATAGCCAGCGTCTCCTTTGCGTGTAAGCAAAAGCGCGGGCTGATAACTTATTTCTTTTTTGGAAATCCCCAAGGTACAGAGGTTTTTCAACTTCAATAAACCTCTGTAGGGGTTTTGCGCTTCACAGAATTTTTTATGAATTTAACTAAATCACCCTAAGTCCCCCACTTAAACTGTACTCAGGTCAGTGTGAGTAGTTCACTGCGGTACATCCTGCAATACGATAAAGATATACCGATTAGAAGTATCTCTCTTAGCAGCACTGAAAAATTACATTGATTTTAGCCTGACGAAAGATAATGGCAACTTTAGGAGTCAAGCACAACAATACCTAATCGTGTTATAGATCACAACTGGCAATAGTGAAATTAATTAAACTGACTGCTAAATCCTCTAAAAAAACTTATGCAACACTTTTTATTAACTTGGCTTGGTACTGCGGTGGCGTTGTTTATTACTGCTAATATCGTTCCGGGATTCTTTATCAAGAATTTTCTGACTGCCTTAATTGCTGCCCTTGTTATTGGTCTGGTTAATGCATTTATTAGACCAATTTTGCAGATTTTGACGTTTCCAATTACCTTACTCACCTTTGGTTTATTTACATTGGTGATTAACGCCTTAGCCCTTTGGCTGGCAAGTGTCCTAACTCCTGGTTCTGGTTTTGAGATTCAGGGCTTTTTACCTGCTTTGTTAGGTTCAATTGTACTAGCAATTGTTTCTAGCATAATTAACTATTTTTTGAGAGTTGTTGACTAGAAAAATTAGGGAATTTTTGTAATACTAATATTTAAAGCTTGGGCAACAGCAAGAGTTACCGCTCCTGATTGCCCTTGTATCTGGAAAATTTGTTTAGGAACTAAGAACTTCACCCGCAATTCTTCTATGTTTGTAAAGGGGAAAACAGTCAGCGAAGTGAGTTGAGAAGCTGCAAGCATAGCAGCTGCCTCTGCTACGCTAGGTGTACCTACTTTATCGTCGGTAATTGTGGCAGGGTTGGGGACACAGACAGAGCTAAGGATTTTCGCAGAAAAGGTTTTTAGGGGCAAATTGCGGAGGCGACAAAGTTTGACTAAGCCAACTTCCGAGGCTTTAGTGTCAATGGTAGCAATACCTGCGATCGCACTTGGAAAAAGTTGATTTTCTCGAAAGACTTTCTCAATTGCCCAATCAATCAGCTGCCATGAGGTTCCCCGTTTACAACCGATTCCTACCCATAAAACCTGTTGTAATTGGTGTATTTCCTTACTCAGTTCGTCAGGGTTTGACATGATTGGGTTTACTCTAACAGCCAACCAAATAAATTTCCTACCGTCAGCCTCAACTCACTTGCAAAATCTGGCACAGGGAGTAAAGCTTCTAGTTCATCCAACATGAGTGGCTGTTGATTGCGGATGTACACAAATACCGTTTGTTCTTCTGGATCGATCAGCCAACCCATTTGTGTTTCATAATTTAGGCAATGTAAAATATTTTTTGTAACTTTCGTTTGTCTTTTGTCAGGCGATAGAATCTCAATAGTCCAATCAGGATCTGCTGAAAATAAATTTGCTACCCTGCCATTTTCTTTCCGAGGTATTCTCTCCCAGGTAAATACCGCTACATCCGGGACAATTGATCTGCCACCAAAAGTACACCG
Source organism: Nostoc sp. LPT (assembly GCF_017115165.1). Taxonomy (GTDB): domain Bacteria; phylum Cyanobacteriota; class Cyanobacteriia; order Cyanobacteriales; family Nostocaceae; genus Nostoc. The sequence continues at coordinate 16,974 of NZ_JABXKF010000138.1, read as the reverse complement.
CAGTTCTGGATATGCTCGTGCAACTTTTTGGGATTTCAAGATAGCATTAATAAAAATAATCAGTTCACCTTGAATAGTGCTATGTTCTCCCTGTGGCATAGGTTTTTGAATAAATTGTCCATCAATGTATTCACTAGCGGGTTTTGTTTCTGGTAACATTAGAAACTCTGCCAAAGTTATATTTTTAGATGGTGTCCGTACCATAAGCGATCGCCTCCAAGTCCAGCAAATTTTCTTAACAACCCGCAAAGTACACAAAGAAGCTTTAACTTAACTCTTACTCTGCGTACCTTTGCGCTACCTCAGCGTAACTTTGCGTTAAAAAAAATATTACATCCTCTCCAATACCTGAATTCCCAACAAAGATAATCCCAACTTCAAAGTTCTAGCAGTCAAATCACATAAAACTAAACGGGATGTGCGCTGTGGTTCCTCCGCTTGTAGTATGGAACAGCGATCGTAGAATTGGTTAAACTTCTGACTTAGTTCAAACAAATACTCACATAAACGATTGGGCAGCAAGTCTTGCTCTACACTACTAATAACTTCATCCAGTTGAAGTAAATATTTTGCTAGCGCTAATTCTGTTTCATGCTGCAACAAAACGGCATTATTTCCCAACTCTTTAAAGTTAATATTACCCTTGCGGCTAATCCCATGAATCCGCGCATAAACATATAGCATATAAGGTGCAGTATTACCTTTAAGATCCAGCATTTTGTCGTAGCTGAAGATGTAGTTACTGGTGCGATTTTGGCTTAAGTCTGCATACTTCACTGCACTGATTCCAACTACCCTAGCAACTTCATTAATAAATTCTTCAGTTTCTTGGCGTTCTTCTTTTTGTAATCTAGTTTTGAGGTCAGCATGGGCACGAGAAACAGCTTCATCTAATAAATCCCGCAAACGCACACTGTCCCCAAAACGAGTTTTGATTCTTTTACCATCTTCTCCTAACACCAACCCAAAGGGAACATGCACTAATTCCACATCATTAGGAATCCATCCGGCTTTGCGTGCTACTTGGAAAAATTGGGCAAAGTGGTTTGCTTGTCCAGCATCTGTTACATAAATTATCCGCTTTGCTTCATCCTGCTGAATTCGGTAGCGTAGAGATGCTAAATCTGTTGTGGCGTAGTTATAGCCGCCATCTGATTTCTGCACAATTAAGGGTAAAGGTTCACCTTCTCTATTTGTAAACCCTTCCAGAAAAACACATTTTGCCCCTTGATTTTCTACCAGTAACCCAGATTTCTCTAAATCTTCTACAACACCAGATAGTAAAGAGTTATAGAAAGATTCGCCACGTTCAATTAACTTGATATCCAGCAACTCATAAATTATTTGAAACTCCCGCCGCGACTGTTCGCACAACAGTTTCCAAGCATGGAGTGTATCTTCTGCACCTGCTTGTAATCTGACGACTTCTTGGCGTGCTGTTTCTTGAAAAGCTTCATCGGTATCAAACCGCAGTTTGGCTTTGCGATAAAAAGAGACTAAATCACCAATATCTAAAGCATTAGCGGTGGTAAGCGCATCTGGGTAAACTTCCCGCAGATAGGCTATTAACATGCCAAACTGCGTACCCCAATCACCGACATGATTTAGCCGCAGTACATCATGTCCAAGAAATTCTAAAATCCGGGCGATGGAATCACCAATAATCGTCGAACGCAAGTGTCCAACGTGCATTTCTTTAGCAATATTCGGACTGGAAAAATCCACAATTTCCCGCTTCGGCGTTTTCGCGGCTGGAACTCCCAGTCTAAGATCGGCTTGAATTGCGTTTAGTTGTGCTTCTAAATATGCTGTTTTCAGTTTGAGATTGATAAATCCTGGCCCAGCGATTTCCAGTGGTTCACAGATTTCGGATACATCTAGTTTCTCAACGATCGCACCTGCGATCACTCTTGGTTGCAATCCTAACTTTTTACTCAGGGATAAAGCCACATTCGCCTGATAATCGCCAAATTTAGGATTGCTAGCAGGAACCAAAATTGGATCTACTCCAGCCAAGTCAGTGCCAAAAGCCGCGATTAAAGCCTGCTCTAAAAGAGCTTTTAGTTTTTCTTGTGTAGCGTTCATATATAGATTTTATCTGTGAAAGGGGGAATGTAGCTCTGGAAAAGCTTGATTATTTTAACCTTAAAAGATATTCATCAAGTCTAGGCAAAGACTGTCATTTTAAGGTACAACCCCCTTAAATTGTCTCCCATCCTTGGCATAACTTCTAGATTCTGACGATACCGAAGTCGATTTTGACAGACTACTACTAGTTAATCAAGCAACGAAAGCGTAGTACGTAGTAAGCACTTGAGTGCTTAAAACAAACACTAAACTTATTTACCCAGGTTTCATTGATTTGATAGATTACTACGTTTCCCAACGTAAGTACGGAGATCAACTCTATTTGTATAGCAGCGTATTAACTGAGCCAAAGCTTAGTTAATACGGATGACGGCACACTATTACTTATCTACCTCATTTAAATGAAAATTGCTCTAGATTAAGCTTTTAGCTTTTCAGTATAGAAATCGCACATCTGATTTTCATAAACAGGATAAATTTTTCATTAATTTTTAATCATATAAAAGCTTAATTGCTAAGTGCTATTAACAGTGTGATGCCCGCCAAAAAATAGGGTTTTCTCAGTAAAAATACCTTAAATAAAGAGCTATTTAAATATACTAGTAAAAGTAAATCAACAGATTGACTTTGCAGAATTCTAGCTGTTAGAAGTAAGAGACGACTGAACAGAGATAGCTGCTCAAAAAGCATTATCTAAATTGTTTTTCCTACTTAATGGCTCATAATATGAAACTTAATTTATTCACAGCATTGATTGCCGCTACAGCTACATTAACCGGGTTAGTTTCCAAAGTAGAAACTGCATCTGCTGCTGATTTTAATTGGAATAGCTCTTGGACTCAACCAACTGTATATAATAAGTCTCAAACTGGTTTTAACGACACACCTTTCCAACAATTTGTCCAAGCAGAAAGTGTTGCCCTTCCAAACAGCGGACAATTGAAATTAGACCCTAGTAAATTAAATCTAAAATACAACCACGATGTTTCTGTTTACTTTATTAATGAGGGCGCAGGTTATAGAAACCAGTTAGCCTTTGAAGCTACAGGAACTACTAACAAGTCTGGGCTGCTTTTTAATGATATTTCTTGTGAAGGGACTGGATGTGTTGGTGGCTGGGGCGGTAACGCACTAAAACTAGGTGATGGGGTGAAAGTTGGTAATGTTACCGCAGGTACTCAACTCGACTTCTGGTTGAGAGCCGATGGTTTAGGCCGTGGTAACTCTGCCAATATCTTTGGTACTGACACAGCTTCTAACGCTGACGGACTACAGCACGCAGTTGCTTATGCTTACAACAACTACATCCTCCTGGCATTCGAGGATTTATACGGAGGTTTACACGCTTCAGGGGTAGATTCTGCAACTGGTAAATGGAACGAAGGTTCTGATCGCGACTTTAATGATGTTGTCGTCGTTCTTGATGTCGGCGAGGCAAATGTTAAAGCTTTAATTGGTGCTACCGTTCCTGAACCATCTGTTACTCTATCAATGTTTGCGGTGGGAGCAGTTGGTATGTTTGGATTGCGCCGCCGCCGTCAAGGTCGCACTTCTCACTAAACTTGGAAACGTTGCTTAATATCGGGTACGTTTAGTTTCATTGAAAAATAATAAGCGTTCGAGCGCATTTTCACCCGTACATTTCATTTATACGGGTGATTTTACGTTTGTAGTGAGATTTATATTTTATCTATTGCGATCGCGTTCTAAATCATCAATCACTTTTTGCAAATACCACTCGTCTGACATCCCAGGATGGTAATCCCGGTTTTGCTGAATCAATCGTTCGGCAATTTCCCAGTATCCCCCAACCATTCGTAAAAGTCGCTGACGTAGCAGGTGATATTTTTGCTTTTTTGACTCTGGACTAAATTTCTGGATTTTTTCTAGGCTATTTAAGACTTGTTGATAATTTTCCCAGTCTTCTTGTTCGCAAAAGATACTCGCCGCCCGTTGATAATCTTCCACGGCGTTTTGTATTTCTTCTAAGCAAGTATAGGCAATGCCGCGATTGTAGTAAGCTTGAGCATCATCAGAATTAATTTGCAGCGCTTGCGTGTAATCTTGAATTGCACCGAGATAATTGCCCTTTGCCCGATAGACATTACCTCTGGCAATATAAACTAAGACATCTTCCGGTTGCATCTGGACTGCTTGGTTAAGATCCGCGATCGCACCTTGATGATCTCCTAAGATAGAACGTGCTCTACCTCGGTTGCGATAGACAATGGCATCTTGAAAATTTAGTCGTAATGCTTGATTAAAATCTGCGATCGCTTCTCGATAATTCCCCATTTTACAACGCACAACCCCACGACAGCAGTAAGCTTGGGCATCTTGCGGATCGGCCTTTAATACCCAGTTTAAATCGGCGAGTGCCTCTTGAGTATCTCCCTTTTCAGCCTTTTCTAATAATTGTGTAAAATAATCATTGGTGGATAAAATTGGCGCATTGCTAGAAGGTAATTGCTCAACGGCAGGTAATTCTTTAGGTTGTAGCTGTTTAATTCTTTCTAGACAAAGACGACAATTCTCTTTGTCCTGTTGCTCTAGATATAACCCAGCAGCTTTTTTAAAGTTAGCGATCGCATCTTGAATATAACCCTGTTTGCGCCGCACCATTCCCCGCAGATTATAAGCAGCAGCATAATTGAGATTGAGACGAATCGCGCGTTCAACATCGTCTAGCGCCCCCGACAAATTTTTCAGCGCTACCCTAGCCAATCCCCGACAATAATATGCCTCTACACTCTCAGGATTCAGCTTCAGGGCTTCGGTATAATCTGAAACAGCTTTCAGGATTGCTCCTGAGTCATAATGTGCTAAACCCCGCTGCAAATAAGCTTCGCTAAAGTAAGGTGTCAGTTGTAAAGCATGGTTAAATTCCTCAATTGCTCCCGCGTAATCTTTTCGCCTAGCCTTTTCCAATCCTCTATTGTAGAATTCGTCATTCATGACATTTTTTGGTTGATTCAGTTAATTGAATTCCAGCAGGCTTGTTTCGTAGCCTAATCTATGCACTCATCTTCATATTTTAAGTATATTTCATATTTTTTGTGAAATAAAACTAACACACCACCCTAACTTTTGATAAATGGAATATTGTATACATCCAGATTTTGGAGTTCAGTTTAGTGAAATATCACTAATCAAATTTATTATTAAATTCACCAGTTTGTGGTTATGTATTTTATACAGTTACGATTCTAGTTAATAAAACTATAAAAAAATTATAGTTTTATTAACTGATATAAAAATTTTAGTCACATTATCACATTTATTCTTTCCAGTTAAAAATAAAAAATTGGGGAAATGACTACATTCAATTCCCCGTGTCTCGTAGATTGTCAAATATTTATGGTTAACTAAAATTCAGAATTTAGGAGTCAGAATATTTCAAAAATCAGCAGTAAATTCCTGTAATCAATATACTAAGTAATACTCGATTTATTCTGAACTCTGCTTTCTAGGTGCTGAAATTTTACACTAACATTATTCTGAAAGCAAGCTGGGAGAAGTCAGAACAAAAACATCCCAATTTCCTTGAGCCTCAGTTTTTGGTTTTATAGGATTGGCGTAGTGGAAAAACTCATGGTCATTAACCAATAGGAGTTCTCCCGGATTTAGAATTTTGCTAAATACAGGCTTTTCTTTTTTGGCAGTATACAGATGTGTTTCTCCACCTTGAATATTCTCTCTATCTACTGAGAATATGCCAATAAAATCAGTGCCATCTTGATGGATACCTTCAGGTGCTGGATTACCAAAATTCTCAGGATAACAACTAATTCTAATTTGATGAACTCCGATTTCAGCTTCAGGATGAAGTTTACAAGAATCACTAAATGCCAAAACAAGATTTTTGAAAATATCAAGTTCTATGAGTGCATCATCTAATTCTGCAAACTCTCTTTTGATGTCACCCGCTAATCGATTATACTCTTTACTTTGAAAGAAGACGCCATGAGGTAATTTGATTAACTGATTTCCAGAGACTGTGAACCGAGATAATCTTCTGGAACGATAATTGCCTTTGATATAAGGGTCAAGAGGCATACTACTAAAAAATGGCTTGAAACCTTCTAGACTGATCGAATTTACCTTTTTGAGAGTAAATAGAAAAGCATATTCTAATTCCGTTGCTGTCCACACTTTTTGCATAGGATTTACCTCCTTGCACTTTGAAATTCTCCCAGCTTTGTTTGGGAGGCTTATAACACTTAGTATATGCTACTTTTTATTACTATGTTGTCAATTTAACTACAAAAATTGACAATCCATGATATATAAAGTTGCTCAAATTCTGTCACAGGGCGGAGTAGCTGCTGAAAAGATTTGCAGATATGGGTTCGGTGGGCAAAGAATCAACGTATATTTACAAGCAGCAACCAGGTTCCATAATGATAGATTGGCTTTACCGTTACCCGCCTTTGTATCCCGGTATTTTACTCAAGCGTTACAAGCGGTTTTTTGCTGACGTTCAACTTACTTCTGGCGAAATAGTGACAGCACACTGTCCCAATACAGGGCCAATGACTGGAGTATCGACACCCCAAAGTGCGGTACAGCTTTCCAAAAGCGATAATCTTAACCGCAAATTGGCTTACACTCTAGAACTAATTCAGGTACATGATAATCAGCCGACTTGGGTAGGCATAAATACTTTTTTGCCCAATCGGGTGGTAAAGCTAGCTTTGGCGAAATATCTTTTCCCGCAATTGGGCGACTATAGCCAAATCAAGGGCGAAGTGGTTTATGGGCTAGATAAAAAAAGTCGAGTGGATTTTTTTTTGACGGGGAGTGATGAGAAACGCCCGATTTATTTAGAAGTGAAAAATACAACCTTGTCTGAGGGGAGATTAGCCCTATTTCCTGACACGGAGACTACCAGAGGGCAAAAGCACTTGCGAGAACTGATGGCGTTGTTACCTTTGACTCGTGCGGTGATGCTTTATTTTATCAATCGGGGTGATTGTACAGAATTTTCCCCTGGCGATCGCACAGATCCTATATATGGTAAATTATTGCGGGATGCGATCGCTCTCGGTTTAGAAGTCTTACCTTGCCGTTTTGACATTTCTCCCGAAGGTATCCGTTATTTAGGTTTGGCAAAACTAAAAATTTGATTACATCTAATGAACAGAAACTAGCAATTGCAACATTTTTACACGTATAAAACAACAAATCCATCTAGACAGAATCTAGATGGATTTGTTGATAGTTGATGTTTACTAAAAAAACATTCAACCAGACTGTAATGAAGAAACGACTATAGGTAGTCGTCACCCCAGAAATAGCGTTCGCTATTCTGACGTTTGGTTATGCAGGAATCAAAACTGTGTCAATGACATGGATGACACCGTTATCAGCAGCAACATCTGCTGTTGCAACTGTTGCATCATTTATCTTGACGCCATTAGAAGCGTCAATTTTTACATCTGAACCTTCAACTGTTGTAGCTGTCTTCAGTTTAGCCACATCAGCAGCTAGTACCTTGCCTGAGACGACATGATAGGTCAAGATTTTCTTGAGCTTGGCAGTATCTTGAAGTAGTGCGTCTACTGTACCTGCTGGAAGCTTATTAAACGCTTCATCGGTGGGTGCGAAGACGGTGAATGGCCCTGGACCTTTGAGTGTATCTACCAGACCAGCCGCTTGGATTGCTGCAACTAATGTCGTGAAAGAACCATTGTTAGTGGCAGTGTCAATTATGTTAGCCATGTGTTTTACCTAGTTCTGTGTATCTTGTTACAAATCTAAACTATTCATTTAATAAAATCTATCTATCATTAGGCGTATGTTAAATCAATTTTTTTATTGGTACCATAAAAGTTTATATATATTTTTATACAAATAAATAATTATATGTACATCTTCAGGCGGATGAGTTATGAGCACTACTGGATGCGCTCACGATTTTTTTACACAGTGGTAGAGGCGATCGCATCCAAAGATTGTCAGAGCAGCAGATTGTCAGAGCAGGACTTACAATACCAATAAAGTTAGCTAAATGGATGATTAAAAGTATTTAGTTGGTATAAATAAAGCTTTAGATATTTAGGAGCGATCGGAAAACTTTATAGCACAATCCATTATAAATAGACAAATCAAGCTTTTTAGAGAATTTAAATATACTTGCATTAGCTTTTTGTCAGGATTTATTGACCAGAAAAGTTGGTAATAAGCGTATTTAACTGATATTATTTCATCACTAAATACATTTCACTCGCTGTTTGTGTAATTCCACTTGGAAATAACAAACGGCCCATTACACCAATGCTTTTAGCAACTGTGATTGGCCGGGCGTTTATTTCCAGAATTTATGATGCGTAAGATTTACGCCAAAACCTTCTCTAACTCCCATTTATCTATATCCTCTACCTTCTGTGTGGTTGGTATTTCTTTTGCCTGTGCGTAAGTCAGGTATGTCAACAATGAGACTTTTAGGTAATATTTTCCCCAAACTATAACTTTCATGAACAGAAACAGAAGAAGACTTATTGCTTGGATTGCTACAGCAGTTAGCAGCATGATGCTGGTAATAGGCTTGCAGTTCGTTAATTTATCACCAGCAAGCTCTGTAACGACACTTAACGTGTATGCGGCTATCAGCTTAACAAACGCGCTGAATGCCATTAAGACTCAGTACCAAAATGCTAACCCAGGTGTCAACGTTGTTTATACGTTTGGTGCTTCTGGTACTTTACTGAGCCAAATACAAGCAGGAGCACCAGCAGATATTTTCATTTCTGCTGCTACCAGCCAAATAGATGTATTGCAGAATTCAACTCCAAGTAAATTGGTTCCAGGTAGCCGTAAAAACGTTGTCAAAAACCGTCTAGTTTTGATTGCGCCTACAACACCTCCTGTTAGTGCTGGTAGTGCTGCTCTCACTAGCTTCAATGGTTTGACCAATGCCAACATTACTGGTATTGCCATAGGTGACTACACAGGTACTCCTCCAGTTGTGCCAGCAGGAAATTATGCCAAACAAGTTCTCACTAGCCGAGGTATTTTTACTACTCTCAGTCCTAAATTATACCGTGCTGCCAATGTGCGTGCCGTCTTAACTGCTGTTGAAAATAAAACTCTTGTAGTTGGAGGTGTAACTAAAACTATCAATGCAGGTGCTGTTTATAAAACTGATGCGGCCATTTCTAACAAGGTAAGAGTCGTACAAACTGCCCTCACAACAGAGAGCGATTCGATTGTTTATCCACTGGGTATACTTGGCAGGACAAAAGTTTTAACGACGGCACAGAGTTTTTCTAACTACTTAAGTAGTAGTACTGCTCAGAATATCTTCAAAAATACTTACGGGTTTATCCTGCCTTAATCACCAGAAAGTAAATCAATCAAGTACTCGTTGTCGTGAATTTTGAACTATTTGGAGTCATGTCTTGTGAAGTTCACTAAAAAACTCTCAATTATTGTTTGTAGTTTGACTACTGCTTTCCTTCATACTGCTGTGATTACTAATACTTATAAGTCAGCAGCACAAGCTGAAAGACAAGAACTGATTATCAACGGAGGATTTGAATACGACTCTCTTGTAGATCCAAATAATCCCGAAACTACAAATCCTAATGTTACAGGATGGGTTAAATCTGGTAATCCGATAGATATATCAGGTATTAAAATTGACAATTTTCCTAATACTGGTAAGCAGGGATTATCGCTTGGTGGATTTTCAGCTATTAGCTACATATCACAGACTATCTCTACATTTCCTGGTCAACGCTACAAACTTACTTACTATCTTGCATCGACAGAAGAGGCACCCGATCTGAATAACAAATTTAAGGTTTTTATAGGTGGTAAAAAGGTTTATCTTCAAAAAGATACTCCTTACCAAGCCTACACACAATACACGTTAAATTTTAGAGCAAAAGGAAGATCCACCGAAATAAAGTTTGGCTCCCAAGCCAAGTATGCGTTTTTATATTTGGATGATGTGAGTGTCAAAGCTACACCTGAACATCAAGGGAAAAACTATGGGCATGATCCCGTAATAGATGATGGAGATAAATAAACCACAGGTAGAAGCCTAAGCAATGTCTGGCTCAATAGTGTCAAGAATGCCACTAAAATTCATCTGATTTAAAAACTCCATTATGGGTTTATTGAGAAAATTGCCTTGAGTGTATGAATCATTATCCACATCTATAGCTAACTCTTATAAACCAGAAGAAAGTGTTCATTTTTCTTGACACTACTGAAAGCCAGCCAGTATAAATGTAAATATCAAGTTGTTTACATTGTCGAATTTTAGAATTATTTGGAGTCAAGTTTCATGAATTTAACTAAAAAACTCTCAATTATTGTTTTTAGTTTTACTACTACCTTAATTAGTACTGCTGTGATTACTAATATTTATAATGCAGCAGCACAAGCGGCAGAACTTGTTAAAAACGGAAGCTTTGAACTCGATCCCCTCGTAGATCCTAACAATCCCAACGCTACAAATCCGAATATTACAGACTGGACTAAGTCTGGCGATCCGATGGATGTATCAGGGATAAGAATAAGCAATTTTCCTCAGCATAATAGTGGTAATCAGGGCTTATCACTTAGTGGATTTATAGACCTCAGCTATATATCACAAACGCTTTCTACACAACCTGGTCAGCAATATGAACTTAGTTACTATTTAGCATCTACAGATGAGGCCCCTAACCTTGATAATCAATTTCAGACATTTGTAGGTGGAAATAAGCTTTTTGATCAAAAAGGCATTTCTTTTCAACCATACACGCAATATAAGTTCAATTTCACGGCAGATGCATCATCCACAGAGTTAAAGTTTGGGAATTGGGATAAATATGAATTCTTATACTTGGATAATGTGAGTGTAAAACCTGTGCCTGAGCCATCAAGTATTGGAGGAATAGCAGTTACTGCTGGTTTATTGGGAATATGGCTGAAGAAAAAGAAGGCAATTAGCTAGAAAGAATAGCCTTTTTTTTAACTTTTGGAAAAAAACAGATCATAAATCCCTCAAACTACTGCGCAGTAGTTATGAGGGATTTGGTCATCTTTTACTAAAATTCAGTTTCAGTCATGTTTTCTTGGTTAGATGAAATCAATACATCAGATAACTGATTATGTAATGACGTTAAAAAAGAACCAAGGTAATCTTTATGATGAAGTTGAAAAACTATTCCAGTCAGGCACAGGATTTCAGGGGATTCAACATAGTACCTATAAAACAGAAAACTTAACTATGTTTCAAAATTAATTTACTCTTATATACCCAATTAATGACTTTTCTAGTTTTAATAAATAGTTATATCTTTGAAGATGAGATAATTTATATTTTCGAGGAAATTCCATTTATTTTATTTATCAACTCATGAGATTTTACAGTTATTTAGATAATTGAGGAATTCTTTTTAGTTTTTATTAGTAAATAAGATACGTTTGCCCAGGTAATAATTTGCTTTTGGGCTTCTACTGCGGACAACTTATGGTTGCCGTCACATCAAGATTGCCAGTAGAGCGGAATGTGGGTTAAATAATTACAACCAATTGCCTATAAGAACATAAGGTGCCCAAAAATATGGACGATTTTCTTTAGCTAAAATCGCAAGTTGGGCGCGTTGCACAGCTTGGGCTTTAGTTACTCCAGCATCTAATTGTCGGTATAATTCACCCATAAAGTCGCTAGTAGATTTATCATCTACCGTCCACAAAGTTGCTAGGGTACTGCGTGCCCCCGCCCGCACTGCTACTCCAGCTAACCCCAAAGCGGCTCGTTTGTCTCCTGTGGCAGTTTTACAGGCACTAAGGACGAGTAATTCAATTGTTCCTCGTCGATTTTCACCCCTAGATCGAAGTAAATTATCTAGCTCTCTAACCCTGAGTAAGATATCCCAGGTAAGAATATAAGTTTCTTCAATGTCTGAACTAAATTGCCCGTGAGTAGCTAGATGCACCACTGAAAAGGAAGTAGATTGAATTTGCTTTTGTAGATTAGCTTTAGTGAACTCTTGATTTAAGAGTTCTTTAGTTGATTTCACTTCAGATTGGATTAGTTTTAATTCCTGTGTGACATTTGAGAGTTCGGGAAATGATTTGCCTTCAATCAAGCGTTCTTGCTCAACCCCAGCAATTAAAGCGTTTAGCCGCACGTTGTGTAAAGGTTTAGGATCGAGGAGTTGTAGTCCAGGCATCAAAGAAATAGCATACTTTTCTATCAGATATTTCTGCTGTTGGCGATCGTAAAGAATCGCCATTGGAATGTTTCGCAAAGAACCATCCAGTACAAACACTAGGGATGTGATATCTGCATTTCTTAAATCTGATTCTATAGGTTTAATCAACCAGTCATATAACTGTTGCGAATGCTGCTTAACATTAGGCTCCCGGCTAACAATGGGTAAATCTTTTCGTAGTTGTTCTACAACGTTTTCTAATACATCTTTAGGGACTTTAGTTGTTTTACGGGAGATTGCATCTTGCCCTGGCAACCTAGTAATAATTTCCAGTCGATTATCTAAAATAATTGGATAGATAACAACCGTAGATTTTTGCTTTTCAACTAATTTATCAAGGTTAACTCTTGGTAACAAGCAAGGTGAACGAAAGAAGTTATCTAGTTCTGCTAACTGGAGAGATTCAATTACCTGACGGGCTTGAACGAGATTATCTGGCTTTTGAAGAGTATTTTCCGGAAGTTGCAGCAGTAAATCAACGTACTGTCGATATACGGGTTCTACGCTTTCGCGGAAAGAAAATTGTACGTCAGGATTAATCGCAACTAAATCATTACGAAGGGATTTGAGGGCATTATAAGCTTGATTATAAGCAGCTGTTGCTGCTGGGATATCGGATTGCTTTTGCAGTATCCGTCCTATCTGCCAATGCCATTGATAGGCAATGTCTTGAGCATCAACAGACTCGGCTTTCACCAAGGCTTGTTGTGTAAGGCTTTTAGCATCGGCTAGCTGTCCGCTTTGTTCGTACAAACCACCAAGAGTACCAAGGGCATAAGACTCAGTTCGTTCATCTTTTAAACTCTTAGCTACTTGGACAGCTTGCGCTAACATCTTTGCAACATCTTTTGGCCCAACTGAGTTCTGTGTCATTTTGCTCAGACTTTGGGCAAAGTTAATTCGGTAATTAACAGCCGTCCGACTTGGAGGCAAACTGTCTATCTCAGACTGAATTTGAGGTAATAATGCCTTTGCTGTGCTAAATTCCTTTTGCTCTACCAGTAGTCTTAATAAATTTAGTTGAGCCAAAAGACGTACAGTAGGTTTTGTAGATGCAATCTGCGCTGCCTGTTGATAGTATTGAATTGCTGTTTGCGTATAATCTTTGGCGCTGCTTGAGTTATCCAAACTAAGTTGAGCGTAGATTTGAGCGCGGGCTGTATTACCTAAACTAAGTAAAGCATTACTTTGGGCAATCGCATCTTTCACTCGTCTAGCCACAGAATAACTGTCTTTGAGAGTTTTGTGCGAATCCTTCAAATAACCCAAGCTTCGCTGAACATTCCCTAAGTTATACAATCCTGTCGCTTTTATAGGAGAGTCTGGTTGTTTTTGGAGAATTTCTTGGACTGAGGTTAAGGTTTTATCTGCTTGGAGATAATTTCCCAAAGCTTGCATTGCTTGGGCTTGATTAACGCGATCGCGAACCAGTGCAGATGTATCATCTAAGAGTTGATAAATTTTAGCTGCTTCTTGCCAAGTACTTAAGGCTGCTTCAGTTTGTCCCTGTGCTAACTCCAGTCCACCCCGAACATCTAAAGCTTGGGCAAAAACTTGGGCTTGCTGTTGTGAAGAATCTGAATCTTTGAGAGTTTGTAATAGTTTAATACTTTGTGTAATAGCTTCATTTGCCTCTTGCCATTTTCCTAATTGCTGGTAGGTTAAAGAAAGATTGCTTAAAGCTACAGCTTCATTCAATACATCATTAGTAGCTTTAAATTCAGCTACTGCTTTTTTGAGAAGTTGTACCCCTTCTACAAACTGTCCTGCTTCATAAAATGCTTGACTTTGCTGTACTAAGCTAGAAGTCTGGGTTGGGTTGACAGCAGGTGTAGTTGCTAAAACAGAATCAAATCCAATTTTAAATTTTGCAAACCTTACCGTTAAATAATTAGATGAATCAAAAAAATACGGCAAAAACGTACAGAGTAATGTAGTCAATAATGCTAGAAAAAAATGCTGAGAAAATTTCATATAATTTTTAAACTTACTTTCTTAAATAGTATTTAATCCTTCTAATTACTGAAAATCCAAAACTGATATGACTCTCTGTAGCTCTGCAATTTTGTGTGAAATTAAAACGGATTATATTGTACAAAAAAATATAAACCGTTTTCTTGCCATGTATTGCTTTGAGTATCAACAGAAACTAAAGGGATACCCCACTCAACACCAGCAGTAAAGTTATTACCCTGTAACCAACGTAAACCCAAACCAACAGAAGCTAGAGTGTTAGTATTATTTTCATCTCTACTGGAAGAATTATTCCAAGCTGTGCCAACATCACCAAAGGTGGTAACTTGCAGAACTCCATTCCATTGTGGTACACGGGCAATTGGTAACCGGAACTCAACAGAAGCAAGAGCGCCATTATCTGTCAACAGTAAATCTTGACGATACCCTCGTACACTATTTATACCACCCAAACCAAATTGTTCTAAAGCTAAAAGCTCTGTAGAAGCCAATTGCACATTACCACGGATTAATAGTAGAGTATCAGGAGCTAAGAGGCGTACCCACTGCGCCTGTCCTCGCCAAGCGAAAAAGCGGCTGTCAGGTTCGGTATCATTAATTGTGGCATTGAATGCACGAATTCCCAGACTAAATTCAGAGCGAGCGGCAATGACTTCTTGGCTATTGCGACTTGTCCATTCCTGAAAAAAACGCAATGCAGATACTCTGGTGCGTCCTTCTTTATCAGCCCCTGGTGAAAGTTCAGAAAGAGGAACCTTATTCTCTTCTAGTAAAGAGGAGGAAATATCACTTTCTCTGCGAAAAGCGGTTATCCCAAGAGCGAATTCTTGGTTAGGAGTTTGCACTAGAGGCTGGCGGAATGTCAGTTCGTAATATTGGGAAGCTGATTCAATATCTAATGTATTGAAGGGACGTTCAATGACATCGGCTGATGTAGTACCATAACTGAAAGTAAGACTACCATTGCGAGGATTGAGAGGTAAGCTGTAGCTGGTATCTATAGTGTTACTGCCGTCGGTATTGCTATATGTTAACGATATACTATCTCCGAATCCGAGTAAGTTAGCTTCGTTTATTTGCAGTTGGCGTCGGAAACTACCAACACTAGGTGAACGACCATTATCCAGGACTGCTTGTATATTGAATGAATCAGCCTCTGTTATCTTAATAGCCAGTAAATTAGCACCAGTACGTGAGCCAGCTGACAGTTCAGCAGAGAGGTTTTGAATTAAAGGATTGAGTTGCAATAATTGTAGTGACTCTAATAAATGTTTTTGATTCAAAGGAGTGGATGCGCCCAAAGCTATACGGCTGCGGATATAATTTGGGTTGAGTCGCTTAGTCCCAGTTATTTGGATATCTTCTAATTTCCCTTCTATTATCTGGATTTGAACAACACCGTTGTTATCAAAAGTTTGTTCAGGAATGTAAGCCCCAGACGTAACGTATCCCTCTTGAATATAAAGTTCGGTAATTTTGGAACGAGCTTCTAACAATTGTGTAAATGTTATCGGCTTGTTTGTAAAGGGAGCAAGTACCTTATTCAACTTTTCTCGACTGAATACTGTACTGCCAATGACTTCAAACTGTTTAACAGTGAAGATTTGCGATCTCTCCAGGAATGGTTCATCTGGTTTAAGTAGTGGTTGTCCAGGTTGAAGTAATTCGGATGGAGGTGGAAGTTGGGGTGGTGTTGGTAGTGTTGGTGTTTTGGGTGAAGGTGGTTGGACATCCTGCGGTGGCGGAAGTTGAGGAAGCGAGGGAGAATTGTTTTGGGGTGGTTGTACGCGATTGAGTGTCTGTGCCCTGCTGGGTGTAGTTATCAGGCTGTTGAACAACATCAGCAAGCAGGATACTATCAAAATATGAGTAACTTTAGCGACCATGACACTGAATAGGGTTGTGTCTGAAAGTGTAGGGTGCGGCAGATGAATTAGCACTCAAGACTATTTGTCCTTTGGCGTTTAGCGTCGCACCTGTGGCTTCAACAATGCGTTTGGGAATGGAGGTAGTTGGGTTAGTGGTAACAGGTGGTATGGAACGATTGTTATTAGTGGGTTTAACAGATACCCAATCGATTTGAGGCGCATCAGGAGTGAGAATGTCTTGGGGATTGGGTGGTAAACCGCCGCGTCCTGCGATCACAAATCGGTTTTGAGCATAATCTGGACTGTAGCAACCTTGAGCCACCTGAGTGTCAACTGGTGTTGTTGGCAATTGCACTAAGCTACTGTTGGGGTCAACATCGAGCGTGTTTAATGTGACCTTTCCAGTTGCAACAATATCACTTTCTGAACTTTGCTGTTTGCGAAATTGCGTACCAAAAATTTTTGAAGCACTGACTTGAATATTACTACCAGGAGTTCGCCCGAAACCATTGGCAATAATATCGCTGTTCTCGGAGGGGACAGCAACCAAGAATTTAGTGTTGATGTCTATATTGCCGTCAAGCCCATTACTACCAGCAACACCACTAGTGGCAGAGATTAAACCCTGATGACGTAACATCAGTAAATTTTCTATCTGTAGCCGAATATTTCCACCCCTACCTGCTGTGGATTCTGCAAATACACCCGTAGGTGAGCCATTGCTATTGATTCCATTTATTAAAAATTTATCAGTGGCCTGAATTGTTATAGTACCCCCTGACTATCTAATTAGTATTTAAGAGCTTGAGACTCAAGCACAGCGAGAAGTT
>NZ_JABXKF010000162.1 GCF_017115165.1 Nostoc sp. LPT | reverse complement strand
AAATCGCTACACTCCACTATTTCTCATGCTTCCGCCTCCTTGTCACCCCTTCAGCGCCTGTGGTCTAGCTGGGGCAGCTAATTTTGCGCCTCCTCGCAACTCTTGAATTCGCGCTAAAATGCTATGTGCTTTCTCCCAAGCCTCTTGTTCTGTAGCACCAAGAATCGGTCGCAGGGAGACGCTAAAGCGAATGGAACGACCGGGTGGTAAGGCAGCACGCACCTCTGCAATTCGTTCTTTAACTGCGGCAATTGGCTCACCCCACAAGGCATAGACATTACTATGTTTGGCTCCTACCTGTACGGCTGGCCCAGATGCACCACCAAAGTAAAGTGGGATGTAGGGCTTTTGTAGCGGCTTGATCGCAGAGAAAGCACCCTTGATGCGGTAAAATTCACCTTCGTAATCAAAGGGAGTGTCACTTGTCCAGACGCGACGAACAATTTCTAAATATTCATCGGTGCGACGGTAGCGGCTGTCATGATCTAGCCAGTCCCCAATACCTAATCAAATAAGTCTGGTTGGTCGTGGGTAATTTCATCCCATAAATACTGGAATCCACCCCAGCCTGCTTGGTGAGTACCACCGCGTTGTTGGATCTTTAAGGCGATGTCATGGTCAATTAGGACGGGTTTTCCTACGGCTTCTGCTAGCAATTGCGCTTTAGCCGTATCCTCTAACCTGATGTACCACCAAGCGGCTTCATCCACACTATGCCCTACGGTCAATATTCCGTGGTTGCGTAAAATCGCAGCTTTGCGATCGCCTAGTGCCTGAGCAATGCGTTTTCCTTCGCTTGTCTCCAAGACAATACCTGTAAAATCATCAAATAGAGCATGATCTTGGTAAAAAGCACAGGAATCTTGGGTAATCGGATCGAGCAACCGACCCAAAGATGACCAAGTTTTACCATAGAAGGAATGGGCATGAGCTGCTGCTATGACATCAGGGCGGGCTTCGTGGATTTGAGAGTGAATGGCAAATGCTGCTTGACTAACTTTGCCTTCACCTTGGACTACCTGACCTTCACTATTCACTAGTATCAGGTCTGATACCCGAATGCGACTGAAATGTATCCCAAAGGGATTTACCCAAAAATGATCGGTAAGTTCGGGATCGCGGGCAGTGATGTGTCCTGCCAATCCTTGAGCAAAACCCAAACGCGCAAATACCCGAAAGGCTGCTGCTAAGCGTTCTTGACGATGGCGACGCTCTGATTCAATGGAAACGAAGGTCGGTGGTTGAAAGGGATTGCTGGGGCGGACGAGAGAAGTTTGCACCATAATTTTCAACTCCTACGTATGGATTGGGTAGAGCTAGAGTGCTGCCTCACTGCTGCTGAAAGCCTCAAGGTTTATCGATAAACACTGCTTCACCATTAAATTAGCGATAACAATAAAGGATTATGGCTCGGTGGGCGATGCCTACGGCGGTAAACTACGCAGTTTTTATCGCTGCAAATACGTATTTTTCAATCATTTTCAGTATACTATGCTACAAAAAATTTTGGCTGATAGCCATGAATACCTTACTATTTACGGTTTTTCAACTACCTAGTGAAAACAAATTTCTTAACTAGAGTAATGATGCTGTCAATTAAAATACGGCAAATCAATCGAATTTAAGGTGTTTACATTATAATGAAGCTACCACAATTCATTTAAATAAGCAAGCTCAATATGGAGTTATGCTAAAAAAATATACTGGAGGAAAGTTTTATCTCTTTGTTACCGACTTTTCAAACAGCCTCTTAGTGAAACCTGTTCCTGCAGCAAAAGCGATCACACCAAAGGTAGTCTTATCCAGTACAATCTTGTCACCTTCATAACTGTTAAAAGCAGTGATCGCACTAATACCAACAATAGTGGTAGTAAACATATATAGAGAAGAATAATTCTCACAATCCGGAGCGGAAAAAATTGTGGTAATCAATTTTACTTAAGCTAGGGTGTAAGGTGTAGAGATAAGCAGAATTATTCATACTCATAATCATACTTGTAAGAAAAGGGATAAGGTGATTCTTTAATAATTGAATCTATATCCTCTTTCTCAACAAAATCGTATCGAACCATATAGTTGGAAACTATCTCTTCAATTACTTGTTCAAAAATGGGAACTGTTTTATTTGGTTCTGTTTTTTTTAATTCATCGATATACTGATACAGTATACCTATTCCTTCATTAAAACTACTATAAAAGTTTTTTCTAATATCTGAATGGCGTTGATCTGAGTAATAAATTCTTAGATCATTATAGCTATCAAATCTCATCATTAAAAGATAGTCATAATCAAAGTTAAGTCTCAGATCACCATAAGAAAAGTCACTAACTGCAATTCTGTCTGTCTTTTTTCCAACCCAAATAAATTGAATTCCCAAATCTCTTTTATAATAATTTAAATTATTTTTGACTTCAAGTATTTTACGTTCTAAGCTATTATCATAATCCTTAAAAAATATAAGATGATACGCATCACCAGATCTTTCTCCAGGAAAAAGCCTCTTCAAATCTCTTTTAAACAAGTCTTCAAACTCTAAACATTTTGGATTCCATCTTTTAATATAAAACTTTTTATCACCATTTTTGTCTTCAAAAATATCTTCAAACTCTAGCTTTTTGAGATCATTTAAATAGGAAATTATTTCTTTATAGTTGATTTTTTCTAATAAATTAATATCGATTTTTTTAAATCTTAACTCTGAATGATTCAGTAATGCTTCAATATAATTTTTCTGAGAATTTAAATCATAAACAAGAATGCCAAAATCTTGATCTAAATATGTTTTAACTACCTCTGAGCTACCATTACTAAACTTTTCTAAAAAATTTGTATATGAACGAAGCGAACAAATAAAAACTCGACCATCTTTACCATAACTATTGTGGCTAGCTTGTAGTATATATCGATACTTACTAGCTGTTCTTATAGAAGAGAAAACGAATAACCTAATAGTGTTCTTAGGTTGTTTAGCAATATAATCTTTTGCTAATAGCTTGTTTTTTGAATCTGTCCAGAAAGTTGACACAGATTCACTGCTGATTGCATACACTTCATTTGCATTTTCAAACATAGAACGCGCTCTAACTAGAAAATTTTTCTCGATTCCCACGTCAATTTTATACTCTTGTTCTTGGTCTTTTACTTTTTTAATCTCTTTATAAGCTTCATCAAGAATTCTTCTGATTAAATCGGCTCTAAATTTTAATAAATTACGTAAATCTTTGATTGAATTTTTAATTAAACTTAGCTCCTGGGGAATTAATTGAAAATCCATTTTAGATTTACCTTCAAAATACTCTCTTAATTGCATTCTAAGCTCATCTATCGTAGAGTATTTAAACCGCAAACTGTCAGCCAAAAAATACAGATAAGATGGTATATTTATCCGATCAGCCTCTCTCTTTTCCATAAGAAAAATTTGCTTTGAGCGTTCATGTGCTCTAATTAACTCACTTACAACTTCATTTGAACTAAGTGAATTAATTGATACTAGTAAACAATCATCTTCATCGAGTTTCATTGATATTACTTCATGAATATTTTGAGATAGTTTAATAGCTTCTACATCAATAATAACTTCAACATTTTTAATATTTTCGAGGTAAGAAGTAAGAGCAGCCCTTAAATTTTGATCTGTTTCCCATTTATAACTAATAAATACTTTAATTTTTTCTATTGTCATATTTTCTAAAAAAAGATATTATTTTTATTGATTTACTCACAAAAATAGTAGCATAAAAATTTTTTTTAGGCATATACTTAAAAGAATTTGCTAAGAGGCTGTTTGAAAAATCGGTAAGTTTGTACAAAAGCTCTCTCTATATACGCTGTGAATAGATACATAGACAGCATCGAGAGAGTAACGTGAGTAAAGCATACTCCAGCAATCTGACTCGTGCACAATATGATGAATTTCTCAGTGAGATGATTCCAGAACCCAAAAAAGATGGTCACAAGCGTGAAGTCTAGATGTGGGAAGTCCTCAATGCGATCTTCTATGTCCATCTGCACAATTTTCTCTTAAGAAGTTGTTTTAAAAGTATTTTTGATAAAATCAAAGCCTCACAAACCTAACCCCCATTCCCTGATAGGAAATAGGGGTTTCAAATCCTTACATATCTTGCTGATATTCTTCTAACAATTGTGGAATGTGATCGTACCCATCTACACCGATAACCGCAATAATTTTCGGGCGATGTTGCTGTAAGAACTTTTGGAAAGCTTCTACCCCGATTTGCCCTTGTAAAATTGTTAGTAACCCTGCTGCTTGACGCCACTCATTAGAAGCAATTTGCTCTAAAAGATACATTCCCAAGCAGCCTGTGTAAACAGTTTTTTCGGAATTTTGCAGATGATAATAAGCTTCTGCTAAATAAACTAAGTTCCGCCCTTGGAGATACAAATCACCGGAAACTTGCGCTGTTTTAAAACCATCTTCAAGATATTTAATTGCAGTTTGGTGTTGTCCAATTACTAAATAGGCAATTCCTAAACTGCTGACACATAACGCTTTACTTTGAAGATCGCCTAATTTTTCTGATAATTTTAAACCTTGTTCCAAATAATTAATTGCGGCTTCATAAGTTTCTGGTTCTAGGTTTTCCAATTCCTGAGCTTGCATGACTTCGCTGTAACCTAAATTTACCAGCGCGTTGGCTTCTCCTGTCCTATCGCCTGCTTGCCGACTCAGAATTAATGCTCGTTGACTGTAGTTAATTGCCTCAGCATAATTTTGCTGTTGCACGTAGGTACGGCTGAGGTGATTGAGATTGGCAATTTCACAGGCGCGATCGCCTGCATTTCTGGCTATCTCTAGCGCCTGCTGATGAAAATCAATAGAACGCTGGTATTGTCCCAAAGCACGCTGGGAATAGCCTAAAAGGGTCAAAATTCGCGCCTTTTCTTGAGTTCCCTCGCCTCGTCGCAGAGGTTCATCCAAATAATCTAGGGCATCTCGTAAATAGGTGCCAGTAAAAGAGGCAAAAATCCCACCGTAAAAGGGAAAATACGGACGCTGGGCAAAGGTTCGCAAAATCTGGAGCATGATTTGAGAACAGGCATCGCTGTATACTGTGCCAATGCTCCTAAAACCACTTGCTAACTGACTCCAAATCACTGCAAAGGTCAAAAAAGTGGAAATGGACAACTTTGGCCCCGCTTTCACATCGTAAGCTTGTTGGTCAAACCAGTTAATTAGTCCCCGTTGCAAGAACTGTAAAATCAATGCCATTTCCACCCAATCTCTCAGGGTAATCCCCCGTTGTCGCTCGGCAAACTCAATTGCAGATTCTTCCCTAGCTAAGGTACGAAGCAGTGCTTGGGGTAACTCACTATTAAGTTGTTTCGCCCAACTTGCCCAAGGGCCACGTTCTCCCGGTACGCCGCCAAACCCCAGAGATTCTTTTTGCTCGTACATCCAACTGAGCAAGTTGTCTTGCAATCGCTGCCAAGAAGCTAAACCACGGGTAATCCCTTCGGAAAATTGTTGTAAATCAGCATCTGCCTGAGCAAATTGCTGCAATGCCTTTGACAACTGCTGTAACTGTTGTAAATTTAGCGGATACTTCTGATTGGGGTCAGTAACTCGGATAAATGTCGCTAGACGCTCGGCAGCAGGGGCTGTGGTGATTTCTGTAGCTGCGGAGGCGATCGCTTCTGTGGCTTTGTTTTGCTCTTGCCAGCGTTGCCATTGACTTTGAATAGTCTTAATGGCTCTCAAACTGCGAGTCGCTTTAGCTTTCTTGAGTTCGTCTTTTTCGCTATCTACTTGGGTTTGCAGGGAATTCAGGCGATCGCTCAAAGCTAGCTCAAAGACTTCCCCTGTACCGGAAGTAATTCCTTTAAGCAGCATTTGATACACTTGTTCTACAGAGCTAATTTTGCCCTTGAGGGTGGTTTCGACAATTTCATCGATTAAGGCAAGATAGCGATCGCTTAATGGCAGAGAGTCTGACACTTTGGCTACTAGAAGAATGTCACATCAATTCTAATTCTAGTCTTGGCAGCAGAGGTAGGGGAAACAATTTGCCACTTTTCAGGAGTCATGGTTATAACAAATGCAAAATTTAGAAAAAATTTATTTAGCGATTTGTTATCATTCCTTGAACGATTCGCTGTTTAACTACACGATAAAAAAATAATGGAATGCCTACAATATAACGGTCTGCTAAACGAGTAGGTTCAGTAATTAAGCGTGTTAACCACTCCAGCCCATTATCAGTCAGCCAACGCGGCCCGCGATATATAGAGTCAGTATAAAAATCTAGACAAGCACCCAAAGGTAAAAATACAGTAGTTTCAATTTTATTGAAGTTATCTAAAATCCAGCGTTCCTGTAACGGCATACCAAAGCCAACATATAAAATATCTGGTTGGAATATATTAATTTTTGCTATTACCAAATCATTCTCTTTTCCTGATTTTTCAAAATAACCATGATGTCCCTGTACGCGTAAATTAGGCGCAATTGATACTAATTTAGTAATTGCCTTATCCACTACACCAGGTTTTCCAGCTAACAAAAATAAAGATAGGTTTTCTTTCTCACACTTTAATGCTAAATCTTCTATGTAATCTGGTGCTGTCATTCGATGTGCAGATTGCATTGAATAACCGTTGAATCTAGCTCCTACCATTACACCAAATCCGTCACAAAATACTAAATCAGCCTTATTCAAAAAATCTCGATACCAAGACTTTTCATAAGCGAAATTCATTGCTCTGATATTCACATTTCCTACAACTGTCTTTTTTTGGTTTTTTGCTGCTTCTATTAAATAATCAACTAATTCGTGTACTTTAACTTTATGGAATCTTGTATCAAACAACTTCACTTCAGGAAAAGTTTTCATTTCTGTACCTCCCTTCTTTATTAATCAGTATACCAAGTTTATAATAATACGAACAACAAAAGAATAATACCTTTATGGCTCCCTTAACTTTTCCTAATATTAAATTCATACCTTTTCAACGCCTATTATCCTTATACAGAACGAATTACGTCGTTTGTAAGTTCGGTATTTAATACATAGTGTAAGTCACTTCAAACTATTTTAATCAAGATGGTTCTTAATTGATAACTGCTGTATAAATGCATCTTAAAGATGTAAGATAACTGTTTATGTCTAAGTTTTTAACTCTGACTCGTGCATTATTTCCCAAAGATATTCTCAGATTTTCGTCTGCAATTAAGGATTGCATTGCCTCTGACAATTGTTGAATATCCCCCGGATTAACTAATAAACCATTCTGGTTTTGAGTAACTATTTCGGGTATTCCTCCCACTGCAGTAGTGATAACTGCCAAACCCCAACTCATTGCTTCTAGTAGTGCCATAGGCAGACCTTCGTTGTAGGAAGGTAACACAAAGACATCAGCTTTAGTTAAAAGATCGTCGCGTTTTTCTTTATCTACCCAATCAAGAATAGTGATATAATCAATAAGATTTAGAGTTGGGATCAAACTACGAGCTTGTTCTACATCTCCATCTCCCGCTATAACTAACTTGGCTTGGCTTTGTTGAGCAACAGGCATAGAAGCAAATGCTTTAATTAAATCAAAAGCACCTTTGCGCTCACCAATGCGCCCTAAAAATAAGAAAAATATTTGTTTGGAATCTATTCGCTGTGGAATTTGGGCGGGAATTTTTACTGGGTTAGGGAGAACAATAACTTGCTCTGACTTCAAGCCAAGATTCTCAATGTAGAATTTTTTCCAGCTATCTGATAAAACAATGAAACGGGTACATTTACAAAACGACCAACTTAGCCACTGCTTAAGCCATTGAGGTAGCTTAGAGTAAAACAAATGAAAATCAGCACTATGAGTATGAATAATTACTGGTTTTTGAAATAGCCAACCAATAAGAGTAGTGATTGAATGACGAAAAGCGCTACCTCTATCTGAAACATGAATGTGAATTAGGTCAGTCTTTTGGTTTAATAAGTTCCAAAACAACTCACCTATTGCCTGCAAAAACACCAACACTTTATAGATAGCAGAACCATTCGGTAAAGTAGCAATATGTTTAATTTTAATATCAGACGTAGTTTCTTCAAGAATGAGCTTTTCCACAGAAACTATTCCACCTTGGCGCTCCAAGCTTTCGCCCAACATAGTAATCTTTATGGGACTCATAATTGCTATTAATCTGTTTTGGAAATTGAGTACATGGCTATTTCTATAAACTCTTATAAGAACGAATTTCTTATAGTTTATATCCAAAGGCTTACTCCAAGGGCATTTTGAGAGTTAATGCTACTAACTCTTAAAATGCCCGATCGCAGTTCCACAAATTTATTCAATGTACGCTTTAGTAATTTTACAGGATTACTGCAAAAAAAAATTCTGCCATAGGAAGTGTTATGAAAGGATGTTTGAAAAGTATTGTTTTTAATAAGAAAATATTATAGATTTAACCCTCTTTTTATCTGAGGGTATGGCGGTTTTAAAGCCTCTCACGAGTGTGAGAGATTTATAGAGGGGGTCGATAGTAGACTTTTTGCAGCTTTTTAACCATCTACTTAAACAATCCGAACTTTTAGAACTGTGTAAACTATATCATGTATCACGTCCAAATCAAACAGAATCTCCGACAAAGTGCCGATAAAACTATAGAAAAAACTTAAAGGATTTCTACGTTGAGAACCGTAGTTTTTGCAATGATGGTAAAGTTCAAAATACAAGCTAAAATTCAATAATCTCCTATTATTCAAAACTCCAGGTTTCAAAATAGATAGGGTTGAACTCAGAAAGTAGCCATTATAAAGTGGGTACACAAGGATACATGAAAAACTTCTTCCCTTGATTCCCCTGACTTCTGTGTTTGCAAAGCTTTGACCATAGCAGAAGTTATAGGTCTGGTAACTTCTCTATGATTTACCTGCTTTTTCCAGCTATAACGACACAATTTTTTGTTTAAGCTAAATCATAATATTTACAGTTCGGAAAAACCAATGAATTTATTTGAGCTTTTAGTAGGGGAAGACAATCATCCAGCCCTAGTTACGCCTGATGGGCGATCGCTAACCTATAAGCAATTGCGTGAGAATGTTATTGGACTGGTATCTCAACTCAACAGCTTTGGATTGAAACGAGGAGAACGCATTGCCATTGCCATGACTAACGGTTCACCAATGGCGATTACCTTTTTGGCTGCTGCCTTATGTGGCACTGCTGCACCCTTAAATCCCAAATACAAACAAGAAGAATTTGCCTTTTACTACCAAGATACCCAAGCAAAAGCACTGATTACGTTGTCTGAGGGGCCAGAAGCAGCCATTGCTAGTGTCACACCCGATATGATGCTGATTAATGCCAAGGTAAATACTGACGGCACATTAAGCTTTGAATTAGTCAAAACAGGCTCAGAACCAGTAGAACGCGCGAATCCCATGGCCCCCGACGCTGATGATATAGCGATGATTCTCCACACTAGCGGCACTACCAGTCGTCCCAAGCGTGTGCCGATTCGTCATCGTAACTTAATCGCTTCAGCCAGCAACCTGATTAGTGCTTACTCACTCACAGCAGCTGACACTACACTGTGCCTAATGCCCCTGTTCCACGTTCACGGATTGGTGGGCTGTTTGCTGGCAACTCTGGCTTCGGGCGGTACATTAGTTTGTCCTAATGGTTTTAATGCCTTGGAGTTTTGGAAACTGGTATATACCTACAAACCCACCTGGTACTCCGCAGCGCCAACCATGCACCAGACAATTTTGGTGCGCGCTAGCCGCAACTCAGAAATTGTCAAAGCTAACCGCTTTCGTTTCATTCGCTCTAGTAGCGCTTCTTTGCCGCCGATTATCATTGAACAGTTAGAGGCAACTCTGAATGCTCCTGTGGTGGAATCTTACAGCATGACTGAAGCATCTCACTTAATGACTACCAATCCCCTACCGCCAAAAGTCAGAAAACCAGGTACTGTAGGTTATGGCTTCGGTGTAGAAGTCGGCATTATGGACTCCGAAGGCAACCTGTTATCTAAGGGAAGCTTGGGCGAGGTGGTGGTAAAAGCACCCAATGTTATAGATGGCTACGAAAACAACCCAGAAGCTAACGCCACTGCTTTTGTGAACGGTTGGTTCCGCACGGGGGATCAGGGTACTGTGGATGCAGACGGCTACCTCCGTTTGACTGGACGGATTAAAGAATTGATTAACCGGGGTGGGGAAAAAATTTCTCCTTTAGAAGTAGATGATGTTTTGCTGCGCCATCCCGCCGTCGCTGAAGCCTTAGCCTTTGCTGTCCCCCACAAATCTTTAGGAGAAGATATCCACGCGGCTGTGGTTCTGAAAGCAGAAGCTGGCGAAAAAGAACTTTTAGCTCACTGTGCAACTATGCTGGCAGACTTCAAAATTCCCAAGCAAGTTCACATTTTAGATCAACTACCTCGTGGTGCTACCGGTAAACTGCAACGGTTGGCGATGGCGAAATTGCTGAATATAAAGGAGTAGAAATGGGGAGTAGTTCCAACTTTGCTCAGTTACTCTACAGCAAACTACAGTCGGGGTTTCTAGACTCTACGAGACGATTTTTCTGTTGGCTGTCATTAGTCATTATGTTATATCCCTTGGCGAGATTTGACGATGGCTCAAACCACTACCCTGGCTTTCAACAGATTGCTCAAGCCCATTTGATATAGCTCAACAATTTAGTTGCATTACCCTCAAGCCAATCTTTAAACAGCAATGTGTCAGTTACTGCATCTACTACCTTTTGATGGGTCACTTTTTCCTCACGCAACCACCCTGCCCATATAGATTATAGAGCTTACCCGCTGTAAGCACCAAGCTGTTATCATCGCTTCTACTTCTTGGTATGTCAGCAAAATGTGTTCGGCATAACCTGCATTGAAAGCTTCCAAAAATTCCCAACGAGGGTTTTGTCTCCACGGGAACATTGAGTAGTCATCAAGTCCACAGATGTAGTCTACTAGCCGCAGATCTCTGGTAGCAAACTCGAAGTCCAAAACACCAACCACTTGGTTTTCCTCCAGCAGAATGTTGAAGGATAGATAATCAGCATGAATAGTCTGAACAGGAAGCGTTTGATACAGTTTGGGCATTGCCTCAAGCACCTCTGTCAGGGTCTTGATGAGGCGTCCTTGCTGCTCTAGAGGTAACACAAGCAATTTCGGTAGCTCAAGCGGATCTGGCACCAACGGATGAATCCGGCAGAGATCCCCCCACGCTGGTAACTGAGCGAGTTGACCTTCTGGATCGAAACCAGCTAAGGTAGAATGGAGTTCTCCAAGCGTCCGACCCGCAGCACGCGCATGATAACAGTTTTGCCGATCTGCAATCTGACCTGAAATCAAAGGTAGCAAAGCAACTCGCAGCAAGGTATGATTTTTGCTCACATGAACTAGGCTTTCTCCAGACTTTGCTGCTACAGGAGCAGGAACTGCAAACGATAAATTCACTTGTTGCAGATATGCCAGCAGTGAGTGCTCATATTGAATTTGTTCGGTGCTTGTGGAATCCCCGTACAGCTTCAGAATGAAATTGCCTGCTTGTCCGTTAACAAAATAGGTTGTATTGCTTGTGCCTCGATTGGTTGGCTCAAAGGTTGGAGCATTTGGAAATGACCATAAATCGAGAAGTTCAGTCACATCTTGTTCAGACAACTGCGTTTTTTTGGACATGAGCCATGAATCAGTAACATGTACGTAGATTAATTCTCCAAAATAAGGCTACAAATGAGATAATAAGATTTTATGATATAAAAGGTTTCCAATGTCAAATGACCAAGGACGACCACAACAAAAATTTTCACAATCTCATTTAGGATTGCTATATAAAACTTTGTTTTTAATTAAAAAGTATTGAATGCAGTTGACAAATTCTTCTAATTCTAAAATTAAATTAGTAGTACCTTTAAGGTTTCGATCGCTAGCTAGTTGTTCTAGTTTGTCAGTTGCTAAGTACATAGCTGTGGCTCCAATGTTGGCACTAGCACCTTTAAGGTGATGAGTTTCTCGCGCTATTTGCCCAAAGTCATCAGCTGCGATCGCTGCTTTAATTATTTCTAAACGGGGTTTAATATCTTCAACGCATATTTGCAATAGATTTAATTCAAATTCTTGATCATTTCCTGATATTTGATGCAAGTGTTCCCAATCAATTGCTAAGTTACTGGAAACTGTCTGTTCATAGACAACTCCTTCTTGTTGGGAAACGATCACACCTGTCCAATGCTCTAAAGTCTCAGCCAATTTTTCTTTAAATACTGGCTTACTCAAATAGTCGTCCATTCCGGCATTTAGACACGTTTGTTGGTCTTCTTTCATCACATTAGCTGTCATCGCAATCACCACAGGACGATGACCCAATGCAAAAACGTCCTCTTGCCAACGATGAATTTCTTTTGTGGTTTCCAAACCGTCGAGAATTGGCATTTGGCAATCCATTAAAATCAAATCGTAAGGAATTTTTTCTAATAGCTGCAAAACTTCCTTTCCATTGGCAACGACATCGGCTTTATAGCCCAAACTCTGGAGTTGCTTTAGTGCTACTTTTTGATTTACCAAATTATCTTCGGCTAAGAGAATTCTTAACTTGGATTTAGTAGAGGAGTTAGGGGAAGAAGTCAGAATATCTGAAGTTTCTGTACTCGGAATTTCTTTTGTAGCCTCTAGCCTCTTGTCTCTAAACCCTTGTTCTGATTCCAGCTGAGTTTCTAAAATATTTATGATGGCATCAAGGAGTCGTGATGGCTTAATGGGTTTGAATAAATAAGTAGCAAATCCGATTTTGAGTGCCTGTTGCACTTCATCCCGTTGATTAGTAGAGGCAAGCATAATCAAAGGGATCTTAGTAATTGCAGAATTGGCTTGAATTTGTTCTTTTATTGTCATGCTATTTGTTTGGGGTATTTGCATATCAACCAAGGCAACATGATATGATTTCCCCTGTTCTCTAGCTTGCTGAATAACTTTAACGGCGGCAGCAATACTGTCAGCTCGATCTACATCCATTCCCCAATGAGTAGCTTGATGGGAGATAATTTTATAATTAGTAGCGTTATTATCCACCACCAATAAGCGGCAGTTTTGCAAAAGTCCGCGTTCGCATTTTGGCTCAACAGGCTCAACTTGTTTGGTAAAAAGCACCTCAAACCAAAACTTAGATCCTTTGTCCATCTGACTTTCTACCCCAATCACTCCTCCCATCAAAGTTACAAGTTGTTTACAGATGGCTAATCCTAAACCGGTACCACCATATTTGCGAGTCGTCGAAGCATCAACTTGGGTAAATGGCGTAAAGAGTTTGCGTTGGTCTTCAGGGGTAATGCCAAGACCTGTATCTGTAATGGCAAAATGGATGGTGGCTGTAGTCAAAGAAAGCGTACGCAATTCGGCTTGTACTAATACTTCGCCAGCGCTGGTGAACTTAATCGCATTGCTGATTAAGTTCATCAAAATTTGCCGCAGCCTACCAGTATCTCCTTTGAGTTGGGTGGGGACGTTGCGATCGATCAGTGCGGCAATTTCTAATCCCTTGTTATGGGCTGAGGGAGCCAATAATTCCACCACTTCTTCCACACAACTGGATAGGTCAAAATCGAGAGTTTCGAGAGCCATCTCTCCAGCTTCAAGTTTGGAAAGATCCAAAATCTCGTTGATTAAACTTAAAAGAGCGTCTCCACTACTCCGAATTGTTTCAATAAAATCTCGCTGTTCTGGGTCTAAGGGAGTATCTAACACCAAACTGGTCATCCCCAATACAGCGTTCATCGGCGTGCGAATCTCATGACTGATATTTGCCAAAAAGGCACTTTTCGTCTGAGAAGCTAATTCGGCTTGGCGACGGGCAATTTCAAGTTCTTGTCGCTGACGAGTTTCTGCTGCTAATAGTTGGGCTTGGGTTAAAGCAATACCTACTTGGTCGGCTATTTGCCGCAAAAGATCGGTTTCAAAGCTAGACCAGTGGTGGGAATCGTCACACTGATGAACTATGAGCAAACCGCGAAGTTCTTCTTTAACAAGAATAGGTACAACTAAATTGACTTTGACCCCAAACTGTTGCATTAATTCTAGATGGCTTTGTTCAACTTCCAGAAGATCCAAGTTATCCAGTCCGAAAATCTTTCCTTGACGGTACTGCTGTAGATAGTACTGTTGGAGATATTCTGCTTCAAAGTAGGGGGCGGTGTTGTTTTGCTCTTTGATTGCTGGTAAGCCAGAAACTACTGCTTCAACAACGGTGTTTGCAGACTGATCTGGCAAAAGCTGATAGATTAAAACTCGGTCAGTCTGGAGAATCTTTTGTACTTCCTCGACAGTGATTTGGAGAATTTCTTCGATGTCCAAAGACTGACGAATCTTCAGGGTGATTTCGGTAAATAGTTGCGATCGCAAATTTTGGCGTTGTATTTCTTCTTCAGCCTGTTTACGCTGGATAAATTGCCCCACTTGCTCACCGATAGAATTCATCGCTTTAACTAAATCTTCGTCAAGCGGCTGGATTTCCCGGTTGAAGCAGGTAA
This sequence comes from Nostoc sp. LPT, assembly GCF_017115165.1. GTDB lineage: Bacteria > Cyanobacteriota > Cyanobacteriia > Cyanobacteriales > Nostocaceae > Nostoc. Next base: position 9,479 of record NZ_JABXKF010000162.1, on the reverse strand, counting down.
TCACACCGAGGATTTTGTTACCGCTGCGGATTGGAAAACCAAAAGCTGCGTGTAGTCCTACTTGAGCAGCTATTTTGAAGTTAGGGAAATTAATATCTTTAGCGATATCAGCGATCCAAACCGATTCAAAACTAGCCCAAACCCGTCCAGGTAATCCAATTCCGGGTGCAAAGGTGGTTTGCCGCTTCAGTATTTCAAACTCTTGCATCTCAAGGGATGCTTTATGCCAAATATCGAGAAAGCGCAGCACATTTGCTTGCTCATCTATCATCCAAATTTCACCCAAATCCCATGCCAAACTCTCACAGATTCCTTGCAAGATTTGGCGAGTAGCTTCGCTAATTGTGGCGGACTCCGCTAAAACGCGGGTTGCAGCATATTGTGCAGTCAGATGCTGTTGTGTTCGTTTGGCATCGGTAATGTCAATGCCAGTGCCAACGATGTACTCAACACAGCCCTCATAGTCTTTTAAAGTGGTATTCGACCAGGCAATCAGCCGCCGACTGCCATCTTTCATTACCCAATAATTTTCATAATTATTGGAAAGTTGACCAGATCGTAACTGGTCAAAAACTGCTTTAACTGGCTTCACCTCTTCAGGAATGAGGAACAAGTTCCAGCTATACCTACCCCTCACCTCATCAAAGGAGTAACCAGTTATTTGCTCGCAAGCTTGATTGAAACGAACGATTTGCCCTTGAGAATCGAGAACTATTACCAACGCACCGACTGTATCAAGGACTGCTAAGATAAAGTTGCGTTCTTGATTTAAGGTTTCTTCTGTCCTCTTCCGTTCTATAACCTCACGATAGATCAAGTAGTAGACTATAACAAGAACGATAAAACTTAGGCTTATAGCGATCGCAAGTGTCAGAATTGTGTTCCGAGTCCAAGTCTTTGCTGCTTGTGACTGCTGTTGGATTCGTCCCCTGGACTCGTTTTCCATCTCATCGATCGCCTTGCGGATATCATCCATGAGATTTTGTTGGTCGTTTCTCAGCAGTACTTGCAAGGCCGCCTCTAATCCCTTGTTCTGACGCAAATCGATAGTCTGTTTTAGTTCAGTAAGTTTAGCCGTTATCAGAAATTCAAGCGTTGCAATCTGCTTTTGTTGATTCGGTCGATCTACTGTTAAATTCTTCAGCTTGGCAATTTCTCGATCGACGTTACCAAGTGCTGTTTGATCCGATTTTAGATAAAGTTTTTCTCCAGTGAAGATGTAACTACGTTGTCCAGTCTCAGCATCCTTTACCTGGGACAGTATTTCCTCTAGGCTGTGAAGTTTTTTATAAGTATTTTTTACTATACTGCGATTAAAATTACTAAATACTCTTGTATTTTGATAAGAAACCACCCCAATCAGAAGTAAAATTATTGACGACAAACCAAAACTTGCTGCAATCTTTTTGAAAAATTGCTTGCGTACTATCTGTGCCTGTTTGCCTTTCTTGGTAACAAGTACCAAACTTGCTAAATTTCGGCGCAATTCCAGTTGCTTAATGACTTGACGACCTAAAGTTCGTAATGCCTCTATTTGTTCTGGATTAAGTTCTCGTGGTACGTAGTCAATTACACACAGGGTTCCGAGGGCGTATCCTTCAGGGTTATTTAAAGGTACACCAGCATAAAACCGAATATTTGGGTTAGATGTCACCAGTGGATTTGTTGCGAACCGTTCGTCATCTTTTGCATCAGGCACGACCAAAACATCAGGCTGGAGAATGGCATGGGCACAGAATGCGAAATCTCGGTGCGTTTCTGGAGCATCCAAACCGACTCTTGACTTAAACCATTGGCGATTTGTATCAATCAGACTAATTAAGGCAATAGGAGTCTGACAAATATACGAGGCTAAACGAGTCAGATCGTCAAAGGCGGCTTCCGATGGCGTATCGAGAATCTTATACTGCAAAAGTGTCTCGATTCTCTGTGCTTCGTTATCAGGTAATGGTGCTTTCATCCTTGAGCCTTATCTACATTCTGGAGAGTCGGGAGTGGAGGGATAAGGGAGCAGGGGAGCAGAGAGCAGAAAAAGAGAGGAGAAGTTGCAGTAAGTTTTCCCCCCTGCCTCTCTGCCCCTTTGCACATCTGCCTCTTGTGCCCCATGCCCAATTTGGTCAACAAACTTACTTTAATTAATGACAATAGTTTACTTAAAAGCGTTAGCGTAATTTTACTGAGTTCTCTGTTGTGAAATAATCAGTCAAATGATTAAGTCTCTGCTGTATTTTTTGTGGGCTGGTTTATTTGAAATTGGGGGTGGCTACTTAATCTGGTTGTGGTTGCGCGAAGGTAAGCCGTTCTGGTGGGGCATATTGGGGGGAATTGCTTTAGCTTTCTATGGGGTTCTTGCAACTTTCCAACCGGCAAATTTTGGCAGAGTATATGCGGCTTACGGCGGCGTATTTATCGCAATGGCATTACTTTGGGGTTGGAAGGTAGACGGGGTAACTCCAGACCGTTACGACTTAATCGGAGTATGTTTAGCTTTAGTGAGTGTTTTAATTATCATGTTTGCTCCCAGAACTTAAGTAAAATTTCTATATTATTTTGAACCAATAACTTTTATAGTATTCCCTTTGAAATAGATAATAATCTCACGCAAAATGCAAAAGTTTTTTTAGCAACTAACCTGTCAACGAATAAAAAAAGGGGCAGAGAGCAGGGGGAAAACCCCATAAATAAATTTAGGGGCTTGAAAACTTAGACCGGAGGCGGAGCGTTTCCGGCTTTGCGCATTATTTATCGTGGCACTTTCCGCGACGCTCGATGGCTCGCTCTTTGTGGCGCTATCGAAATAAATATTTTTACTTTTGGGCATAAATAAATTTAGGGGCTTGAAACCCTTTTCTTAGGGGAAATAAGCGTATCTTTCTCCCCAGCAAGAACAGCAAGAACTGCTCCCCTGCCTCTTGGTCAAAAGCAGGTATCTGGATATCTACGTGTTTATGCGGGAGATATAAAGAGAACTCATGATGCAGCATTTTGCAACTAGATGAAGTGGACTCTTACCCAACCCTCACGCTACTTGCTTCTCCCTTCTCTAGGAGACGCTTGCGATCACACGAATAGGGTATTTCTGTACCTCATATTGGCGTAGCCTCTGTCTTTAACACGCTGTTCGCGTTCGTAGAGAAGTTTAAATCTGCTGTATATTTTGTGTAAATTCTCTGAAAATACTGGTGATACTTGACAATAATTATAAATTATTATCAGTATTTTGCTTTGTAACAGTAGGTAACTAAAGATTTGGACTTTTGTCAGGCTTGAATAAAATACTATTCTTCTCTTTAAAAAAAAAGATGCAATGTAATGATTGCGTGTTTATACGCTAATTTAAATCTTGGCAACTACAATCCGGTTTATATTTTTGTTAACATCTCAAGAAAATTCAGGTTAAGTAACTTTCAAGACAAAAATGTGTCCATATAAAGTAATCAAATGTAATTAAGGATACAAATCATTGGTACTTAGGAAGAAAAAAGTGTTGAAGAAAGTTGTGATGATTGGAGCTATCACCCTACTATTTTTAGGATGGCCGTTGATGGGCAATGCTTTTGCCCAAACCCCAACTGCTGCCCCGCCTACTGCTGATACTGGAGACACAGCATTTATGCTGATTTCAGCAGCACTTGTGCTGCTAATGACTCCAGGATTGGCGTTTTTCTATGGTGGATTTGTGCGATCGCGCAATATCCTAAACACATTGATGATGAGCTTTGTGTTAATGGCGATCGTCGGAGTGACTTGGATTTTATGGGGCTATAGTCTTGCCTTTGCGCCAGGTTTACCGTTCATCGGTGGATTGCAATGGTTGGGTTTGAACGGTGTCGGGCTAGAGGTAACTGATTATCTCAAAGGGTCAAACCCAGCAGAAACAGTTTCTTATGCGCCGACTATTCCCCACCAGGCATACATGATTTATCAAGCCATGTTTGCCATTATTACCCCAGCCTTAATTTCTGGGGCGATCGTTGAGCGGATAAATTTCCGTGCCTATGCTTTGTTTGTACTGCTGTGGTCAACTTTTGTTTACGCCCCCTTAGCTCATATGGTGTGGGCTAAAGGTGGTTTCTTAGGTTTATATGGTGGTTTGAATGCGCTCGACTTTGCAGGTGGCACAGTAGTACACATTAGTTCTGGTGTTTCTGCCCTTGTAGCAGCGATCGTCCTTGGGCCTCGGAAAACCCATCCTGACCGTCTTAGCCCTCCGCACAACGTTCCCTTTATTTTGCTGGGTGCTGGCTTGCTTTGGTTTGGCTGGTTTGGCTTCAACGCTGGAAGTGCCTTATCTGCTGCCAGTGCAACTTCTGGTAATGTGGTGACAAACGTAGCAACAACAGCCTTTGTTGCTACCAATACAGCTACGGCGGCGGCTGCTTTGATGTGGTTGATTTTAGAAACAGTTTTACGAGGTAAACCGACCGCCGTGGGAGCAGCTACAGGAGCCGTTGCTGGTTTGGTGGGCGTTACTCCAGCAGCCGGATTTGTGACACCGTTAACAGCGATTTTAGTTGGTGGAATCACCTCCCTTGCTTGCTTTTATGCCGTGAGTTTCAAGCACAAGCTGCAAATTGACGATGCTTTAGATACCTATCCCGTGCATGGTGTTGGTGGTACCGTAGGCGCGATTTTAACAGGAATATTTGCTACTACTCAAGTCAACTCAGCAGGCAAAGAAGGTGTGCTGGGCGGTAATTTTGGTCAACTAGGGGTTCAACTAATAGCAATTATCGTTGCCTATGCGATCGCAGCTATTGGTACATGGATCATTCTGAAGATTATCGATGCTACAGTCGGGCTGCGAGTCAAAGAGGAAGTAGAATTCCAAGGTTTGGATATCAACGAACATGGCGAAGAAGGTTACAACTCCGAGTTTGGCGATCGTCCTACTTAAGTAATGAGTGCTGAGTGCTGAGTGCTGAGTGCTGAGTGGGGGAGAGTTATTGTATAAGTTCTTTCCCCTCTGCACCTCTGCCTCTTGTGCCCAATGCCCAATTTAAGATTGTGTAATTTGCGATCGCTAGCGTTAAAATTTGATTCAAATAATTGGTAAATTTCGCTAGTCGTGTCTACTTCTCTTAAAACCTTTCCTATCTGGGCATTTTTCTCGCTGTTAACCAACGGCATCCTAATGTTGGCGGTCATCCTGCTAATTTGGCAACAGCAGAGATTGACCGCTTTTTTTGGGATAACGACATCCCCAGAGCTAATCAACCTGAACAACTCACCGCAAATTGCTACACCTGATTTAGGTCGCCGTCACCAACTCACTTATCAAGAGTGGATAGATATCCTCAAGCAAGAAGCCAAGGTAGCAGCTGACCAACGTCCTCCGCATTTAACTATCCTGGCAGGAGATTCTCTGAGTTTGTGGTTTCCTCCTGAGTTATTACCCGAAGGTAAAAATTGGCTCAATCAAGGAATTTCTGGCGAAACTAGCAATGGACTCTTAAAAAGATTAAAAATATTTGACCGCACCCAGCCAGAGGTGATTTTTGTGATGATTGGCATTAATGACCTAATTCGGGGGATGAGCAATGGAGAAATTTTAGATAATCAGCGGCAAATTATCAATTACCTACAAAAGACGCATCCCACAGCGCAAATTGTTGTCCAATCGATTTTGCCACATGGGGCACAAGAAGCAACTTGGAAAGGACGAGATAAACTGTTGGCTGTTGCCAATAGTCGCATTCGCGAGTTGAATCAGCAGCTGCAAAGCATATCTACCAAAAAAGGTGTCAAATATCTCGATTTACATCCCCTGTTTACCAACAAGCAAGGAAATCTCCGCCGCGAATTTACTACTGATGGCTTACACTTAAGTCCTGAAGGCTATATGGTTTGGCGTTCTGCATTGCAGATTTATAGCGAGATTGAATTAAAACCCCAGCGTCAACGTCCTGCGCGAGAAAAAGGCTAAAGCCCAAAAAGAAGTAATATCTTTGAAGACAACTCTGTATCAATCGCGTCTAGGCGCGAGAAAATAAGCAATAGTGGTTTAAATAGAAAAATCTCATGGATACAAAAGCTTTTAAGCGCAGCCTCCAACATTCAGAAAATTACAATCGCAAAGGCTTTGGTCATCAAGCAGAAGTTGCCACCCAGTTGCAATCTGAGTATCAGAGTAACTTGATTCAGGAAATTCGCGATCGCAATTACACCCTACAACGGGGTGATGTGACAATCCGACTAGCACAAGCCTTTGGCTTTTGCTGGGGTGTAGAACGGGCTGTGGCTATGGCCTACGAAACTCGTCAGCACTTCCCCACAGAACACATTTGGATTACTAACGAGATTATCCACAACCCTTCTGTAAATCAGCGGATGCAGGAGATGGAAGTAGAATTCATCCCCATTGAAGGAAAGAATAAAGACTTTTCTGTTGTTGGAATTGGTGATGTAGTCATATTACCCGCTTTTGGGGCTAGCGTTCAAGAAATGCAGATACTTCACGATAAAGGCTGCAAAATTGTTGATACTACTTGTCCTTGGGTATCTAAAGTTTGGAATACAGTGGAAAAGCACAAAAAAATTGATTATACATCAATAATTCACGGTAAATATAAGCACGAAGAAACAGTTGCGACTAGTTCTTTTGCTGGCAAGTATTTAATTGTGTTGAATTTGCCAGAAGCAGAATATGTTACTGACTATATTATCAATGGTGGCAACCGTGAAGAATTTCTGACAAAATTTGCGAAAGCTTGTTCAGCAGGATTTGACCCCGATCGCGATTTAGAAAGAGTTGGCATTGCTAACCAAACTACAATGCTTAAAGGCGAAACTGAGCAAATTGGCAAGCTTTTTGAGCGGACTATGTTACAGAAGTATGGCCCTACTGAGTTAAATCAGCATTTCCAAAGCTTCAACACCATTTGTGATGCCACTCAAGAACGGCAAGATGCCATGCTGGAATTAGTGCAGCATAATTTAGATTTAATGGTAGTAATAGGTGGGTTTAATTCCTCGAATACTACTCAGTTGCAACAAATTGCTTTTGAGCGAGGAATTCCTTCTTATCATATTGATACTGTTGAACGTATTAAATCAGGATATTCTATTGAACATCGGCAATTAAATGGGCAGTTAATAACTACAGAAAACTGGTTGCCAGATGGAGAAATTGTTGTGGGAATTACTTCTGGTGCTTCTACGCCAGATAAGGTGGTAGAAGATGTGATTAATAAAATTTTTGCAGTCAAGGCAACAGCAGCAGTAGTTTAAATTTTAGGGGGTGTATAGCAACCTAATTAAACATTAAAATACTCAGGAGATAGATCCCCGACAACTTTTACGAAGTCGGGGATCTGAGTATGTTTATTTATACCCAATAGTTCACCAACTAAAAATAAATTACTGCTGAGATATCGCTGCGCGTAAACTGTAACTACCAGATTCTCCTGCTTCAAAAGTGTTAGCCAACAGATAGTAGATACCATTTTCTGGTAAGGTAACAGTCAATCGAGCATTAAAATCCTTTGGGGAAATGTCGTCATTCTGTGCTATTAGTCGTTCTTTAGCAGGAAGCAGTAAGTATAAGTGAGAGTCTATTTGCTGACTATCCATCTCAATAGTTATCTGTTGACCTGCTTTACCTTCAAACACATAAGTGTGAAAATAGCTATTATTTGGTAAAGTGCGATCGCCATTTTTCAGGCTCGCTTGTAAAACTTGACCATTCAACGATAAATCCGTATCTTGACTATTACTGGGTTGTTGACGCCCACTTGCTAACTGAGCATTACCTTGTTCTACAGCTACTAAAAAAGGCTGAATTAATTCTGTAGGGATTGCAAAACTAATGCCAATAAATCTTTTAATTTCGGTATCATTAAAAATGGCACTATTGACACCAATTACTTGCCCATTAGAGTTGAGCAGTGGACCTCCAGAATTGCCGGGATTTACCGCTGCATCATGTTGGATTAAGCCCAATTTGGGATCAATGCGACTGATAATACCATAGGTCAAAGTATTTTGCAATTCCAGACTCAGGGGAGTACCAATAGCATAGACAGATTGACCTACTCGTGCTGAACCAGGAGTAGCTAAACGCAGATAAGGCAGATTTTTTTGATTGCGAATCTTGAGTGCGGCTAAATCTAAACCTCCAGATCCAAAACCAACCACATCAGCTAAGACTTGTGTACCATCAGCCAGTACTACTGCAACAGCTTTAGAACTATCTTCGACAACGTGAGCATTAGTTAAAACTAGACCATCTGGACTGACAATAAAACCACTACCATGTCCGAAACCAGTGGCGATCGCAACTACAGATTTACTAGCTTTTTCGTATAATTGAATCCGATTTTGTTCTTCAGAATTTTCTGCTATAATAATACTTGATTTTATTTGTTTAGTATTATCACCTAGTAAATTAGGCTCAGACTTTTGAGGGTTTTTAGCAATAGTAGGTAGTTGGCAACCAAATAAACTACAAACACAAATCCCCCCAAGAAGAGTTGTTAAAATGGCTGAAGTTCCTATTGTTAAAAATTTTCTGTTCATTTTTCAATCCTCCTTAATAAGTGAAATAACCTTAGTAACAAAAAATCGCGGGAGCTACGCTCAAGATACGCTTTCAAAAATTGTTCCTTTCCTACTCTTCTTTGCGCCTACCCTGCGGGAACGCCTAAAGGCGAATGCGCGAGACATAAAATATTTAACTTCTTCTACTAACAAGCATCTTATTCTGATTCGCCAAACTAACTCACAATTTGAGAAAAAATTCTCCAACGTGAGATAAGGCGCTATTGAGGTGAAGTTTTTTTCACAATTTCAATTTTCTATTGATCATATCCTCCCACGCTCTGTTAATGGTTCAGAAGAACTGGATAATCTGGCATTAGCTTGTCAGCCTTGCAATGGATGTTGATAAAATTGAAGAATAAACTTACACTCATGCTGTGTTTATGGCAACCCAAATGGGCGAAGCCAAATCGTCAAATAAACTAGTAATAACTTGGTCAGTCTTACCCAAAGATTTTCAATTAGAGGATGAACCAGTGGAGAATATCGGTCAGCCAATTTTGGCTGGTGCTTTGCGTGAAAGCCTAGAAATCAGCGGATTCATCCAACCCCAGATGTTGATAGCCTCAAATTTTGGTCTTTGTGCGACTGTCAATGAGCAATTTATAGTTAAAGCACCTGACTGGGTTTATATTCCATCGGTAAATGAAGTTGTGGGCGATCGTAAAAGTTATACACCGAATTTAGAAGGTGATATCCCCACGATTGTAATGGAATTTCTATCGGATACCGAGGGTGGAGAATATTCGGTAAAGCGAACTTATCCACCAGGAAAATGGTTTTTCTATGAGCAAATTTTGCAGGTTACCATCTACATAATTTTTGACCAAGCCCCGTTGGGGCGGGGTGTAGGGTGTGGGGTGTATGGCATATCATTGGTGTCAAGGTTAAGAAAAATAGAGTCAAGTCTTGTGGTTAAAGCTCAATAGTTAAACTCAACA
>NZ_JABXKF010000125.1 GCF_017115165.1 Nostoc sp. LPT | reverse complement strand
TCACTGGTGGATTCAATTTGGAGTTTAATCGTAACTAATTACCCGGACATGATATGATATCATGTCCGGTTAAAAACTTATCATTAAGAAGGCAGTTCTTGCTGGGGGAGAAAGAGTTTTCAGATTTTTGCACAGATGCAAGAATCATAACTAATCAGCCGGACATGATATGACAAGCACACATCAGTCGATAACCCGCAACTTGGGTTAGTAGTTACAGGTAATACCAATTATCTATAAAGATGCGCCAAATTATATAAGGAACAAACCGCATAGACGCAAAGCGGCTACTCTACGAGTTCTCCATTCGCGCTAGCGTCTCCCCTTCTCCCAAAGGGAGAGGCTAACACCAAGGGAGAAGGAGTACCCACAGGGTAGGGCGCATACTCCTACAAAGAAGCAAGCTACGCGTAGCCTCTTGTTAGAGAAGGACACAAAGGAAAAAAGAAAATTTGGCGCAGCCTCATAAAGAAATGGGATAATACGTAATAGACACGGAATTTTGGGTATCTACTATTCTTTTTGATCAGATGTCTAGTTAATTACCTTCTAGCAAAGTCCAGAAATAACCATCTGGTGCAATAAAAGAGAAACTCGTCTCGCTAAATTCATTACTAATAATGTCTGTAACTTTTTGGGCAGTACTCCCCTTGATGCGATCGCAATATTCCTGTATTCCTTTAACCCGATAGGTATATAAAGACATACCCAAGCTACCTGGTTGGGCTGCTTCAAAGTGTGATTCTAAATTAATAGATTCTGGGAAGCGAACGACATAAAGTCTACCACTACGTGTAGCCATTAGGTCAGACTTAGAAGAACGGGGATCGTCAAAGGTAGTGACAATAAACTTTTCACCAGGATTTAGGTCAAAAATATCTCGACCTGCTGGCGAAGATTCATAGCTAGTTTCGACATCATCACGCACACGCAGCAAACCCAAAACTTCTTCATAAAACTTCAGGGTTTCTTTGCTGTCATCCTGAACGATAATTCCTATATGGGTAAACTGACTAGTCTTGAGAGGCGCATTATGGTTAACTTGTCCATAATGCGGTAGTGTATAGCCAAACCGTTGAAACAAAACCTGTCGAGCTAAGGGTTGTAGTAGCAGCATTTCTCGCACACCAACTGCTGGCTCAATAAAAGGACGACTTTTTCTCTCTTTGTTGTAGATGACTTCCCAATAAGGGTTAGAGTATCTAATAGGGAAACCTGCTGCCTTTGTATCCTCTATATGATTTAAAATACTCAAAACATCCGCAGTTAAGCTTGTTGCCCAGCGATTTCCCTTAATTTTCATTGACGCTATTCCCAAACCTTCATTGGTGGGATTTTGCCAAACCATCAGCCGAATCAAACCATGATCTGCATTTTGGTGGTAGAGGCGAATAGAGCGTAAAGACGAATTCACCCCATATAATTGATGGGCGACATCTGCGGTTAATTCACCCACTTCACCAATGCGATAGCCAAATTGCTCCCAATACTGAATTGCAGAAATTGGCTCTGGAACGCCTATACAGACTTCATAGATACCTGCAATTGTAGTTTGTTGTTCTTGAGTCATAATCAGTGCTGAGTGCTGAGTGCTGAGTTAGGAGTTTTCATGCAGAGACATGGAAACAAGAGAAAAGAAAGTGTTTACAAAAGTATCTCAGAAAGAATCCGAAAAACAACAACCTTTTTTTGTAGCTTATGATGTACTTACAAAAGTGAGATATCTAATATATAAAGTTCAAAGTTCTTCTGATTACACGTAATCAACGATCACAATCAAGTTTTTCAACAGGAGTTAAGCTATGACGCAGCGACTGACTCAAGAGCAATTATCACAAATAGTCACAGAAGTAGAAGGTCTGCAATTGCGTCGGGAAGCGGAACTAGACCAACAGCAGGTTAAAGAAATTTTACAGGAGTTGAATTTACCGCCAGAGTTACTAGATGAAGCGCTGATTCAATTAAATCGCCGTCAAGCACTGGAGGTACAACAACGCCGGAATCGATGGATTACTTCTGGAGTGGTGGCAGTTATAGTGGTGGTCATTGCATCTACAATATTTTTCATGCAGCAGCAAAGTTCTACACTTTCCCGTGTTTCTGCTCAACAAGACCGTATCACTTTGACACAAGATAATGGCGGCGACTTAAAGGCAATTTCCCGCCAAACCAATCCAGAAGTGTTGTATCGTGTCACCTTAAAGGATGCACCCTTGGGTAAAAAGCTGGCTCTTTCCTGTAATTGGATTGATCCAAGCGGTCAAATTGTCAAGCAAAACAACTATCAAACCCGCGAGATTAATACCTCTGTCTGGGATACCCAGTGTCGTTACACTATTAACCCAGCTGCAACTGTCGGTAATTGGAAAGTAGAGATGTTCTTGGAAGGTCGGCAGATTAGCGATGAAACCTTTGAAGTTAAATAGTCCAGATGGGTATCCCGCATCACTTTCTTGGCTATTGGGGTTACGGCGCTCAACAGGAGTTGGAAGCGCTGTTAACTAGTGTTGTGGATAGAAGGGGAAAGGCTTTGAAGTTTTCTGCACAGGAAAATTATCCTCTTCCCATCTGGAATGTTGTTTACATAGGACTCGATGGCAATTCTCCGCCGCAACAAAATCAAATTGCTGCCATCTTTGCATCAGGATTATTTAGTTCACCCGATGCTTGGGTAATCCAGGAAAACAACTGCCTAATTTTGGGAAGAGAACCTTTCGGAAAGATGCCTTTGTATTGGACTGTGCAAGGACAAATAATCTGGTTTGCATCCCAAGTGCAATTACTCTTGCCGATTTTGCAACAGTCAGAAGTTAGCATTCCTGGGTTATATGGTTATAGCTGTTTTTCTTACGTTCCCACACCCTTAACTCCTATTAATGGAGTGTTTGCAGTTCCAGGGGGAACTGAATTAGTTTGGCAGAGCGATTGTCAATCAGGTAAACTGCGATCGCCTGAATCTAAAAAAATCCACTCGTGGCGGGAAGCGCCAGAACAGTTAACAGATGAAGCTACAGCAATTACTGAATTGCAAACTCTCCTTAAAAACTCCATTGAGCGACAAATTGCCAATTTAAAGGATGAGCCTGTTGGGGTGTTTCTCTCTGGCGGACTCGATTCTTCAGTGGTGGCGGCGCTGCTGGTACAAGCAGGGGTGAAAGTCCGCGCCTACACTTTAGATTTTGGTAACGCAGGGATTCCAGAATATCCATACTCTGAACAAGTCGCCCAGTTTCTCAAAATTCCGCTTGTTAAAATTGCAGTAACCCCAAGTTCGATTAAGAATGTCCTAATTCCGACTGTGCAAGCATTAGATTTGCCTTTTGGAGATGGCGTGTGTGTGCCGTTGTATCTCCTATCTGAGAGGGCTAGTCAGGAAACTCAGGTAATTTTTAATGGTGAAGGTGGAGATCAATTATTTGCTGGTTGGACGAACAAACCTTTAATTGCCGCAGGTGTTTATCAGGCAGAAAATCCCGCCGGACAGGAAACTTTTATCCAACAATATCTCCGCACCTTTCACCGTCTTGGGGGATACGAATCTCAAGTTTATCAGCCAGAGGTTTATGCACAGATTCAAAATTTGCATCCTAAAGATTGGCTGTTAACAGCTCTTAATCAAGATGAGTGTCCATCTTTGCTGCATCGCCTCCGCCGTGCTAATTTGATGCTCAAAGGAGCGCAGAATATCCATCCTCGTGCCACTGCATTGGGGTTTGCTCATGGGTTGTGGGTGCGATCGCCTTTTTGTGATTTACCTCTAGCTGAATGGACATTCCGCCTCTCTGGAGAACTCTGCTTACAGGGTGCTTGTGAAAAATATATCCTCAAACGGGCTGTAGAAAATTGGCTTCCACCCGAAATTGTCTGGCGACAAAAACGTGGTATGGGGGTTCCTTTAACTTCTTGGTGTTTAAATGATTTTTGGCATCAACTCGGCATTTGGCTCAATCCAGAAATACTTCGCGCCCACAATCACTTTTATCCTCACATTGCAGCACAAATCGTTGAAGGCAAACTAGGAGCAGCTATTCAAGGCCGTCGAATTGGTGAAACACTCTGGTTATTAATTATGTGGCAACTTTGGCGATCGCACATTTTAAATGAAAAACTAAGTAAACAGTCTTGGGATCATCCCTTTTGGTTACATCGTTGGCTATGGAGAAATTATAAGCGATGGCAAGGTTAGATAAAAAAGAGTCAGGAGTTAATAGTCAGGAGTTACGAGTTAAGAGTGAAAAATTAATTCCCTTATCTCCCTCATCCCCCTCATCTCCCCCATTCACTAAGGAACTTGCTCAGGAGTTACTGAATAACTACGGTTCTCCGCTTTATGTTTATAATGGCGATCGCTTGTGCGAAACTATTGAGCGGATTACCAAAGCAGTCAGTTATCCGCGCACGCAATTTCGGTTTGCCAGTGTTACCAATGGCAACATTGCGCTGTTAAAAATTTTTCGCTTCTTTGGGTGGGGACTTCACGCCAATACTCCAGGAGATATTTATTTAGGATTACAAGCGGGTTTCGATCCTAGTGAAATTGTTTATAGCGGCAGTAATTTGAATTGCGCTGAGATGCTACAAGTCATAAATTGGGGAGTTACAACACTCAATCTCGATAGCCTCGCTCAGTTACAATTGTGCTGCAAAGTTTTGCCCAAACACAAAGAAAAATCTATTCGGCTTGGTTTACGCCTCAATTTGCCAGAAATTACCGGAGATAGCCGCATTGGTGTACGTCCAGAGGAATTTGCTGATGCGATCGCTTTAACTGGTGAGGTGGGATTAAAGCTGAGTGGTTTACACTTCTATCGAGGAACGGGAACTAATGCCACAGCCGCTTTTACCCAAGCAATTGATACGGTAATCGCTATTGCACAAAAGTTACCTGATTGGGAATATTTAGATTTTGGTGGTGGCTTTGGCTATCCTTATCACCACAACAAAACAGCCTTTGACTGGGAAATATTTGGGGCTGAGTTAACCGAGAGAATTACTTGTTTAGGGCGGGAAATTGATTTGGTGATTGAACCGGGACGAAGTGCGATCGCTGGATGTGCAACTTTGCTGGCTCAAGTTGTTTCTGTAAAATGGCAAGGAGAAAAACAGATTGTTGGAGTTGATACCACCGTTGCTAATCTTTCAGTGCCTTCAGTACACGGCGGCTACCGAGAAATTATCACTTGGAAACAAGCAGACAATCCATTCACAACTGATATTTGTGGTAATACCACCTATTCACGAGATTATCTGGGGAAAAATTGCCAACTTCCGGCGCTAGAAATTGGTGATATCGTTGCCATTCTAGATGTCGGTGCTTATGGTTATGCAATGTCGTCTCACTTTTTACACCGCCCTAAACCTGCGGAAATCTTGCTAGAAAATGATGCACATCGCTTAATTCGTCGGCGGGAAGACTACAGTATTTTACTAATAAATCAGGTGCTAGATAACTAACAATTAATAAATCACATTAGGCAACTATTATGAAGTGTATTAACTGCGGAACTGATAATAAACTAAAAGACCGGACAGCTAATCAAGGTCGGTGTATAAAATGCAATCATCTCTTTGCCTTTGAACCGACTAGTATGAGTAATGTTCAAATTACTGATCCTTTTTTTGCAAAGGCGATCGCTGACATTTCTGCAAATAATACCTTATTTTTTACACCTAAGCAACTACTTTATTTTCTAGATAATCGTCTAAGAAAAAAATCGAAGTCAATTTCGCAATTGGGCTGGTTTTTTTTCTATGTATTTTTTAATTTCTTTACATTTGCTGTTATTATTGGGCCACTGATAGTGAATATTGTGTTTATTTGGATATTCTTTAATCGGAGTAGCTCAAACAAACTAAATAATACAAGTCGCAAAGCAAGCGCTAAAAATTTACAAATTATAGGAGGAATTGTTCTTGTTGTAGGAATTTTAATAAGTCTTGTATCCAAGTCATTTAGCCTCTTTGTCACTATTGTGATTATGGGAATGCTGTCTATATATTTAGGAACTCGACAACTAGGACGAATTGGATTCTTAACACAAGAATTTTTACTTTCACAATCTCAGGTTAAAGATTGGCTAGATCGTTGGCAGCAAATCAATGGTTCAATTTTCAAAATTCTTCCTTCTCCAAACCAGGAAAATAAACCAGCCACGATTAATCCTGACATAACAGCTTACAGTTTTGATAGATTAGTCGTTTGTGATACTGCTAGTATTGCTCAACTGTTAATTGCTAATAATTTTCACTTTGAAAATAACTGTGCAATTCTCAGCATTACTGGATATCCCCAAAGCATTTTTGACACCACAATGCAAATGCTGCGGCGCAATCCCGATTTGAAAGTCTATGCAATACATGATTGCAATCCACGAGGAATTGGTTTAGTTCATAATTTGAGAACCAATGCTAATTGGTTTTTTAATAGCGAGATTGTAATTATTGATATTGGACTAACGCCACGTCAAATTATCGCTACGAAGCGCGGAATGTTCATTCAATCCTCTCCAGAGTCGGCGCAAGCAGCTAAACAATTACCTGAAGAAATACGTCAAAGTTTATCTGCTGAAGAATTAGCATGGTTAGAATCTGGAAAGTTTGTGGAATTAGAATCTTTCACTCCCCAAAGGATAATTAAAGTTCTGCAAAAAGGCATTGCTGGCAGTCAAAATTTAGAAAGTGATGACAGTAGCTTGCTTTTAGTAGGAGATACAGGAAATGATATGTACGTTGTGCAAAGTTTTGGTTAGTATTCTCATTTCAATTATAGGGGCTTGTATCATGACCGAAGAACACTCATGATACAAGCCCCTAAATTTATTTATGGGTATTAATTTTGAATTTTGAATTCCCCAAAGGGGTTGACTTGCCTCTACATGGCTAAAGTGGAGTCTCACATAAGATTTATTTAATTGATTTACAGATTAGATTTATTTAATTTGTTGGTTTAACCAAGCTTCTAAATCAGAAATAGCTGAAAAGTCTAACAAAGCCTCTCCTAACGCCTCCAATTGTTCAATAGATAATCCTTGAACTCGCTCAATAGTAGATGAATCAATCTCACCGAAACGGCGATTTAGTAGACGTATAATTAAACGTTGTTCCCCTTGCTTATTCCCTTCTTGTATAGCTTGTTCCCGGTCTTGTTGATAAAGTGGTTTTAATCGCAGAATTAACTCCCGATCGTCTTCTTCTGAATTTTGATTAACTTGCAAGTTTTGTCACAAGTTATAAAGTAATTCTAGCGTTGCTCTGCGAAATGGATGATTTGATGGTAGTGCTTCTAATTCATCTATGGCTTGTTTTTGGACTGTTCCTCGACCGAGAATTCTTAACCACAGAGTTTCTTGGATGCGCGGTAACTGGTGAATTGCAACGATCGCAGTCCGCAAATATTCTGCGATAAAATGTACTCCAGGTAGCCAGTCTACCTTTTGAGTAGCACCGAATCCTGACAGCAGCGTTGTAGATGCTGTTGGGGTGAGTATCCATAATTTGGGAAGTTCTAATTCTGGAATGGAAGTTTTATTACGATTTGCTTGACGTTGTAATCCACCCCTTACTTCTAATAATTTTAACAGACAATCACAAATTTCTTCTTTTGATGCAGCGTTACGGAAGGGTTCAAAAATAGCTGCTGTAGCGGCAAATCTTCCTAATAATCCTAGTGTTTCTAAATTCGTGCTTTGTTTTGTTAAAGGAGAAAATAAAACATCGATTTCTCGAACTTCTCCCGCCACACGGCTAGAACCTTGCACTTCTCCATAAGGTTTTAGTAATTCTTCCAAATAATATGAGAGCAAATTGGTCATGGATAAATCTGGTCATTCAACCAAAAAAGATTTAGGCATTAGTGAAGCATGGTACTTATATTACCGTCAACTGAGAAGTAAGAATATCTCTAATATGCATACATAATTTTTAATTTATCTCAAACTTCTTTCCATAAGCATTTGAGGTTCGACACTCTCAACGTTTGCGATCGCTTCTAACCGATAAATTCCAGCGATCGCATCAACAATATTACCTGATTTGGCACGTAACCAAGCGGTATGAGGCGCATAAGAAAGCCTTTCTGCTACTTCATAACCCGCTCGATTAATTACCTCGTGCTGCGACTCCACATCAACGCCTTCAGCAAAGCGGATAAAAACCAGTCCAGTTGGTACTGCTAAGGAAGCATTGGATTCTAGTGTATAAACCGGACTCAATATACCCTGTTCTGATTGATTGGGTTCACCTGAAAAAACTGCGATAGCACCGTCGTTAAGTCGTAAAATTGCTCCTTTTACCACAGTGTCGGGTTGATTGTAATGTACTGCATAGTACCCAGATTTACGAATGTAGGATACAGCAGTGCGTAGGCGTAGCCCGTCATAGGCATCGCTACCAACGCGAATTTGTTCAGGATACCCAGAAAAGTAGTCTTTTTGAAATCTCACTTGACCAAGCAGGGGTAGAGAGTACACCTGTAGAAAATACTCAACCGGAAAATAAAACATATTTCTCAAGTTCTAATGATGTTATAGCGTTTTTTAGTGGCATGAAATACATTCTTTTCATCGTGATTCACAGTTATACGCCCCTACTGATCGTGAAGATTCTTAAAACAACCTGATTTTGAATCCCCTCTTTTCTGGAAAGACTAATCAAAGGTTTGTATGAACTTAGATAGATTAAATTCTGTATCGTAATACACATATAACACATGAAATCAGAAGCATCCATAAACTAAACGTCAGCCTACCATGGGTACAGCAAGCTTTAAAAGTAAGGCATAATACGGTTTCCCAATTTCCAATTCTCAACTTTCAAAATATTTAGGAGATTAAACAATGGTTCAAATTCGCTATGGTGGACAGAACGGCCAACAGTATGAATTTGCTATCAGTAACGAACATGTTGTAGTGCGTACCGAAAGCCGTAACACTATTGTTGGTGCAAGATCCTTTGAAGTCGCACCTGTATCACCCATAGCTCGTAGCATCCTCAATCAATTTGAGTTAAAAACACGGTTTCGGCAAGCGGGTGTAGAAATTTTGCAAGCGAAAGTTCCGAATCAGGGTGTCGCTTTGCGCGATCGCGCCCGTGAAATTCTCAACAATGAGTCGGAAGTCCAATTTGCCGGACGTGTCTTAATCGATCCAGTATCCCAACAACCTGTAGTTTATACTGAAAATCTTTTTGTTAAATTTGATAGCGAAGAATCAAGGGTCTGCCAAGAGGTTTTAAGACGTTATAACTTAACAATTAAACGCCAACTTGAATACGCACGAAATGCTTATTTTGTCAGTGCCCCTGCAAATACTGGTATAGCCGTCTTTGACATCGCCGAGAGACTTCTAAATGAGGAATCAGTTGAACTGTGCCATCCTGAACTAGCGCGTGAGTCACGCCAACGTCAAGTTTTCCCGCAGCAGTGGCACTTAAAGCAAACAACAATTAATGGTAAGACAATTAACGCCCATGCCAACGTTGAAGCCGCTTGGAAGTTGAGCAATGGCACAGGGATGATTATTGCAATTATCGACGATGGTGTGGATCTCGATCATGAAGAGTTCCGTTCCTCTGGCAAGATTGTTGCCCCGCGTGATGTCACACGTAAAACGAACAATCCTAGACCGGGAAATGATAATAACCACGGTACATCTTGTGCAGGAGTAGCTTGTGCAAACGGTAACTTTGGGGCATCTGGTGTAGCACCGGGGGCAAAACTCATGCCGATTCGTTTAGCTTCAGCGCTGGGGTCGCAGGATGAAGCAGATGCTTTTGTTTGGGCAGCTCAAAATGGTGCTGATGTTATTTCTTGTAGCTGGGGCCCAGCAGACGGTACTTGGTTTGAGCCAGACGATCCTGCACACAAGCAAAAAGTACCTTTGCCTGACTCCACACGACTTGCTATAGATTTTGCAATCAATAAAGGACGTAATGGCAAGGGCTGTGTAATTTTATTCGCAGCTGGCAATGGTAACGAAAGCGTCGATAACGACGGCTACGCCAGCTACCAAAAGATAATTGCAGTGGCAGCTTGTAACGACTACGGTACGAGAAGCGCTTACAGTGATTTTGGTCAGGCGGTTTGGTGTGCCTTCCCCAGCAACAATGGCGATAGTTCTCAAACCACTGGAATTTGGACAACCGATCGCTCTGGTGTACTTGGTTATAATTCGGGTAATCGAAATCTGGGTGAGGCTTTAGGCAACTATACGAACGAATTTGGCGGAACTTCTAGTTCCTGTCCAGGTGCAGCAGGTGTAGCCGCCTTGATTCTTGCCAGAAACCCAAATCTGCGTTGGGATGAAGTGCGAGACATTATAAAACGTTCCTGCGATCGCATTGATTCAGCTGGAGGTAAATATGATGCCAATGGTTGCAGCCCTTTCTACGGTTACGGTCGAATCAATGCTCTCAAAGCTGTAGAATTGGCCAAGCCCGCGCAAACATCGCCCATTAGTATTTTTCAGGCAGTGCAAGATATCCCAATTAACGATTTGCAAACATCAACATTGTCGGTGGCGATCGCTAATACCACCCTCCTAAAATCCATCAAAGTTAATGTAGATATCGAGCATACTTATATTGGGGATCTTATAGTTACTCTTCTTCCCCCAGTGCAGATAGGCATACTTCCCATAATTCTGCACGATCGCCAGGGCGGAGCTACAGATAATATTAAAACAACTTATGACGAGGTAAACACTCTAAAACTTGCTGCCTTTAAAGGTAAAAGTCCCCAAGGAACCTGGACTCTGGAAGTTGCAGATAAAGCTGAGGGAGATACAGGAAAGATTCGCAGCTTGACTATTGAAATTGGATTTTAAGTAAGGGCGCACAGCTGTGTATTGGTGTCAACTTAAGGTAAAAGTTAGTTAAGAAAAAGCGTTCTAGAGTTGCCCTGATCGCCTAACCCCTTCTCCCAACATCGGAAAAGGGGAACTGGAGAATTATGCGTTACAAGTAGAACAAAAGCATATAAAACCCATTTGACATATTTGAGAACTACGAATTAAGCGCAAGGCTTGCAAGACAATCTGTTTTTCCAAGCTGGATTTGATGCATGATACTGTGATTGGCTTGTTCATCAATCAAGAAAAGTTTGGGCTTGCTGTTTAATACCCAGATCCCCTTGTCTAGAGCATTACCCTGCAATATAGTTAACTTGATGACACCTCAACGACATTTTGGGCAAAGCTTTTATAAGCATCGCCCATTTGTTTAGCCCTCGAGTCAGGAAAGACGTGAAAATCCCCAGCTTTCAGAGCTTTTATTATCCCGTCTGCCACAAGTGCAGGTGGCTCTGCAATCTCACTCAGTCCTGCCGCATCGCTCATATCCGTGGCAATCGGGCCAGGGTGAACACTTAGCACAAGCGTGCCCTGCTCACTCAATAGTTCTCGTAATACCTGCGTGATTGAATAGGCCGCAGCTTTTGAGGCAGAGTAAGTGGCAGAGTCGCGGAAACCCTTGAGCGAAGCAACAGAATTGATTTGGGCAAAGACGCCACCTCCATTGGCTTTGAGTACCGGGGCAAACGCCTGAGCCATGTAGATCAATCCATATAGATTGATGTTCATCTGAAATTCGAGAGCGGCGATCGCATCCTCAGCTAAGAGAGTTCCACCTTGAAAGACTCCTGCATTATTGATAACTATTTGCACATCTTTGGCAGTTTGAGCGGCAGCAACAATAGATTGAGGATCACCTAAATCAATCTGAATTGGTACTACCCGATCGCCGTATTGTTCAACCAATGAGGAGACACTGTTGAGCTTACGAACAGCCGCATAGACCTTGGTGGCTCCGTGTTCAATAAACGACTCAACTATCGCCTTGCCGATGCCGCGATTTGCGCCCGTAACCAAAATGGTTTTGTCTTTGATGTCGTAGTTCATTTGAATTTCTCTTTATGATTTTCCATGATCTGAAAAACCTTGGACAATCGAGCTAAGTTAGAGCAAAGAAATTTAGCTCCTCTTTTGAAGAAAGATTACGGCTTCCACCGCTCCTTCTAGCATGGTATCATCATCCATCATGCGAATTTAACCTTAGCAAGGGGAGGGCTAGGGTGGGGTATTTTTAATGCTCTGTTAAATAACCACATATTACTGAGCAAAAATCAAAATATTCTTCCCTGTAGCAGCTTCCGCCTTGACGTTTCCGTGTTCCGCGCAGTCTGTAGGAGCTTCCGCTTTGACGTTTCCGTGTTCCGCGCAGTCTGTAGGAGCTTCTGCCTTGACGTTTCCGTGTTACGCGCAGTCTGTAAGAGCTTCCGCCTTGACGTTTCCGTGTTACGCGCAGTCTGTAGCAGCTTCCGCCTTGACGTTTCCGTGTTTTGCGCAGTTTGTAAGAGCTTCTGCCTTGACGTTTCCGTGTTCCGCGCAGTCTGTAGGAGCTTTTGCCTTCACGTTATCAGAAACAGACTTGTGTTACAGCATCTTCCCTTAAATAGAACAGGCTTTTGAGGTACAGTACTGCTGTGCCTCAACAATAAATATGGTTTCAATTGGCAAAAAATGTTGTAGGGAATTTAAATTTTAGGCTTTTTCAGAAAAATCAACAATTTCACGTATGACAACTTTTTCAACAATTGTCCACTATAGAGTTATCAGAAATTCAGAAAATGAGTATTCATTATGGCAAGGTCAAAACGCAATTCACGTACTCTTGGCAAAGCTGAACTACGTCTAGCAAGCATTAAATCTATTAGTCCAACTCTCGATGTCGGAGAGAGCTTAACAGTCAAAGATTATACTGAAAAAATCGAAAGTCTCCGTCAATCTCTAGAAGCATACAATACTACCCTCTCCACTATTGATGTCTTACTAACCCAGATCATTAAAAATGAACAAGATTTGGCAGACTATTCTGAGAAGATTTTGCGTGGTATTGCTTATAAATATGGTAATAATAGCCATGAGTATCAGATGGCTGGAGGTATTCGTAAAAGCGACCGCAAGCGTGCTGTGCGTCAAAGCCTGGTTTTGCCGAAGTAAGTAGGCGCGATTAAACGCGATCGCATAGATTACCAACCAGAATTACTGATTTAGCTTTGATTGGGGAGCGATAGCAATTGGATTACTCTTGTAGGAAGTAAAAGTGCGATCGCAAAACCTAACCTGATATTTTGAGAGAAGCAAAACCATTTTGTCTCATTCCCAGCCGAAAACTGGGAATGAGGTTTTAAAAGAGTTTTAACTTATAGTTGATACCAATTACAGAAGTTTTCCGACTTTTGCAAGAGGTCTAATCTGTTAGCTTTGAGTCACAGCCTCTTTCGCCAAGAACTTCTCTAATTCGGTCAGCGCATCAGCATCAACCTTAGTTTGCATTGGACAGAACTTAGGCCCACACATCGAACAAAACTCAGCAGTTTTATAGATATCTGCTGGTAAAGTTTCATCGTGATATTCCTTAGCTCTTTCTGGATCGAGTGATAATTCAAACTGACGGTTCCAATCGAAGTTGTAACGCGCCTTGGAAAGTTCATCATCTCTATCCCTTGCACCAGGGCGATGTCTAGCAATATCAGCCGCATGAGCTGCTATTTTATAAGCAATCAAACCATTCCGCACATCTTCGGCATCTGGTAGACCCAAATGCTCTTTAGGTGTTACATAACACAACATTGCAGTACCGTACCATCCAGCCATCGCAGCTCCAATAGCTGAAGTGATATGGTCATAGCCGGGAGCAATGTCTGTCACCAATGGCCCCAAAACATAGAAAGGTGCTTCCGAACACTCTTCCATCTGCTTGCGGACGTTGAACTCAATTTGATCCATTGGCACGTGTCCAGGCCCTTCCACCATCACCTGTACGTCATCTTTCCAGGCTTTGCGAGTTAGCTGTCCCAGGGTTTTCAATTCAGCTAACTGTGCTTCATCTGAGGCATCATGGGTGCAGCCGGGACGTAGGGAATCTCCTAAACTGAAGGAGACATCGTACTTTTTGAAAATCTCAATAATATCTTGGAAGTGGGTATAAAGCGGGTTTTGTTTGTGGTGATGTAGCATCCACCGCGCCAAAATCCCGCCGCCGCGAGAGACAATACCAGTGAGCCGGTTTCTTACCAAAGGCAAATGCTCAAGCAAAATCCCTGCGTGGATAGTTTGATAGTCTACTCCTTGCTGGGCGTGCTTTTCGATGATATGAAGAAAATCATCAGCAGTCAGATTCTCGATTGTGCCGTGGACGCTTTCTAAAGCTTGATATACTGGCACTGTACCAATGGGAACAGGTGAAGCCTTGATGATTGCGGTACGAATTTCATCCAAGTTACCGCCACCTGTGGACAAATCCATCACGGTATCAGCGCCGTACTTCACTGACAGATTCAGCTTATCAACTTCTTCCTGAAGATTAGAAGAGTTGGGAGAAGCGCCGATATTAGCATTTACCTTACATCTAGAGGCGATGCCAATAGCCATCGGCTCTAAATTAGTGTGATTAATATTAGCGGGGATAATCATTCGTCCCCGCGCTACTTCCTCACGAATGAGATCGTCCGGGAGATTTTCCCGTTTGGCGACGTAGTGCATTTCTTCGGTGATAACACCTTGGCGGGCGTAGTGCATTTGAGATACATTACTTTGCCCACGTCGTTTAGCAACCCATTCAGTCCGCATATTGTAATTCCTCAATAAACAGCTTCCCTTCGCTGGTATTACCCAGACTCAGGTGTTAAGGGTGTGATCTCAGCCTGGTTATGTAGGCACCCCTAGCATGGATGTAGTGTAGCACCTTGGTTATATCTGGGAGCAAAGATGTTAACAATTTATGAGGTAACACAATTTGGGATTTGAGATTGCTAAAGGTTTAGGCGCGAATTTCATTGGCACAAGCACGACCCTGTTCAACATCGGTAATATTAGCAAAAGTTGTTTCTGCAATATTGTAGAGAGCTTCTGCTGTAAAAAAGGCTTGATGTCCGGTAATGAGTACATTGGGGAACGTTGTCAGACGCTGGAAAATATCATCTTGAATAATTTCCCCAGACAAATCCTCAAAGAACAATTCCGATTCTTGTTCGTAGACATCTACAGCCAGATAGCCAATTTTACCAGACTTCAATCCCTCAATCACTGCTTGGGTATCAATCAGGGCTCCTCGGCTAGTATTAATTAACATCACACCTGGCTTAATCTTTTCTATAGCCTCAGTGTTAATCAAGTGATGGGTTTCTGGAGTCAGGGGGCAATGCAGGGAGATAATATCGGAATTGGCAAATAGGTCAGGTAGTTCTACATACTTTCCACCTAGCGCCTCCAATTCTGGATTGCGATAAACGTCATAGGCGAGTAGGTGACAGCCAAACCCCTTCATAATCTGTCCTAAAATCAGACCGATTTTGCCGGTGCCAACAATTCCGACTGTGCGCTCATGCAAATTAAATCCCAAGAGTCCATCTATAGAAAAATTGCCTTCTCGGACACGGTTATAGGCACGATGAATTTTGCGATTTAGGCTCAAAATTAATCCTACAGCGTGTTCTGCCACCCCATAAGGTGAATAGGCCGGAACACGCACAACAGTAATTCCTAAATCTGCTGCGGCTTGTAAGTCTACATTGTTAAACCCTGCACAGCGAAGGACAACCACGCGAGTTCCCCCTGAGGCGAGAATCTCTAAAGTTGGGGCATCAACCTGATCATGCACAAATACACAAACCGCCGGAAATCCGGCAGCAAGGATAGCCGTATCTCGATTTAAACGCGGTTCAAAAAACACTAATTCGTGTTGGATGGGAGAATTTGCAGCTGACAAAAACTGCCGATCGTAGGCTTTTGTACTGAAAACTGCTACTTTCATGCAAAACCTCAGACTTTATGTATGCTGCACGGTGTTCGAGTAGATAATACCTTGACGTTTAGAAAAGCGATGTCTACAACGAGCGTAGCTGCGGCATTTTAAACTTTTTTTAATCGATACTCTAGCAATGCCAGTTAAGCGATCGCACTCCAGCACTCTCAATTAAAAGCTGTTAACGACCGATGGGGCGATCGCCTTTTTGAAACCCGCTCCATGAACATTGGTAAGAGGTTAGAGTGATTGCACCTTTTGTCAAGAGGATGCAGGAAAAGAAGACAAATCCAGCTTTGAGACTAACGTAAGTTTGGGTTAAGATTAGACGGCTAGGCGGCAAGAAGCAAATTGCGATCAATAGCGATCGCAGGCTTCTTAAATTGGTGGCAGTAAGCAATCAAACCGCAGACAATATTGACTAGGCAGGGGACTGGGGAAGATGAAAGAGACAAAGGAAATAACCATGCCCAATGCCCAATGCCCAATGCCCAATGCCCAATGCCCAATGCCCAATGACAAATCATTACCGATATATTATTTTTTACAAACCCTATGGCGTTCTCAGTCAGTTTACAAAAGATGCCCCCACACATAGCACTCTAAAAGATTATATTGATGTGTCTGATGTGTATCCTGTGGGACGCTTAGACTGGGATAGTGAAGGATTGCTGCTGTTAACGAACGATGGACAATTGCAACATCGCCTCGCCCATCCGCGTTTTGGTCATAAACGTACTTACTGGGTACAGGTAGAGCGAATTCCAGATGCAGAAGCGATCAAAAGGTTGCAAACAGGTGTGGAAATTCAAGATTACCGCACTCAACCAGCAGAAGTTAAGCTATTACCAGAAGAACCACAGCTACCCGAACGCACCCCACCGATTAGATTTCGCAAAAATGTACCGACAGCTTGGCTGGAAATGACTTTGACAGAGGGAAAAAACCGCCAAGTACGGCGTATGACTGCGGCTGTGGGGTTTCCGACTTTGCGACTGGTCAGAGTCAGCATAGCTCACCTACAATTAGATGACTTACAATTGGGTCAATGGCGCGACCTCACCGCCTCTGAACTAGATAATTTTAGTAAATCGAAAAGTTTTCCCCCAAAAGCTGCCCGATAATAGGAAGTTGACTTGTGATTAAATAGTCAAGCGATCGCTAATAACTCCAAAGACTGAATCTGCTAAGGATTTCCAACATTACCAAATTTTTTTATACCGCGAATTACCAGCCAAGCTCCTCCAGAAGATATCAACAACAACGGTGTTAACCAATCACCCCAACGCACATATAAAGTCTTTGTCTGTCGCCGATAAATTGTTTCAGCATGAGTTTCGTAGGTATTATATCCAGACATCCATAAGGTTCTGCCATGAGGATCTACAAAGGCTGAATATCCAGTATTAGTTGCTCGTGCTGACCAGCGATCGGTTTCAATTGCCCGCATGATATCCTGTGCATGATGCTGGAATGGCATGGATGCAGTGTAATGGGCATCGTTAGAAGAACTGAGGATAAACTGCCCACCTGCCGCCGCTTGACGGCGAAATTGTTCAGGAAAAGCGGATTCATAACATATACTAGCGATCGCCCGACCAAAAGGAGTATCAAATAGCTGATTTGCTGAACCAGCAACTTGGTGTGCATCCAAAGGCGACAAGCGCTGAACTAGTTTGCCTAAAATTCCTTCAAAGGGAATATATTCTCCCAAAGGTACTAATTTAGCTTTGTCGTAGCGGCTGACAATCTCACCTTTAGTATTGAAAGTAAACAAACTAATTGTATAACTGTCTCCCCGTTCGCCAAAAGCCCCAATCCAAGCAACTACGCCTTTTTCTTTCACGGCTGCGACTAAGGCAGTTTCCAGCAAATTACGCTGGAAAATAGGTAAGGCTCCTTCTGGAGTGAGGACTGCATCTACACCTTGATTTGCTAAAGTCAGATATCCATTGGTGTAATTTTCTTGAGCGCGACGAAACCCTTCGGAACTTCGTAAAAGTCGGTTCGGGATATTACCCTGAACAATCCCCACTTTTAAGGCTGCTTCTGGGGGTTGAGCAATGGGACGGCTAGATAAAATAAAACCAATAAAATGTAGGGTAATTAATAGTCCTGTGGCGGTAGCTAAGTATTTATTAACGAACCGCAGAGGCGCAAAGAACACAGAGGAAATCTTGGTGTCTTCTCTACGAGACGCTATGCGTTCGCGTAGCGTTCCGTTGGCGCAGCCTCTCGTAGAGAAGGAAAGGCGGTTTATATATGCTTCAGCAATTAAGCCATTAACAGCAACGATCGCTGCTGTCACAGTATTAGGCCCAGAGAGTTGACCAAGGTGTACAATTACGAGATTGTGCGGACTCTGTGTGTAAGCAAGGGAACTCCACCACAAAGGCCCCGCACTCCACAGACTCTCTAAGCCGCACCAGACGGCTGTACCAATCAGTATACGTAGCCACGGTTTTTGCCCAGCTAGGCGAACCATTACAGCCGCCCAAATAGCAACAAATATCCCTCCCAAGAGGCTGATAAATCCCCAACAAAAAAGGGTGATTGCCAAACTTGGCAACCACGGAACGCCCAACCATGTCATCGGATGAATTCCGGTAATCCAAGATAGGGCGACACCGTGATAACTGATACCCCAGAAGAGAGCAGGGGGAGCAGGGGGGGATTGGTTTTTGTGTTTGTCAGAAGTTGCAACTAGCACCCACAGGGGAGCTAGAGCAATCCAAGCTAGAAACCATGCACCTACAGGGGCGACGGTTAGCCCCATTAAAATGCCGCTGACTAAGGCAATTAAACAAGGGAGTAAAGAGATAAACCTCTCCCCCTGCCTCCCCTGCTCCCCCTGCTTTTTATTCTGCTTCTTCTGCATTGCCAGCATCAGGTGGAACTATTGCCACTCCAGTAATGGCGTCGTCTTCGTCTAAACGCTGTACTCTGACTCCAGTTGCCGATCGCGATTGGATAGAAATCGCATTTACCGCTTGACGGATGATAATACCGCGATTTGTCACCATCATGATTTCATCAGTATCGTTGTTGACAATGCGTAGGGTTGCCAACTTGTCTTTGTTTTTGCGGTTTTTGAACTTGGTTGCCATTAAACCCTGACCCGCACGATTTTGCAGTCGGAATTGGGCAACTGGTACGCGCTTACCATATCCACCCATTGTAATTACCAACACCCAAGGGCCAACTGTGCCACTGCTAGGCACTTCTACTGACTCTTCATTAATTTCGGTAATTTCGATATCTTCTGTTTCAATTGTTTCGATATCTTCATTTTCGGCTTCTATAACTGTATCCAAAGTTTCCAGAATTGCTGCCGGGAGAATATCCATACCCACCAGTTCATCTTTATTTTTGAGTTTCATCGCTTTTACCCCACGAGTCGCCCTACTTAAAGGACGCAGTTGTTCGTGGTTGCACCGGAAGTGAATCGCTATCCCGTGACGAGAACCAATGATTACACTGTCCTCGACTTTAGCGCGTCGCACCCAGCGCAGTTGGTCGCCTTCTTCTAAGGAAATAGCAATCAAACCATTGGCGCGAATATGACTAAAGGCTGCCAATTCGGTTTTCTTGATATTGCCACCTTTGGTGAGCATGACCAGATATTCTTCGTTGCTAAATTCGTCAACCGGGACAATCGAGGTGATTTTTTCCTCTTTGGGTATCGGTAGCATCTGAACGATTGGTGTACCGCGACTGGTACGCGAACTCGCTGGAATTTGATAAGCTCTCAAGCAGTAAACGACACCACGCTCACTAAAGAATAAAATACTGTCGTGATCGCAGCAAGTTAAAAAATGCTCAATGGTATCATCATCTTTCACTTTGGCTGCGGCTTTGCCTCTAGTCGCACGGCTTTGGGCTTCAAAGGTGTTGACTGGCATCCGTTTGATGTAGCCTTGTTCTGTCACCAGAATTATTGCTTTTTCATTAGCAATTAGGTCGCGATCGTCTAATTCCCCTTCTCCTGGTAAAATCAGCGTGCGGCGGGGTGTGGCGAAGTTAGTTTTGAGTTGCGTAACTTCAGTTTCAATGATTTCTAGCACTCTCTCCCGCCGCGCCAGAATATCTTGCAAGTCAGTTATTTTCGCTTGTAATTCTTCGTGTTCCAGACGAATTTTATCTGCTTCTAAAGCAGTCAAGCGCCGCAATTGCATTTGCAAAATCGCATCTGCTTGCACTTCTGAGAGTCCGTAAGTTGTGATTAATTCGCCTTTGGCTGTGGGTGCATCGGGAGCATGACGAATCAAGACAATAATTGGATCTAAATGAGACAGGGCAATTAATAACCCTTGGAGGAGATGGTCGCGTTCTTCGGCTTTCCGCAGTTCGTAGCGGGTGCGTCTGGCAATGGATTCGATGCGGAAATCTAAGAAAACGGTTAAGAACTGCTTGAGCGTGAGTACTTGGGGTTCGCTATTCACCAACGCCAGCATATTCGCCCCGAAGTTGGCTTGCAGTGGCGTTTGCTTGTAGAGATTGTTCAGCACAACCCGGGGATAAGCATCACGCTTGAGTTCGATCACAATTCGCATCCCGTCGCGATCGCTTTCATCTCGGATATCTGCAATCCCTTCTAGACGCTTCTCATTCACCATTTCGGCGATTTTTTCAATCAGCGCCGCTTTGTTGGTTTGATAGGGCAATTCGGTGATGATAATTGCTTCTCTATCTGGGCGTCCCCGTTGTTCAACGGTTTCAATGTTGGCGACACCACGCATGGTAATGGAACCACGCCCTGTAGTATAAGCTTCTCGAATGGCAGATGTTCCCAAAATCTGCGCCCCAGTCGGAAAATCTGGGCCGTGGACATACTGCATTAATTCGATGTCAGTGATTTCTGGATTGTGGATTACTGCCACTAAAGCATCAATCAATTCCCCCAAATTGTGGGGCGGAATGTTGGTGGCCATGCCCACGGCAATTCCAGAGGAACCGTTAAGCAATAACTGCGGAATCCGTGCTGGTAAAACTGTGGGTTCTTGCTGAGAACCGTCGAAGTTATCGGCAAAGTCTACAGTTTCTAATTCGATGTCGTGCAGTAGACCAGCACTAGTTAAAGCTTGCAAGCGGCATTCTGTATACCGCATGGCGGCTGGCGGATCGTTGTCTACCGAACCGAAGTTACCATGCCCGTTAACTAGGGGCGATCGCATGGAAAAATCCTGTGCCATCCGCACCAAGGCATCATATACTGCTGTGTCACCGTGGGGGTGATATTTACCCAATACTTCACCCACCACACGGGCGCATTTTTTAAACGGGCGATCGTGGAGCAGACCTAGCTCGTGCATTGCGTAGAGAATGCGACGATGCACAGGTTTTAGACCATCCCTGGCATCTGGCAGCGCCCGACCCACTATCACGCTCATGGCGTATTCCAGATAAGACTGCGACATTTCGTTTCGCAAGTCTGTCGGGATAATCCTCTCCTGTGAGGTTGTCATAACCTAAAAATCTCCAAAAATCGTAGATTTTAGCTTTTTTACTCAACAAAGCGCAAAATTATTCTAAATTGCTCTTGAATAATTGCTATAATTTGATACAATTCTATCATATATTGCTTTTTTATGCCTGGGCAGGTAACTGAAGTATCTAGCAAATAAACTAAATCGCTGGATTTAGTTCCCCGGCTTTTTCAAGAAGTCGGGGATCTGGGCAGTAACTTTTGTTTAAGTAAGTACCATTCCACCCTACTAAACTATTGGAGAATTTATTTTTTGGGATTCTCTTAGGCTGTTTTGGTAAAAGTTAAACCTACCTTTCTTTTTGATAAAGGTATTAAGATCCAGAACATCTTAATACCTAAAAAAATTAGGCAATCAGACTAAAATTGCTACTACTCAGAGTAATATTAGAATTCCCCAAACTAGCAAACTCAAACACACTTCCTGTACCCAGAACATTGCCATCCCGGTTATAGAATAAGCTGCCACTAGTTTTACTAAAGACAATGTGTGCATTATTAGCGTTGACGAATTTATCCTCAGTGACAACAGCAAAGTCAGTTAAAGCCTGTCCCACAGTATTAGTAACAGCATTAAAAGTGGTTTTACTCAGGACAATCTGGTCTTGTCCCGCTTCAAACTGAGTGATGTCATCAACACCTAAGCTTGTGCTAAAAACCCCGGTACTTTGGAATAGATATTTATCTTTCCCAGTTCCACCAGTGAGAATATCATTGCCCAGTCCTCCCAAGAGTTGGTCATCACCATTACCTCCCTGGAGAGTGTCATTTCCGCCACCGTCAATCAGAGTGTTATTCAGTGTATTACCAGTGAGACTGTCATTGCCTGTGCCACCCGTTGCATTTTCAATAACGTTGTTAGCAGAGAGAATGAGTTTGAGATTGCTATTAACTGTTTGCAAGGTGGTTACACCTAGATTTACGTTTACGGCAACTGTAGTACCGCTAAAGTTAATAGTATCGGTACCACCTGTTGTGGTTTCTGTAATTGTGTCGGTTCCCAAAGCAGTATTAGCTAGGAAAGAATAGGTATCATTCCCCGCACCTCCATACAAGGTATCATTTCCGCCACCGCCAATCAGAGTGTTATTCAGTGTATTACCAGTGAGACTGTCATTGCCTGTGCCACCTGTTGCATTTTCAATAACGTTGTTGGCAGAGAGAATGAGTTTGAGATTGCTATTAACCGTTTGCAAGGTGGTTGCACCTAGATTTACGTTTACAGAAACTGTAGTACCGCTAAAGTTAATAGTATCAGTACCACCTGTTGTGGTTTCTATAATTGTGTCGATTCCCAAAGCACTATTAGCTATGAAAGAATAGGTATCATTCCCTGCCCCACCATACAAGGTATCATCTCCAACACCACCTGATAATTTGTCGTCTCCCTGCTCACCAAATAAACGGTCATCGCCACCATCACCTTGCAGGCTATCGTTACCTAAACCACCAAACAAATCATCATTGGAATTACTTCCTGTTATGGTGTCATTAACAACTGCACTCTTGAAATTGAAATCACTAGCTTGGAATTTACTTTTACTAATGCCACTGATTTTGAGTTGATAATAATAATTATTGTTAGAGAGGCGATACCTGGTGTTAATGATGGCGTTACCATCGATATCATCACTTGTGAGAAGTAAGATAGTATTGAAGTCACTGATGCCAATAGTTATAACATCAATTTGGTCTTCTCCCTTCTTAAAATCAGTTACAATATCTTGGTCTTTGGTCAAGCTAGAACCATTAAAGTACTCTAAGACAAATTGATCTTTTCCTGCACCACCATACAAGGTATCACTTCCAGCACCACCTAATAATTGATCATTTCCATTTAGCCCAGAAAGAGTATCATTACCGTTTAAGCCTTCAATAGTATCATTTCCAGAAGTACCGACTAAATTATCGTTCTTGTTTGTTCCTTTAATAGCCATCAGTTTACCGTCTTTTTTGGGTTTAAATAGTGGAAATATAAATTTTCACATGTAATGTATTACATCATGCTTTGTAGCTCAATAATTAATGTTTAATATTAATTATTATGCTTGGAAATTCTGAATAATTTTGATATAAGCACCATTAAAAATTACCACTGCTTCATAAAATGACCGAAACAGAAAAGGATACAAGCCGCTAAATTTATTTAATGCTTGGTTGCTAATACATTGATACTGTTACTACACTGATGTTAGATGAATTATGCTGATTAACTAGATTTAGTATATAGACAATCGAACTACTACCAAAGTTAATTGGAGTAATCATTTAACACTTCATTATTTTAGGTAATTGACTAAAATTACCAGCTTGCCACAACATTGTGATCGCAATGTTGTGGCAGTAGCATGACTGTATTGTTTACCAAAGATGATATCGAACAAATTTTAAAAGTTTTCTAAATCAGAAAAAGCGCCCAGTTGTTTATATGTCAGCGTGAAGACGGTTTTGAGGAAAATCTTCTTGAAAAAGAATTCAGCTATTCTGAATTCAGGAGCGGAGCGGGAGACTCCGAAATTCCGGTCAGAATCAAGACGCTTGCGGACTCGCTAACGCTGCGCTATCAGTGGGGGATTCAGACCCGCCACTACGAAAGTTGACCACTAAATCTTCTCTTTCAGAGACGCTCTTGCGTTCGATAAGCGTGGGGGTGCAAAAACGCCCTTGATTCAGACGCGACGCTCGTTCCTCGCTAACGCTACGCTATCGCGGACTCGCTAACACTGCGCTATCCGCTCTTTCGTTCAAAATACCCTTCTTGTATTCTGGCGACTGACGCATGTATTCTATTTTGATAAAATATTAGGACTTACGCCCCGTACAAATTGACGGTTATCTGAATTAATAAAATTCGGTCGGCGAATACCAATTAGCAGAAGTGAGTTGACCAAAAAAAGGGCTTTTTTGGAATAAATGCAAGATTTCCTTTAAAACCTCAAATGATAAAGATTTTACGTAAGGATTCAGGTGGCAGAGTATTGACAAGGGGGACACTTGAGGGGGAGTATCA
>NZ_JABXKF010000020.1 GCF_017115165.1 Nostoc sp. LPT | reverse complement strand
ACCTTGGACAAGTCTATTGCGATCGCTCAAATTCATACTTCAATTATGCAACGCCCAATTCTGTATTGGGAATTTCTCAAATCTAAACTCCAAGCTTGAAAATTGTAAAACCCTTGCACAACGACAGCAAAAGTTAACTGATGTCCTCAAAGCAATTACACCTGAGATGATTGCTTCTCTCACTTGTAAAAGGGACTAGGGACTGGGGATTAGAGATTGGGATAGTGGTATATCAAACGAAAAATTATGTCCAGGGCTTTAATCCTAAACATATTTTGGAATGTTTTCCCAGTCCCCAGTCCCGGAGCGGCGTTCCTCCCGCCACTAACATAAAGGTATAGTGGGGACTCCGACGCTCGATTACTCGCTAACGCTACGCTATCGCCGCGGTCAGTTGACGATTTTATTCTTATAGCCTTACTTAGCGCCGCTTCATCAAGAATTGGTATTAGTTCATTAGTTCATAAATTATTGATAATTAACAAATTTAACCATTCATTGAGTTCCTGTATTAACCACTCCAGTTCTGCCTCAGTCAAATGAGTGTATCTATTAAGATAATAAATGGTAGAACCAGCAGTAATCCGCAACAAAGGCTGATTATTTAAAAGATTGGAATTTGATTTGATGAGTTTCGATACAGATATATTTTTCCGTAATGCTGGGGGAGCAACAAGCCATTTAATTCCTAGAAAATCATGCATCACTACTAACTCATGAGAGTCAATTCTCACACGAGTGCGTTTGCATAGTCCCCAAATAAAGGGAAATAAAAGAAAAGCGATCGCACTACCTTGGATGCAAAAAAAGATTATCACTAATGCTAGAGAACTTGCTCCCACACCACCCATCAAACTATTAAAACCCAATGCAAAAGGTGTGACCAAGGAGATAAGCATAATTAAGCCAATGCTAAATCCTTTGGGCGGCAAGATAATTTCTAGAATTTCAGAGCTTTTAATTAAGTGAATTTTACTCCCAAGCGGTTGTCTTAACTGTTTTTTTGATGCAAGCGTTGCCTGTTTTCTAGAACGGGGTTTTTCTAATGCTTGCATTGGCTTTTGTTATAGCGTTTATTCGTAAAGCTGCAATTTATTTTACCCATAGGCTAGCGCCGTACCACGCCAATGCATCGACCCGCAATGCCAATGTATCGACCCGCAATGCCAATGCATCGACCCACAATGCCAATGCATCAATCTGTAAAGATTAGCCCACCCTACGTTACGCAGCAACTATAAAAGACTTGTGTGCACATGGTAGCTTCTCCTAAAGGGAGAAGCTAGCGCCAAGGGAGAAACAACTGCCGTGCCAAGAGCGCCTTCTCTACCTTGGGCTGCGCCAACGCAAACGCAGAGTGGACGCACCAGAAAAATTCGTAGAGTGTGCGTAAGTTATAATACATTTGCTTATCCAAAGCCCCAAAGGTCAAAATAAGAGGCGTTTCCTGTGCCCTACTCTCTTCTTTTTTACCGATACAGCCAAACCCGGAGTAGTGAAAGCAGTTGCTCAGTATCTACAGGTTTGGTAATGTAGTCAGAGGCTCCAGCTTCGATGCATTTTTCCTTGTCGCCTGGCATGGCTTTGGCAGTTAAAGCAATGATTGGTAGTGAGCGAAACTGTTGTAGCTGGCGGATGGCGCGGGTGGTTTCGTAACCATCCATTTCCGGCATCATGATATCCATCAAAACTATATTAATCTCAGGATTAGTTTGCAGCGTCTCTATGCCATCTCTGCCATTTTCGGCAAACAACACTTGCATTTGATAGCTTTCTAAAAAGCTGGTCAGGGCAAAAATATTTCGGAGGTCATCATCTACAATCAAAATTTTCCGATTAGTCAGCACCGGGTCAGTTTGATGTAGTTGCTCTAGCATTTGCCGCTTTGGTGTGGGCAAATTTGCTTGCACCCGATGCAAAAATAGGGCAGTTTCGTCTAACAACCGCTCTGGCGATCGCACATTTTTAATAATAATTGTCTCTGCAAGTCCCCGCAGCTGGGTTTCTTCTTGTCGGCTGAGTTCTTTACCTGTGTAAACAATTATCGGCAGTTTCACAAGCCTGGGTTCAAGTTTTATCTGCTCAATTAAAGCAAATCCGCTCATATCGGGCAGACCGAGATCCAGTACCATACAATCAAAATGATGTGATCGCAAAATCGAGAGGGCTTCTGCCCCCGTACCGACTGCTGTACTCTGGACATCGCCGTTACCAATCAGTTCGATAATACTTTGGGCTTGTACTGCGTCATCTTCTACAATTAGGAGATTTTTTACCTGACGCTCAATAAAGCCTTTGATCTCAGTCAATACCTGAGTTAGCGCTTCTGGAGACACGGGTTTTTGTAAATAGGTAATCGCTCCTAGCTGTAATCCCCGTTGTTGTCTTTCGTCAACAGAAAGTATGTGTACTGGTATATGTCTGGTATCTGGTTTATGCTTCAGACGATCCAGCACCGTCCAACCATCCATCTCTGGCATGTGGATATCCAGCATAATCGCATTCGGTTTAAACTGTTCTGCTAGTGCTAGACCTTGTTTGCTCTGTAAAGCAACAATAGTTTTAAAACCCTGCTGACGTGCCATATCTAGTAAGATGCGGGCGAATTTATCGTCATCTTCGATAATTAGCAAAATGTGATCGCCCGGTTGAATTATTTCCCGATCGTCTGGAATATCGTTGGGTAAGCTGGGAAGCACTTTTACTGATGGAGAGATGTCCACAGTTGTGGGTCTGTTTTCCATCATTGACACTTCTTTGATGGTCGATGCTGTGCGGATAGAGGTAGTTGGCTCAAGGGGTGGTGTGGTGATATTTTGACCATTCTTTTCCTGTTGTCTGGGCAAGTAAAGGGTGAAGGTGCTTCCTTGTCCTGGTTGGCTGAGTAGTTCAATTCTCCCTCCCAACAGTTGAGCTAATTCGCGGCTGATGGACAAGCCCAAGCCAGTTCCGCCGTACTTGCGGCTGGTAGTGCCATCTGCTTGCTGAAATGCCTCGAAAATAATCTTCTGCTTTTCGGCTGGAATGCCAATGCCGGTGTCGCTGACAGCAAAAGCAATCATGGAATTATCAACTTGGAATATTTGTAATTTCACACCTCCCTGTTCTGTAAATTTAAAGGCATTAGATAGGAGATTTTTCAGTACTTGTTGCAGACGTTTGGAGTCGTTATAAATTGTTGGAGGTAACTTCTCATCTAGTTGAATAGTAAAACTGAGTTCTTTATTGTGGGCAATTTGCCGGAAAGTCTGCTCTAGAGATATCTCCAAATCTGCAAGAGCAATTTGCTCAATATCGAGCGACATAGTACCCGACTCAATTTTTGCCAAATCTAGAATGTCATTGATCAATTCCAGCAAATCAGTCCCAGCCGAGTAAATAGTCCGACTGTACTCTACTTGTTTCTCGGTCAAGTTGTTAAGAGAGTTATCTGCTAGCAGCCTTGCTAAAATTAATAGGCTATTTAACGGTGTCCGCAGCTCGTGGGACATATTCGCCAAAAATTCCGATTTATATTTAGAAGACAAGGCCAGTTGTTCAGCTTTCTCTTCAAAAGACTTCCTTGCCCGCTCAACTTCCTGGTTCTTACGAGCCACTTCTCGATTTTGAACTTCTAACAATTCTGCCTTTTCTTCTAGCTCCTCATTTAGTTGTTGTAATTCCTCGTTAGACTGCTTGACAAGAAATTGTGATTCCTCCAGCTCTTGCGTCTGTTCTTCCAGGCGTTGATTGCTTTGCTGTAGTTCTTCTTGCTGGGTTTGCAGTTCCTCTGTTAAAGTAACAGATTCTTCAAGTAGTTGCTGAGTTTGCAATTGTGAAGCAATGTTATTTAAAAATACACCCAGATTTTCACTCAATTGCTCTATAAATGTCAGATGCAACTGCTTAAAAGGCCCAAAAGAGGCAAGTTCAATTACAGCATTTACCTGCGCCTCAAATAATATGGGCAACACAATAATATTTAGCGGTGGTGCTTCTCCCAAACCGGAAGTGATGCGGATATAGTCACTGGGAACTTCCGTGAGGAGGATTCTTTGTTTTTCTAGGGCGCATTGTCCTACCAATCCCTCGCCCAAGCGAAACTGATTTGCTAGGTTTTTCCGCTCTTTGTAAGCATAACTACTCAACAACTTCAGCACAGGCTGGTCGTCTATAGAACCCATCACATAAAAAACGCCCTGTGATGCCCCAACTAGTGGTGCTAAATTTGACAAGATCGTTCGAGAGGCGCTTTCCAGATTTCGCTGCCCTTGGAGCATCTGGGTAAATTCAGCTAAGTTAGATTTGAGCCAGTTTTGCTCATCATTTTTTTGAGTTGTATTTCGCAGATTAACGATCATCTGGTTAAAGGTGCGCGTCAACACACCAATTTCATCTTGGCGATCGCTATCTGGTAAACTGACCGATAAATCCCCATCTGCCATTTTTTCTGCTAAATCAGAAACTCGCTTCAGCGGTACTGAGATATGTCTGGTCAGGGCGAATCCGATCAAAGCTAAGAGCAATGAGAATAAGGGAATACTATAAACAATACTGGCAAGTGTTTGCCGAGCAGCTGCTTGTGCCTTCTCAGAGCGCTGTTTCAGCAGTGTATTCTCCTCATGTTCCATCGTCTGGATAACTTTGCGGATTTCACTCATTAGCTGCTTGCCTCGGTCTGTAAGAACGACCTTCTGAGAAGCTTCAAAACCTTGGTTCTGGCGCAAATCGATAGTTTCTTTAAGTTCGTCCAACTTCTGAGTGATTAATGGCTGTAAAATATACAGCTGCTGTTGCTGCTTGGGGTTATCTGCCGTTAACTTTTGAAGTTCCCTAACTTTTTGATTCAGTACTTGAATGGCAGCGTTATAAGGTTCTAAATAGCGCTGTTCTCCAGTAAGAACGTAACCGCGTTGCCCAGTCTCAGCATTTGTCAGTTGCAAGTTAAGGTCTTCAAGCTGACTTAACACCTGGTAAGTATGCCTTTCTTTGCGCGAAGTTTCAATTAGCTCATTGGTGCTTTGGTAGGAGATTAGACCAATGGTGGTCAGAGTTGCCAAACTCAAGGCAAAACTTAATCCAATCTTGATTCCAATCTTCAAACGGTTCAACATTATTCCAAAATAAAAAGACTGGATATTAAAATTAAACAGCCGGATAGTGAAAATTAAATTAATTAAAACACAATTTATCTAAACACCAAATATAGTGTCTTTTGGGGGTTGGATATGACATCTATGCCATTGTACATCAATCTACACAGCAACCTTAACCTTAGTGATCGCAAGCGGTATCATTCCACAGAAAAGTTAAGGTTTCAAAAGACAACCTATACCCATAGAAATATGTATTTATAGTACAAAAGTATTAGTTAGACTATAAATTAGGAATATGCACAATCATAGTGTGTCGTAAAAGCTATTGATATTAACTAGAAGTTGGTAATAACCTGGCGATCACTTCTAGCCGTATCAAGTTCAGATTGACTATAAATACTAAAATGTTGAATCTTGTTACTCTCTAAAATAGCTCTTGCACCTGCTACATAGATATCAGTACCTTTTAGTACTAATAAGTAATGACCAAGGGTTAGATGATGCTCATAATATCTAGCTAGCTCATCAGAAATTCCTAAGCTAGTATATTTATCTTCAGAACTGCTGATATTTACCCCAGGAATATCACTTAAATCACTTGTATTTTTAACAACTATTGATACCTGACTCATTGGGAAGCCGGCGCTTCTCAGTTCAGTCAGCGCTGCTTGTGCGTCTTGATGCCGATAAAAAACACCAAGTGCGTGTTTATAGCGATTATTTGGGGTCGAGTATGGCTCAAAGACTCCCCATTGTTGAATGTCACGGCGATTAAAAATCCTCTTAGCGAGACGAATTTCTATGTCTATACCGGTTACTATCATCAAATAGTAACCTTTACAGACAAGATCGCTATAACTCTGTGCTTGCTTTTCAGAAATTCCTAAACTTAGGAACAAAGCAGGCAAACCACCTGCTAAAGTGGTGGCGATCGCAGTTACTTCCGATCCAGCTAAGATGACTGGGCCTATACCAGGAATTACTAGGAGGGCTACACTGACTGATAATTCAGTAATACCCCCGAAAGCATCACTTGCAACGGCTCCAGCAGTATCTTTTGAGGATGTATTGCCAGTGTTTTCTATAATTTCAACACCAGCAATATCAGTTTTTTCTTCTGTATTCCGTGCAATAACAGAAACTTTGTCCATTGGAAAATTAGAAGTTTTTAGTTCCTGAAGTACCAATTGTGCATCGGAATACCCAGCGAAAACTCCTATAGTTCTTCGCTCTTTTTCTAATGTCATTTTATCGGTTTATTGCAGTTAGAAGTGATTCCCAAGATTGCTACCTAAATTTGAGGTAATTACACAGCTCGACGAGTCAGTAAACCCCAAAGGAAAATTAGTATCATTGCACCAATAACAGCAAATAAAATGCTTCCCAGCGATAAAGCTCCTACAGATGCAGCTGCTGCCGAACTACTTCCTAACAATACTTGACCCAAATAACCACCCAATACGGCTCCAAGGATTCCTAATATAATGGTAGAGATAATACCGCCACCTTGGGTTCCAGGATAAAATAACTTAGCTAACGCACCTGCAATTAAACCCAAAACCAACCAAGCAATAATGTTAGTCATCGAATTTCTCCTTCACTAAGAATCTGCTTTATTTGCATTTGACTCTTTCATATTAAAGTTTGCCTCCAAAATTTCCGATCTATCTAGAGAACTAATATCAGAAATCTTTAGACATCATTTGAATATTCACCAGGTCGTCTTTGAGGATGAATATACAAATTAGTAACATTCTGTACATTCAAGTATTTGTATAGCAGTCTTATTTGACATCATAAAAAATGTAGATAAGAAAGCTAATCGCCTTCTAGATGAGATACGACGTGTAGCTTGCTTCTCCGTAGGGGTAAGCGTAGTATCTCATAGAGAAGGACACAAAAGGAAGAAAGAATAAAGAAATATATACATTTAACATCTACATTTTTGATTTTCAAAAAAGCGATATCAGCCGTTTAAAGCTCAGGACTGAAGACTATAGAAAGAGCTAATTGATAAAGTTGGCGACGGGGAAGGGAAGTAAATTTTGCTAACTGACGGCTAGCTTGCGATCGCGATATTCCTTGACTAATTAACTGTTTCAATTCGGCTTTTAATTCTTCTTCTGTCAGTTGGGGCTGACTGGCTGGAATTCCCGCTACTACTAATGTATATTCACCTTGGGGTTCTCGTTGGGTGTAGTAAGCGATCGCTTCGGCAATTGTCCCCCGCCAAAATTCCTCATACAATTTAGTTAACTCCCGTCCTAGCACAATTTGGCGATCGCTTCCCCAAACAAGAGCTAAGTCTTGCAAAGTATCTCGCAAACGGTGCGGCGATTCATAGAAAATTAATGTGCGAGATTCTGTTTGCAGAGATTCTAAATGTTCTTGTCTGTGTTGAGTTTTAGCTGGGAGAAAGCCTTCAAAGACAAATCGATCTGTTGGTAGTCCAGCTGCACTCAAAGCGGTAATTGCTGCACTAGCGCCAGGAATCGGAACTACCGGAATTCCCGCTTCAATGCAGGCTTTTACCAGTTCATATCCAGGATCGGAAATACCTGGCATCCCAGCATCGCTCACCAGAGCAATCGCTTTATTATTAATTAAATGCTCTAATAATTCTGGAATACGGCTGGTACGATTGTGTTCGTGGTAACTCACTTGGGGTGTTTTAACTTGAAAATGCTGTAGCAGTTTCCCAGTATGACGCGTGTCTTCCGCAGCAATGATATCCACAGTTTGCAAAATTCGTACCGCCCGAAAGGTGATATCTTCCAGGTTGCCAATTGGTGTGCCGACAATGTAAAGTGTTCTTGGTTTTGGATCGGTTTGCATGAGCAAGAGTTAGGAGTTAAGAGTTCAAAATAATAATTTACGTCTAATGCGAATTGAGTATTAGCCACACTCCATACCCAAATTTTGTTTTTTGACCCGACGAAAGTTTCTAATTCATCAATTTCAATGATTTCGGGTATTTCTGGTCTTTTAAGACGCGATAAATCGCATCTCTACATCTGGGTTTTGTTGCTCATTCTGAACTGTATTGCGTCCTATCTTATTTCAATAATCTTAGTCCACTCAGGGTAACTAATACTGTGGAACCTTCATGGCCAATGACGCCGATGGGTAAGTTAATATTTCCGAGAAAGTTGCCGACTAAAAGCAACATAATGAAACTCAACGCTACAACTATATTTTGTTTTACTATGAGTTGCGATCGCCTGCCCAAATGCATCGCTACAGCAATTTTTTCTAACCTGTCTGCCATCAGTACGATATCTGCGGTTTCCAATGCCACATCACTACCAGATACTCCCATTGCTATACCCACAGATGCTTGCGCTAAGGCTGGTGCATCATTGATTCCATCGCCCACCATTGCAACTGTTTGATATTGTTGCTGTAGACGGCGGATAACATTCAGCTTATCTTCTGGTAGAAGTTGAGCATATACCCGATCGATTCCGACTGCTTTGGCGACACTGTTCGCAGTTTGTTGATTATCCCCAGTTAACATGACAATTTGTTCAACTCCCAGTTTCTTTAACCGGGTAATAGTTGCGGCTGCTTGCAATCTTACTTCATCTGCGATCGCAATTACACCCATCACCTCTGTTCCCCGTGCTACCCAAACCACCGTTTTACTGTCTTGCTCCCAAGATTGAACTATTTCTGGCAATTCTTCAGGTAAATTTGTTACATACTGCTGCACAAAAATGGCATTCCCGACAATTACCTGTTGTTCTTGGGAAATTCCGATAATCCCCTGTCCAGGTATAGCTTGCACTTGGATTGCAGCAAGCCAATTTAAATCGCCAGCAGCTTGTACAATTGCCTTACCGATGGGGTGTTCGGAGGATGATTCTACACTTGCAGCCGCTATTAATACATCATCAGTAGTGTATTTACTAGCTGAAACTACCTGGAATACCTGCACCTGTCCTATTGTAAGAGTACCAGTTTTATCAAACGCGATCGCTCGGACTTTGCCAATCTTCTGCAACTGCGCCCCATTTTTAAACAAAATCCCCTGTCTTGCACCATTGGCGATTCCCGACAGCAGCGTAGGCATAATTGCAGCCATCAGCGCACAGGGAGAAGCCACCACCAGGAAAGTAAGAGCGCGATAAATTGTTGTTTCCCAATCCCATCCCCAAAGAAATGGCGGTAAAGTTGCCAGCAATATCCCAGCTACTACAATGACTTTGGCATATCCTTTCTCAAAGCGATCAATAAACTCTTGGGAAGGAGGTGCTTGAGTCTTTGCTTGTTCTACCAAGCGAATCACCCGCTGGATTAAACTGCTTTGGGCTGGTTTGTGTACCTTAATTTGCAATGCACCATAGCCGTTGAGTGTGCCGGCAAATACTTCTTCGCCCACTGTTTTCTCTACAGGTAAAGACTCGCCTGTAATTGCAGCTTGATTGAGGGTGCTGTAACCGGATAAAATAATTCCATCTGTAGGAATTAACTCTCCAGGTTTGACAACAATTTCATCACCCACTTTTAGCTGAGTGATCGGAATTTCTTCTTCTCTTCCCTGATGCAAAACCCTTGCTGTATCTGCTGTCAAACTCATCAAACTACGGATACTCCGTTCAGTTCGCTGCATTGCATAGCCTTCTAATGCGCCACTGATGGCAAAGATCAGAATCAAAATTGCCCCATCAATAATTAGATGATATTCTCCTCGCCATAAGCCGAGGCTAGCAGCACCAATGGCGGCGATAATCATCAGCAAATCTACATCAAGTTCTTTTTCTTTGAAGAGAGTAGTCAATCCTTCCCGCGCACTTTCGTAACCACCAATTACATAAGCAGCAGGTAGCAGCAGGAATGCAAATCCCAAAGCGCCAAGATGTAAGGCGAACCATCCGAGAAATAATAGGAATCCACACAAAAGGGCGGCTACGGTATCTGCGTGTTCTCTGGTGAATTGGCCCAAACGTTGGGGATAAAGCATGAGAGGTTAATTAACAAGGACTCTCTTACGCTAAACCTTGACATTGATGTTAATGTCAAGGTTTAGAATGATTTTGAAACGCAAAGGGGCGCTGAGGGAAGCGCAGAGGTACGCAAAGTTAAATCTTTATCTGTGTTCTTGGAGTGTTTTTCAAAAGCGGGATGTGGGGAAATGCGACGATTTAACTGTTAGCTTTAAAATAATTGCACCTAAGAGGAAAAAATCTATGCTAAAGCGAATATATATTGATAACTTTCGCGGCTTGGTAAATTTTGAAATGAACTTTGACTCGATTAACCTGTTTCTTGGTGGTAACGGAGCAGGGAAATCAACAGTTTTTGAAGTTTTACGGAAAATTCAAATTTTTATAAGTGGTGACGAGAAAGTA
The DNA here is from genome assembly GCF_017115165.1 of Nostoc sp. LPT. Lineage (GTDB taxonomy): Bacteria > Cyanobacteriota > Cyanobacteriia > Cyanobacteriales > Nostocaceae > Nostoc. The sequence goes on along the minus strand of NZ_JABXKF010000020.1, from coordinate 14,149 downwards.
GAAGGAATTTTTAAATCTGCTGACTGTACTCGCTGGCAGACTTTACAAATTCAGCGTTTTGAGCTAGAAGTTGCCGGGAATGGTGGTAATTATAAATATGAATTTGCTATTAGACATAATCAAGACAAGAGTCATGTTGAATATGAGCGTCTCTGGTTTAACAATCAAGTTTTGCTAAAGTCTGAGGAGGGCGAAGTTAAGCTTTTTAGCGATGATTATAAAGAGGTTGCAAAAGCTCCTTTCCCTTCCCCATTAGGATCTTTACTATGGTTATTTACGGTAGATAGTGACAGCACAAAGTTGGCCTGGTTCATAAAACGTATGCAGCGATTCATTATTGTACAAATTATTCCTAGTCTTATGCTTGATGGTAGTGAAAAGGAAGAAATTCATCTAACTTCGAGAATGGAAAATTTTGTTTCTTGGTATCGCTATATTTCCCAAGATCAGGGCAAAGTTGCTGAACTGATGAACGTTATCAGAGATATATTAGATGGGTTTGTCAGTTTTAAATTTGAACAGTTTAGTGAAAATTATCGAACTTTAAAATTAAGATTTTTAACAGATAAAGATAGGACAAAAATTATTGATTATCGCTTTAGTGAATTATCCGATGGTCAAAAGGTGATAATTGCTCTGTACACCATTCTCTATTGCACTGAATCTGAAGATTATACACTTTGCATTGATGAGCCAGAAAGTTTTTTAGCTCTCCCAGAAATTCAACCTTGGCTAATTCAACTTTATGATTTCTGTATTGACGGAAAAATACAAGCTTTACTGATCTCCCATCATCCTGTATTAATTAATTATCTTTTAGCTTCACCTATAGGTTATTGGTTTGAGCGTCAAAGTAATGCACCTGTACGAGTAAAACCAATTAGTAATCAAGAAGCTGAAAATTCAGGATTACCAATTTCAGAACTGATTGCACGGGGCTGGCTGTATGACCCAGAATAGAGTACAGATAGTAATTTTGTGTGAGGATCTACAACAGCAAGTTTTTGCATATCATTTTTTGAAAAAGCGAGGCTTTAATATAAATCCAAAAAACATCACAATTAGAACTTCCCCAACAGGTAAAGGTGCAGGAGAGCACTTTGTTAGAAAGCATTATGCAGCAGAGGTTAAAGAATACCGGAGAAAAAACTATCGTTCAGGAATGCTAGTAGTATTGATTGATGCAGATACTGCGACAGTAAAGGCAACACTGAAAGAATTAGATAATGCACTGATAGAAAATTCACAGGCACTTCGTAAGCCTGATGAAAAAATAGCAATCTTCGTGCCAAAAAGAAATATCGAAACTTGGATACATTATTTATTAACGAGAGAAGTTGTTGAAGAAGAAGCAGAAAAATCCAAATATCCAAAATTCCCTAAAAATGAGGCAATTTGTAAACCTGGTGTTGAACAATTAGTAAGCCAGTGTTCTCAAGGGAGTTTAGATGAAAATGCACCGCCATCTCTCCAGGCGGCTTGTGAAGAGTTACAAAGAATTTTGCCGTTGTTGGAGTAAATCATGAACGCTACTTGCTTAACCATTAAAGAACTCACTGATGCAGTTGGCGGCGGTTTAACTCCAAGGATGGTCAGACATTACCATCAATTAGGACTGTTACCGCAACCAGTACGATCGCCTAGCAATTACCGTCTCTACACCGAAAAAGATGTCCTCCGGTTGCAACGGATTGTCGCACTCAAACAGCAAGGGTTTCAGCTAAACCATATTCGCAATATTTTGGAAGTCGAACCAGAAGCCGATACAACAGTTAACCTCACGCGACAACTCCAACAGCAATATCGGGCGGTGATGCAACAAATTTCCCAACTGCGACAAACTGCATCAGCATTAGAAGGATTATTAGGGCGCGATCGCCATTGTCAAATTATCCAAGCGGAAGTTTTGGCGCAACTAAAGTTACTTGATGTCGAAACTCAAGCCGGATTGGGGGGATTGGAAAATCTCTGGAGTGGCTTAGATGCCGAAATTCATAACCATTCAGAAGCTTTTACCGAATCGCTACAACGCTTACTTCCTGATTTGTCTCAGCGTTCGGAAATTGAACAGCATTTAATTTCTCAGTTGGTTTTGGCTTGTGGCGATGTCAGTTTAGTGTCCTTTGTTAAATTGAGTCGAGATGCGATCGCAGCTAGTCGAGAAGCTTTATCTTCAAGTTGTCAAATTGTTGTCGATACTCAAACCGTTGCTGCTGCTTTAGATCGAACCCGATTACTTCACTTAGGATGTTGCACTGAAACCTTAATTGATAACCTCCATATTACCACTGCCACTGAAGCAGAACTCGCCTTTTGGCAACATCAAGAATGGCGATTGAAATTGCTGCAAGTAAGTCAGGGTTGTGTGCTAGTAGTTGGTTATGCTCCCTCAGTACTTCTGGAAGCTTGTGAAGCGATGTCTACGACGGGCTACGCCAACGCTAACCAAAAAATTCAGCCTGCATTAGTTATTGGAATGCCCATTGGCTTTAGCCATGCTCCCGCAGCCAAGCGACAACTGATGCAACAAGGGATACCTTATATTACAGTTGAAGGGACTTTGGGAGGTGGCGCTTTAGCTGCAACTGCCTTAAATGCTTTGGTTGAGTCACTGATTGATAAGCCAGATTGTCATTGTTATCTCAAATAAGTGCTGAATAATAAGTATTCACTTAAGACAGTCTCAATAAAACGAGTTTCAAAAGCTTTGCATGAAAATGTTCTAGGAACCGGAATTTTTACTCAGCACGGGCTAAACGCCCCGCTACCGCTAACAGCACTCAGCACTCAGAACTCAGCACTCAGCACTTAGAACTCAGCACTACTGAAAATAATATTGTTAAATAATATTGAATTTGCTACACTTTACCAGTTTTAGTAATTCAATAATTCATAATTGTGGTCATAAATTACCAACTTGGTATAAGTTGCAATCTAACTTAGAAAAATTTATAGTAAACAGACTTTGGCAATTAGAGTATAAATTATCATGCTATCCAAACTACAGCGAAGTATAAATTAGTATAAGTGCTTTAAAGTAATTAGAACTAAAGATAACTCAGATGTATAATTAGCCCGTCTCCTCCATAATCTTTAAAAAGAATCGCGATTTAGGACTGGCAGGCTTTCTATTTTTACTTTAATTAAGGGGCTTATGTGGCAACAAGAAAAAAAAGATACTTCGATAATCAGGCTGATACTATGGGTTGCCTTAGCTACAACCCCGATGGCAGCATCTCTGGTGGTATCAGCACCGATGCTGGCACAATCTACACCTGAAGCTACCTCTTCGCCACTGCCACAAACAGGGCAAAATGAATCGATAGTGCGGATTGACGGTTCCAGTAGCTTGAGTGCAATCAACCAAAGCCTGAAAGAAAGTTTTGAAAAACAGTTTGCTGGTAAAAAGGTTGAAGTTGCTGCTAACGGCACTGAGACGGCGCTGAAAGATTTGCAAGATGGCAAAATCGATATAGTCGCAATGGGGCGCGGGTTAACGCCAGCAGAAAAAGGCCAAGGACTAGAGCAAATTCGTTTGCAGCGTGAAAAGATTGCGATCGTGGTTGGTGCAGACAATCCTTTCAAAGGAAGCTTGACTAGTAAGCAATTCGCCCGGATTTTCCGCGGACAAATTACAAATTGGTCGCAACTGGGAGGGCCTTCAGGGAAGATTCGGTTCATCGATCGCCCGATCGCGAATGAAACTCGCAATACTTTTCGTACTTATCCAGCCTTCAAAACTGCTGAATTTGCTACAGGAGCCAATGCTACCCAAGTAACTGACGATAATACCGCAGAAATCATCAAACAACTGGGCAAAGACGGCATCAGCTATGTGTTAGCTAATCAGGTGTCGAAGTTGAAAGGGGTACGAGTTCTGCAATTACATCAAGCCTTACCAGATGATGCTAAATATCCCTTCTCGCAACCTTTAGTTTACGTTTACAAAAAAAATCAGAGTTTAACCACAGTAGATTTTCTTGGCTTTACTTTAGCACCCCCAGGACAGCAGGCTATAGAAAAAGGTAGAACTGTCGAAGCCGAGGCGATCGCAGCCAGCGTCTTACAACCTGCTGTTGCGGCTTCCCCTAGTGCCCAGACGACACCAGCGGCTACGCCTTCCCCTAGTGCCACTAGTTCTGCATTTGGCGAACAGCCCTTTGTGGCTGCTCCTACACAAAGCACTCCAATTGTAAATAAAGAAACACCATTGTGGTTGCTGCTGCCTGTCTTTTTTATCACTGTAGGTGTATCTGCACTATTGTGGATTCTGAGAAAACGTCCATTGCCCGCCCAGACAACAGACAATTTACCAGAATCAAATCCTCATCCACCCAATGGAGAAACGGCGGCGCTCGATACCAGCACGGGTTCCTCCCTGAATGGAGCGATGGAGGAGCAGGCAGTACCGCACTTCCCACAAGAAACCCCTGATCGCACTTCTTTCAACATCTACCCTCAAACACAATCCGAGCTGAACCAAAATGCTACTCAGGGGACAGCAAATTTAGTACAGGAGACAAGTAATGGTACTTCTAACCTCTATGAAGGCGCGACATCAAGCGTAGCTAATGGCTCGGAAAATAACAACTTAGGAGCCGCAGCTTTAGGTGGTGCGGCTATAGCAACAGGCATCGGGGCGGCCACCTGGTCTACCTTTAGCAACAAAGAACCAGAAACAAACGCAATTGATCAGACAGTTGAGTTAAATAATTATACGGAGACAAACACTCCTGATTCTGATGACGTTGCCTGGGATATAGAAGCCCCGGCGGCTGTAGTCAATACTTCATATCCTCACCTAGGTAATATTCCAGAAGAGGCATCTGATGTGGAACTGTCTTCATCTGAGGTGACAGCCCCACTCCCGGGATTACCAGATGTTCCAGAAGTAACGTCTGATTTTGGCTATTGGGACACAGCAATTAGTGAAGATGAGGTAGATGATGAACTTCAAGCAGAATTGAATTGGCTAGAGAGTATCACCTCAACTGAAGATACAGCCTCAGTAGATGAATGGCCCTTAGCGGAATCTGAGGAAGTGACAGCCGATGTGGAAGCATCAGCGACAGAAACATCCTCACTGCTAGATTTACCTGAATTTACAGAAACTGAAGATACAGCCTCAGTAGATGAATTGCCCTTAGCGGAGTCTGAGGAAGTGGCAGATGATGTGGAAGCATCAGCGACAGAAACATCCTCACTGCTCGATTTACCTGAATTTACAGAAGATTTATTGAGTGAAGATACCTTGAATGTGGTAGCGGACGCAGCCGAACCCACTTTCATTTTGCCAGAGGAAGAACTTCCTGCCGAGGCGACTGTCGGGGAAGGTGTTGCTGAAGCTAATTCCACAGATTTGGCCGCAGCGGCGGCTTTAGCAGCAGGCGCAGGAGTTGGTGCTTGGGCTACCACCTTCGGATCGGATGCTCAAAATGAGATGAGCGCAGCCGAAACAGCTACTAGTTTGGTTGATGCAGATGAAGAAAGCAGTATTGTGCTCACACCAGATACTCATACATCGGCTGATGTATCTTGGGAGATTTCCGAAGCCAAGAAAGCAGCACTGCGGCAACAAGGCGGCTCGCAATTAATAGTGCGGCTGTATGATGTGACTGGCATTGATTTGAGTTATCAAACTCCACAGCTAGTAAAGCAGTATGAATCTGAGGAAACAGTAAACGACGGCTCGATAGAGATTCCCCGCAGCGATCGCGACTACATAGCTGAAATTGGCTATATCGCTGATGGCGATCGCTGGTTATTTATCGCCCGTTCCGCAATTGTTCGTGTCTTCAGTCCTGTGAATCCAGATCCGATAGTTGATGATGTGGCGAACGTGAATCAAACAGCTATTGGTTTGGTAGATACTCAAGAAGAGATCGGTGAAGAAGAAAACAGTATTGTCCTCGCACCACATACTTATACATCGGCTCATGTATCTTGGGAGATTTCCGCAGCCAAGAAAGCAGAAATGTGGCAACAAGGCGGCTCTCAATTGGTAGTGCGGCTGTATGATGTGACTGGCATCGACTTGAGTTATCAAAGTCCACAGCTAGTAAAGCAATATGAATGTGAGGAAACAGCACACGATCGCTTTGTGGAAATTCCCGTCAACGATCGCGACTACCTAGCTGAAATTGGCTACATTGCTTATGGCGAACACTGGTTATTCATCGCCCGTTCTGCAATCGTTCGTGTCTTCAGTCCTGTAAATCCAGATCCCGTAGTTGATGATGTCGCAATCGCGGATAAAACAGATGTTGATTTGGTAGATTTCCAAGAAGAAAGCAGTATTGTCCTCACACCCCGCACTTTCCAATGGGCTGAAGTCTCTTGGGAGATTTCCGAAGCTAAGAAAGCAGCACTGCAACAACAAGGCGGCTCTCTATTGGTAGTACGGCTATATGATGTGACTGGCATTGATTTGAGTTATCAAACTCCGCAGCTGGTACAGCAGTATGAATGTGAAGAGACAGCACATGATCGCTTCGTGGAAATTCCCATCAGCGATCGCGACTACATAGCTGAAATTGGCTATGTCGCTGATGGCGATGCCTACGGCGGTAAACTACGCTGGTTATTTATTACTCGTTCTGCGATCGTTCGTGTCTTTAGTCCAGCGCCGACAGATTCGACAACAGATCCCACCGTTGAAAATGTAGCATTAGTAAGCGAAACAGCTGTTGGCTTGGCAAATGTAGAAGCAGAAACTGCCCCAGAAGAGAGTAGTATTGTCCTCACACCCCGCACTCCCAAGTGGGCTTATGTCTCTTGGTACATTTCCAAAGCTCAATCTGAAGCACTGCGACAACAGGGCGGTTCCCAATTAGTAGTGCGGCTGTATGATGTCACCGGCATTGACTTGAGTTATCAAAGTCCCCAGCTTGTCCAGCAGTATGAATCTGAAGAGGTGGCACGTGATCGCTTTGTGGCAATTCCCGTGAGCGATCGCGATTACATGGTTGAAATTGGCTATATTGCTGATGGCGATGCCTACGGCGGTAAACTACGTTGGTTACTCATCGCTCGTTCCGCTAACGTTCGGGTTTTCAGTCGTTCCTACGGAGATTTCTGGTTTGTCGCTGATGCTGAGTTGATTATTCACGGAGCAACTCAACCAAATACCAGCGTAAACATTGGTGGTCATGCCATCAAAATTAAACCCGATGGTACTTTCCACCTACGTCTCCCCTTTTCAGATGGTTTAATGGACTATCTCATAACGGTAGCTGCTGATGGGGAATCCCCAAGAACTATCCATAAGAAGTTCTCTCAGGAAACTTCCGAAAGCTAACATTACCTGAGTTATATCAAGTCTGCTTGATTACTTATTAAACGCGAAGAACCCCACCCCCACCAAAGCTATGCTTTGTCTCCCCTCCCCGCTTGCGGGGAGGGGCTGGGGTGTATTGACTGTGTTTAGCATAACTAATTAATTATGCGGACATGATATTATCCTCTCTAACGCAATTCTCCCTTTTTAGGGAGTGTAGGAAGGGGGGATTTTATTCAACTTGCCCGTTAGGAATGAAGACCTCGCGGGGTTCGCCAAGGCGGTGCTGAAGGTCGTCGATTCCAATGACTTGCCGCTGCGTCTGACCATCGGCAACGGTGGGGCGAAGCTCGTCTACCAGAAGATCGAGGGTAAACTCAAAAAGCGGGACAAGTGGAAGTCCGTGTAGTTCGACATGGACGCCACATAGCCAATGCACTAGTAATCGAACACGAGGAATGATGCAAGCAATAAATCATCGCTTGATTGAAACTAACGGTATCAAAATGCATATTGCTGAACAAGGTCGAGGAAACCTTGTAATTCTATGTCATGGGTTTCCAGAATGCTGGTACTCTTGGCGACATCAGCTTGCAGCCCTTGCAGAAGCTGGATTCTACGTTGTTGCGCCAGATATACGTGGTTACGGGCAGACCGACCAACCAGAGTCAGTTGAGGCATACAATATCCTGGAGCTAACTAGCGATATCGTCGGGCTGGTTCATGCTCTCGACCAAGAACAAGCCATTATCGTCGGGCACGATCATGGTGCAACTTTAGCTTGGCATTGTGCGTTGTTACGTCCAGATTTGTTTAAAGCGATCGCTTTACTAAGTGTCCCTTATCGCGCTAGAGCCTGGGAAAGTAGATCGCCAACAGAAATGCTAAAACTGATGTCGGGTGAGCAACAGTTTTATATGTTGTATTTTCAGGAACCTGGTAAAGCGGAGGCAGAACTAGAAGCCGACGTTCGTAAGTCTCTTCGCATGATGCTCTATTCTGCCGCCGGAGATCCACCTCCTGAAGAAAGATGGCGGTTTCTATTCGACAAATCAGAAAAATTCCTAGACACATTAACAGAACCAGAGCAGCTTCCGAGTTGGTTAAGCGAGCAAGACCTTGATTTTTTCACCCAAGAGTTTGAGCGAACCGGATTTCGAGGCGGTTTGGCTCGATATCGAAACCTGGACAGAGATTGGGAACTCACGCGCTTTTTGAGTGGCGCAAAGCTCCAACAACCTGCTTTGTTTGTTGGGGGAGAGTTCGATGCAATCGTGACGAGAAATCAAGAACTCATCAACAATTTAGAAAAAACAGTGCCGAACTTGAGAAAAAAGGTATTGCTGCCAAACGCCGGACATTGGATTCAGCAGGAACGCCCCACAGAGGTCAATCAATTGCTCATTGAGTTTTTGGCGCAAGCGGCATAACCATCCTGTTGCAGCAAACGTGCAGGGTTCCTTCGTCTATCGTTTAAGTTCTTTCGTCACCGCTGAATAGGAGCATTATATCGCCAAGACAGCGATCGCCCAACTCAAACGCTTACCTAATCACTGAATGAGTGGATTTTAAGTGATGTCGTTTTGCAATAGATGAGCTTCAACACACTCCCTAAAAGTAAAATATATTACTTAAAATTGTCAAGGTTTTAACAAAAATTTAGCATTGGGTATCTATTGCTCTGGAAAAATTGCTTGAGTTAGATATTTCCTAAATGCTAACGTCTACAAGGTGACAGAGGATTTGGAATGGTTTTTTTTACTATGAAGCACAGACACAAAGTAGCTTTTAGCTTGACATCGTTGATCGGTCTCAATTTAATCTCTAGCTTAGTTGTATTTGATGAGGCGAACGCCGCACCACCGAGAACCCCAGACAAAAGTGTAAATTGCGAGATTTTAGTTGTGGGTGGTGGACTTTCTGGTGTAGCCACAGCTTACGAAGGCTTGCTAGCAGGGCGAACAGTTTGTCTCACAGAAATTACTGATTGGCTGGGAGGACAAATTTCTGCTCAAGGGACATCTGCGTTAGACGAACGCCCAACTCAACGAGCTCTGAAATTCTATTCTCGCGGCTATTTGGAATTACGAAACCGCATTGGGCGTAAATACGGTAAGCTTAACCCCGGTGACTGCTGGGTAAGTGAATCGTGTTTTCTTCCCCGCGATGCTCACACTATTTTGACCCAGATGCTTAAAGATGCCGAAAAGCAGGGCAAAGGGAAATTGCAATGGTTTCCCAACACAGTAATTAAGGATTTGGAAATTGCTGGTGATGGCAAAATAATTAATAGTGCGATCGCAATTCAACATCAACCACCAAAAGGGGCACCACCTCTCAATACTTTTACGCTATCTCAAAGTATTGAAGATGCTTATCGCTACGAAAACTCGTCTCGGTTTACCAAAACGATTCTCCGTTTCATCCCCAAAGCAGCGAAAGAGGATGCTCCTAAATGGTATGTCGTAGACGCTAGCGAAACTGGAGAAATTATTGCCCTTGCTGATGTCCCTTACCGATTAGGTATTGATGCCCGTTCCTACCTAGAACCTTCTGCTTCTAGCACCAACAACGACCCTTATTGTCCTCAAGGCTTTACCTACACCTTTGCAATGGAGGCCACCAAGGAACCGCAACCGCAGACAATGCCAGCATTTTATTCTCGATATGCACCATATTTCAGTTATGAATTGAAGCGGCTGGCTAACTTTGATTTGGTTTTTACCTATCGTCGCATTTGGAGTCCAAACAAAGGGAAACCAGCAAAATTCGGCGGTGTAAGTTTTACTGCGGCTACACCAGGGGATATCTCGATGCAAAACTGGACTTGGGGTAACGACTACCGCCCCGGGACTGGTCAAGATAACCTAATTTATACCCGCCAACAGTTACAAGCGACTGGACAGTTAGAGCCAGGGGGTTGGATGGGAGGACTGCGGACAGAAACCCTTCGCAACGCTGAGGAAAACGCCCTCTCTTTCTATTACTGGTTGGTAGCTGGAACTACAGATTCTCAACTAGGGGACGGTGTAAAGCAGCAGCAACCCAATAACCGCTTTGTTTCCGGTTTAAATTCGCCAATGGGGACAATGCATGGTTTATCAAAATATCCCTATATGCGAGAAGGACGGCGGATCATTGGCCGCCCCAGTTGGGGACAAGCCGAAGGCTTTAGTATTGGGGAAATTGATATTTCCCACCGAGATTATAATGATGAGTATTACTCAAAGACTCTGCCAGCAGATATGTATCGTCGGCTACGAGCAGCAGTTGCAGGTTTGGAAGCAATATCAGTAATTGACGGTAAAGTTCCACCAGACAAAGCAATGCGACGGACTCGTTCTACGATTTTCCCCGATGCTGTGGGTATTGGTCACTACGCCATAGATTTCCATCCTTGCATGGTGAATAGTCCCCCAGAAGCACCTGGGAACACAGAACGTCCAGGCGAAAGACGTGGTGCAGGTCAAGCTTATCCCTTCCAAATTGCTTTGAGGGCGATGATTCCCCAGAAAATTGATAATTTGCTGGTAGGTGGCAAAAGTATTGCAACTAGTCATATTGCTGCTGCTGCCTATCGAGTACACTCATTTGAATGGTCGGCTGGCGCAGCTGCGGGAACTATGGCTAGTTTTGCACTCAAAAATGCGATCGCACCTTACCAACTAGTCGATGATTTACCTAAACAAGAGCTACAACTAGAAGCACTCAAACGGCTTTTGCAACAAAATGGCAACCCTACCGCCTTCCCAGATACATCTATTTTTAACGAAAACTGGGATAATTGGAAATAGGGCATTGGGCATTGGGCATGGGGCATTGGGCATTGGTCATTTGTTATTGGTCATTTGTACTGAGCGTAGTCGTTGGCGCAGCCTTTCCAAGAGTTGTATTGGTCATTGGTCATATCGAGTGCGGTTAATCACTTATGATTACCAAATCTGTGCAAAAATCCCAAAAGCCTTTTTTCCCCTGCCCCCAGTAAGAACTGCGGTCTAAATGATAAGTCTTTAGCCGGACACGATATCATTGGTCATTGGTTAAGGACAAATGACAAAGGACAAAGGACAAATGACAAAGGACAATGAACAATGAACTAAACTAATTACTTATAGTGTAGTTTTGTAAAATTATCTTGACCAATTGTTTTATGGTTATGACATTTTCAGCAGACGTTTACGGGATGTCCACAGCACCAACTATAGCTCCTGAACGGTCTAATCAAGTTATCCGTAAGACTTATCCGAATTACAAAGTGATTGTATTAAACGATGATTTTAATACATTCCAACACGTGTCTGAATGTTTGATGAAATATATACCAGGGATGAGTGGCGATCGCGCGTGGGACTTGACTAATCAGGTACACTATGAAGGTCAAGCGATCGTCTGGGTCGGGCCCCAAGAACCTGCGGAACTCTATCACCAGCAGCTGCGCCGAGCAGGTTTGACAATGGCACCTCTAGAAGCAGCTTAATTATCATGGGCAAACCCACCGCAGATCCCCTCCGCACGGCTTCACAAAAAGCCGCCAGACTGGTTTGGAATCACTCAACACACCTTTCTGGTCTGATCCCCATTTTAGAACGTCTTTGTCAGCACGATGGTATCCAAACTGTGACGCCGGGAGTGATTGGGCGGTCAAAAGGTCACTGTCCAAAAATGCAACTGCGCGTTTCAGTACCCATTCGTGGCGGCTATAAAGTCATTGCGCGGCAGGGGAAAACGGTACAAGAAGTATTTATTTTGACAACTTTGCCCCAGGATCAACTAGAAGCTGCATTAGCGATCGCCATGAGATGTTAATCATGCCCAATGCCCTTCAGGAGTGCTGAGTGCTAAGTGGGGAATCTCACTTCTTTACTCTAAGCCGAGGAACTCGAAACGGGCTAAACGCCCCCCTTCCGCTAACAGAACTGTTTTGCCCCATGCCCAATCCCCAATCACTATTCCTCAACCCGATGTACTGCAAATTTGTGTAGCGGCAGACTAACAATACAAGAAAAAGTTAAGAAATATGACAGAGCCGTAGTTATTTTCAAAGTCATGACTAAAGATTCCCAGTCGGGTAAAACTATTTTTTCTATGCCAAAAGCTACACAATAAACTAGCCAGTAACTAAAGCTCATTCTAAACAGAATCTGCTCTGTTTCTTCCATGTCATTTGTTTGCTCCTTACTGTTCCACAGTAACAACAGTCCAATAATGCAAGCTACAAAGGAAACAGCAACTACAAATTCGTGACAAAATATATTTAACGAATGCATTTGTGTTTATCCCCACATTTTTTCAGTTGAAACTCAGTCTAAAGGAATATTCCTTGCAGAGATCCAAATTATTTACAAACCTCAATAGATTCAATACTGCTGAGTGAAAAATCTCACTTGCAACTCAGCGCTCTTAATTCCATTAACCTGCAAGACTAGTTGCCAAAATTGAAGCATTTGCAACAATTGCTCCTTTATGTATAAGAAACGTTTAAGTATTTCCCAGAAATATATAACCAATTGCTGGAAATGCTTAATACTTTGCAACAATTGCTCTTTTATGTATAAGAAACGTTTAAGTATTTCCCAGAAATATATAACCAATTGCTGGAAATGCTTAATACTTTGCAACAATTGCTCTTTTATGTATAAGAAACGTTTAAGTATTTCCCAGAAATATATAACCAATTGCTGGAAAGGCTTAATACTTTGCAACAATTGTTCCTTTATGTATAAGAAATGTTTAAATGATTGCAGGAATTGTTGTAATTAACTTATGAGTTAATCTTACTTAAAAAATCAAAATCTTTTAAGTAAAATTAACTGCCCTCATCCCCCAACCCCTTCTCCCAATTTGGGCTACACCCCAATAGGTTCGGTAAAGGAAATTTATCTTTTAAGGCAGGCAGGGGAGGCAGGGGAGGCAGGGAAGGCAGGGGGAGAGATAAAAAAGCTTAAGTGAACGGTATTGCCCCTTAATCCCCCCGATGCATTGGAGAGAAAAAAGAAATCTATTTCCCTCCCCAATACATACGGGGAGGGTTAGGGTGGGGTAAAACCCTGGTTAATCAGCTATTTCAGACTTGTGTGTACACCGTAGCCCAATGCATCGGGGGAATTAAGGGGGGTAAATCCAGAGTTTGGGCTTCATTACCAAGATGTGTATACACCGTAGCCCAAATTGGGAGAGGGATTTAGGGTGAGGGCTTTTGATAAACATAATTTTGAGCCACTTTCCAATAGCGCGAGAACCGTTTCAAGTCAATATAGCCGTCATAGTCCAAAAACGGTTCTACCTCTAAAACTTCCACTGCTATAGAACGCTCAATTTGATTACAGATATCATCAAATCGGGGACTGGGACTATCGGCTGTGACAACTAAATTGGCATCATGTTCTTGAGCAAAAGCTAAAATTTCTTGTGCTACATTGCCACGACGAATAACAACAGGTAACTCTAGCAAACATTCGTAGATAAAAGTCAGACGTTTAAGACTCAATTGCCATTCCTCTATCAAAGCCTCATCCCAAACCCAAATAGCTGGGGCATCAGGATATTTTTGCAATGTAGGATTATTTGGACTGAGGCAATCTCCATGTACCCAAACAATTGGTTTATTCATTTTTTACCTTTCTTTCCACGTTGCCAACTTTGGCTATTAGGTTGTTTGCTAAATTCGCCTTTGGGAAAAAGTCGCTGTTCTAATTCTTCATAGCTGCCTTCAAAATCACAATGACCGTAAAGGGGACATTTCTGACAATAAATGCTTTTGGTGTAGCGTTCTAAGTTTTCACGGTTGAAAAAATATGGTTTCTGACTAAAAGTGCTAGGGGAGCATCCCAGTTTTTTGCAAAGAGGGGGAAAATCAGTCAGGATAAGTAAGAC
>NZ_JABXKF010000097.1 GCF_017115165.1 Nostoc sp. LPT | reverse complement strand
AAAATCGCTACACTCCACTATTTCTCATGCTTCCGCCTCCTTGTCACCCCTTCAGCTACAATACTTTGACTTTTGACTTCCACGCAGCGGCACTAGCCGAATTCATTATTGACTTATTTAAAACCATCAGGACTTATGCATCTGGCATAATGCGAGCGTCATATAATAGTACATGCATTGAATGTTGTCAATATTGCCAGAATCGTATTAAAAGAAATTATATTGTCTGCGCTATTTTAGTCTGGCTTCGGCTCAAAGATTTAGCTTAGAAAACTGGTCAAAAATTTATAAAATTAAGTATGGATTGTTATCAAATTATTTAGTTCAACAATTCAAACATCCGGCTATTTCCATGTTTATTGTTTAGTTGTTTGGTGCGCGGCAAGATTGCTAGCGCCATTGCTTGTGACAGTTGCGTAAGTCCTGTTTACTATATTCTCTAATCCTCAATTCCTCAATCCCTAAAAATTATAGCTAGGTAATCCAGTAACATCAGTTTTGAGAGCAAACAAATCACCAGAGTAGAAACTTTTGTCAATCTCGGCTTGGCTAAGTCCAACTGAAGCAGTAGTGATGTAAAGTGTTTGCAAATCTTCGCCACCAAAGGTACAACTCGTTACGAGTGGAACGGGTAGATTAATCCGCAATATCTCTTCACCCTTGGGATTGAAACGAATCACATACCATCCATTCCACATAGCTGACCAAATATTTCCTTGACTATCTATTGTTAACCCATCTGGATGGAAAGATTCATGAGTTAAATCAACAAAAATTCGACGGTTGATAATATTGCCTGTTACTGAATCAAAGTCATAAGCATATATTTTTTGATCAGGAGAATCAGCCAAATAAAATGTCTTTTGATCTGGACTCCAACCCAAGCCATTAGAGATAGTCAATCCTGTTTCCATCACATGTAATGAGCCATCAGCATCATAACGATAGAGGCTAGCCTGGGGTTTTTCTATAGAAGACATTGAGCCGAACCAAAAGCGACCTTGGGGGTCACATTTGCCATCATTGAGGCGGTTATCTGGGAGATTTCCTTCAATCTCCAAAATGGGAGTAACTTCACCCGTCTGGGTGTTGAGAAACGCCAAGTGATGACGCAGTGCCATAATTAATCTATTTTTACCTGCTGTTGCGATCGCGCCTACTACATCTCCCACATCAAAAAACAAGTCTTTCCCTGTGGCAGGATTGAACTGATGTACCCGATGGTTGTAGATATCAACCCAGTAAATTAGGTTTTGGGTAGAGTCCCAGATAGGACCTTCACCCAAGCGGGCACGGGTTTCTAGAACATTCTGGAGTGGATATTGCAAAACCTGGCTCATTTTATTAACCAACAACAGTATTTACAGAAACTAGTTTTAGTAGCTTTAAAGTAATTATAAAAAAGGTTTACCTGACTAATAAAGAAAAGGGGAAATTGGATTCCTACGCAATTAGAACAAGAAAAACGACGGGCCGAGCAAGAAAAACAACGTGCTGACAAATTAGCGGCGAAGTTGCGACAATTGGGCATTAACCCTGATGAGGGGTAATAGTGCGTAGGTACGTCAGCCTAGCTCTTGAGAATGCAGCAGTTGTATTATTTCCTGACGTACCCGACAAATTGGGTATTTTTAAAATTGCAAGTCCCTAAGGCTCAAATTCCCGGCTTCTCTAATAAGTCGGGAATGCAGTTGTTAATAATTACGAATTACGTTAGCGAGTCAGACGCTCCTACGTCGCTAACGCTTCTCAAGGAGACGCTCTTGCTAGCTTGCTTAAGAGTAGGGGTACGCTATCGAGCGTGATTACGAATTACAAATTATTTAAAATCTCCTCATCTACAGAGAAATCAACATCAGCCTTGTCTTTTGCATTAGCTAAATAGTCATTTTCCAGAGAGTCTTGTAATCCAGAAATCAAATCATATTCAGGATGCCAGTTTAATTCTGTTTGCGCTTTATTCACCGAAGCAAAGAAATGTTGCACCCGCATCGGAAAAGCTTTGCGTTTGCCGAAATCAAACTTTTTCGGGTCGTAGTGGACGATTTTGACAGCATCGGGGGATTTGCCAGCCGCGACAGCACTAGCACGGGCTAAACCATCAACAGTGACAAAGCGATCGCCAGAGATATTATAAATCTGTCCTATAGCTTGTTTATTGCCCAAAACCTGAGTCATTGCTCGTGCCAAGTCTTTTACATGACCTAGCTGAGTAATATGCAAGCCATTTCCAGGGATAGGAATGGGGCGATCGCGCACAATTCTGTCAAAAAACCAGTCTTCCAATTCATTATAATTACGAGGCCCGTAAATATAAGTAGGACGAATAGAAGTAAAGGGCAATCCCAATT
Organism: Nostoc sp. LPT; assembly: GCF_017115165.1. GTDB lineage: Bacteria > Cyanobacteriota > Cyanobacteriia > Cyanobacteriales > Nostocaceae > Nostoc. Next base: position 22,963 of record NZ_JABXKF010000097.1, on the reverse strand, counting down.
GAGTCAGGTGAGCTTCTGTTTCATGTTTACCCTTATGGCGACTTTTGGGATCTACTGTATCGCCTTCTATGTGGGGCAATTGATCGGATTTGAGATACACCCCCGCAGAACTCATATACACAAAATGTTGCACTCGGTCTTGAAAAATTTCTGCTAGTGGTTGAGTATCAGTAAGTTCCCGTCCGTTATTGTCAAAAATGACATCAAAGTTTTCTTGTGATAATTTTGCTTTTAATTGAGTAGCATCCGTGCGATCGCCTATAATTTGTCCTACTCCCTGTAAAGAAGGTGCTGGCCGATTCCCACGATTGAACAGCACCACCTTGTGTCCTTGTTCCACTAGTAGTTGAGTCAAATAGACACCAATGAACCGAGTACCACCCATAATCAAAATTCGCATAAAATCACCCTTTCTATATCAGTTGTCATCAAGGGAGTAGGGACTGAGGACTAAGGAAGCAAAAAGGACAAGAAGAATAACCCATGCCCAATGCCCCATGCCCAATGCCCCATGCCCAATCCCCAATGCCCAATCTGAGATTATCAGGTTGCAGCATCTATCTGGAACCTCTGAGGGAAAGATTCCGTCTTATGTGCTAATCTGGGGCGCTTCCCGTTAATCAATCACAAGGGGAAACTTTTCAGTTAACGTCATCAAGTTAGCCTTTGTATTTTCCATTTATTCAAGTTAGCTGTGCCCTTGAAATATGCTCTGGTTCATGAGTGGCTGACACCCAAAGCCACCGGTGGTTCAGAACTCGTTGTCCGAGAAATTTTGAATCACATTGATGCTGATTTGTATGCTCTCATCGATTTTGAATCCAGCAATAGAGAAAGTTATTTATACAAGCGTCAAATTGGCAAGACGTTTCTCCAGAACTTTCCCTATGCCCGCAACGGTATACAAAAATACTTGCCTTTGTGGCCTTTGGCAATTGAACAACTTGATTTGCGGCATTATGACGTAATTCTGTCTTCATCCCACGCTGTAGCCAAAGGAATCCTTACCACTCCCGAACAGATGCATATTTGCTACTGTCACAGCCCCATGCGCTATGCCTGGGACTTGACTTTTGATTATCTGCGCCACAGCAAACTGGGTAATGGTTTACCTGGATGGGTGACACGATATTTATTACATCGTTTGCGTCAGTGGGATGTATTGAGTGCCAATCGCGTTGATTACTTCATTGCCAACTCGCAACATACAGCTCGGCGGATTTGGCGTTGCTATCGGCGAGAAGCAACAGTCATTTATCCACCAGTGAATATTGCGGAATTTCCGTTTTTGTCTGAGAAAGAAGACTTTTACCTGACAGTTTCCCGGTTAGTGAGTTACAAGCAAATATCGTTGATTGTCAAGGCTTTTAATCAACTAAAACGACCATTAGTAGTCATTGGTACAGGAGATGAAATGAACAAGATTCGCGAGATGGCAAACTCAAATATCCAAATACTCGGTTGGCAACCCGATAATGTGGTAAAAAAATATATGTCTAGGGCTAAAGCGTTTGTGTATGCAGCTTGTGAAGATTTCGGTATTGCCCTAGTGGAAGCACAAGCCTGCGGCACGCCAGTAATTGCTTATGGTGCAGGGGGTGCTCTAGAAACAGTGCGAGATATTCGTTCTTGTGCGGATACAGGGACAGGTATATTTTTCAGGACGCAAACAGAGGCGGCTTTAGTGGAGGCAGTAGAAAAATTTGAAATGTATGAGGGTTCGTTCAATTCCGAGTATATGCGATCGCACGCCGCGCAGTTTTCACCGCAAATTTTTGCAGATCGTTATTTAGATTTTGTAAACAAATGCAACGAAAAAAGACCGTTTTTGCAATGATGGTCTTGGTTAAGGTCTTATTTTTTTAGGCTTTTGGCAATTTCCCCCAGAAGCACCTCATTTTGGCTTTAATATTGGGACTATGTGTGGTGTGGATTATTAAGGAGTATGATGACTGCCCAGAGCTCACTCCTCTCCGGCAAGCGAGGCGTAAGGCAAGACACTAGAGCGTCTACGCGTTTCTTAAAACGCGGTCAAAAAACAAAGACGCCAAAAGTTAAGCCCAAAGGTTTATCTTTTCAGGGTTTAAACGGAGAATTTGCCAAACGACTGTTCGATATAGTGTTTTCGCTGTCGGTATTAATTTTGTTCTTCCCCGTGTACTTAATTTTGACCTTGCTGATTGCCTTTAGCTCAGAAGGGCCAATTTTTTATGTCCAGGAACGGGTAGGGAAAAATTACAAAGCGTTTAATTGTATTAAATTCCGAACAATGGTAAGCAATGCGGATGAAATCCTCATGCAAATGATGGAAACATCGCCCGAATTGCGACAAGAATTTGAGAGCAGTTTTAAGCTGAAACAAGACCCCCGGATTACCAAAATTGGTCGATTTTTGCGAATTACTAGCTTAGACGAATTTCCCCAGTTCTGGAACGTTTTAAAAGGGGATATGAGTGTAGTCGGGCCCCGACCCTTGGTAGCAGAAGAACTGCCAAAATACGGTTATCACATTGATGAGATTTTAACAATCCGTCCAGGAATTACTGGTTTGTGGCAGGTATCTGGGCGTAATGACATTCCCTACCCTCGAAGAGTCCAAATAGACCTGCATTATGTCAAATTTAGGAATTTCTGGCTTGATTTATGGATCATCTTGAAAACTGTTGATGTAGTAATTATACCCAAAAATAACGGTGCATACTGAGTAACTACTTAGGAACGATCCTGTGGGGCATTAAATGCCCCTAAGTACCAATTCTTCCCCTAAGACTAAAGAATTGCTGATCTTTCTTTCTATAATTTGTGCTTTTCTACTTAAACTAAGACTTTTATAAGTGTTGATCTTTGGCTCTTTTGCCTTGATTCACCAAAATAGTGCTGAGTACTGAGTAATGAGTGCTGAGTAAAAAGTAACATTAATTGCACTCAGCATACAGGGTAGTCGCGCCCCTAAATTTATTTATGAAAAAAATAAAAATATTTTTTTCGAGACACTCATGCTGAGAAAAAATATGTCCTTGTTTCAATCCCCATAGCTTCGCTATGGGATTATACTCAGTACTCAGCACTACTGAACTATCTGCCAGAGGTCTAATTTAAAATACCTATTTTATTCAGTCTTCACAAAACTAGAGATATATAAAGCTTTAACAAAAAGACAACATACATAAAAATACTCTCGATCTATCTGGTAAAAAATAAAATATACATAATTAAACAATCTTCAGCTATCTAAGGTTAGATTTACGTGTTAAATTACTTTTTATTAAGTATATTTATTTACGGAAAAAGTCTTATAACAACAAGAACTCGTAGGTTTCCCATTAGGCAATTCAACAATTAGTTGCTAGGTTGTATCAGATTGACTGTAACTTTTTAATCAAAGACAACAAGGGATAATTGAGCATGACGCAACAGAAGCGAGCGTTGATTACTGGTATTACTGGACAAGATGGTTCATATCTAAGTGAGTTTTTGTTGGAACAAGGTTATGAGGTTCATGGCATCATTCGCCGGACTTCTACCTTCAACACAGACCGTATCGATCACATTTACGAAGACCCCCACAAAGAGGGAGTGCGGTTGTTTCTTCACTACGGTGACTTGACAGACGGTACAACGTTGCGGCGTATTTTAGAAGAAGTAAAGCCAGTAGAGATTTACAACCTCGGCGCTCAATCCCATGTGAAAGTTAGCTTTGATTCACCAGAATACACAGTAGATGCTGTAGGAATGGGAACATTGCGTCTGTTGGAAGCAATTCGAGACTACCAGCATCGTACCGGAATTCAGGTACGATTTTACCAGGCGGGTTCTTCAGAAATGTACGGTTTAGTACAAGCAATACCTCAAACTGAGACAACGCCCTTTTATCCCCGCAGTCCCTATGCCTGTGCGAAAGTTTACGCTCACTGGCAAACTGTAAATTATCGTGAATCTTATAATTTATTTGCTTGTAACGGCATACTTTTTAACCACGAGTCACCACGGCGGGGTGAAACCTTTGTAACGCGTAAAATTACTAGAGCGGTGGCTGGTATCGTTGCTGGTAAGCAGAAAAAGATTTATATGGGTAATCTAGATGCCAAGCGAGATTGGGGCTATGCAAAGGATTACGTGAAAGCAATGTGGTTGATGTTGCAGAAAGACCAGCCAGACGATTACGTAATTGCTACTGGTGAAACCCACTCGGTGCGGGAGTTTTTGGAACTGGCATTTAATTATGTAAATCTCAATTGGCAAGATTATGTAGAGTTTGATGAGCGTTACCTCCGTCCATCAGAGGTAGAGTTGTTGATTGGCGACTCTACCAAAGCACGGCAGAACTTGGGCTGGACACCATCAGTAACCTTTGAAGAACTAGTTTCCTTAATGGTAGAAGCAGATTTACAAGCATTGGGTCATACTTCACCCAATGGAAATGGTTCGCAATTTCAAAATGATATTGCGACTATTCGTCAAACACTGGGCGCTTTGCACTTCTGATTCGCATCACAGAGGATAAAATATGACCGCCTTAGTATTAAAAAATAAACGGATTCTCGTCACTGGTGGATCGGGGTTTCTAGGTCGTCAAGTGATAGATCAACTGTATAAAGCAGGAGCCGATCGTGAGAAAATTACAGTACCGCGATCGCACGATTCCGATTTGCGTGTTTGGGAAAATAGCCAGCGTGCAGTTGACCAGCAAGACATAATCATACATCTAGCAGCTCATGTCGGTGGTATCGGTTTAAACCGCGAAAAACCCGCAGAGTTGTTTTACGATAACTTGATCATGGGAACCCAGCTAATTCACGCTGCCTATCAAGCTGGAGTGGAAAAATTTGTTTGTGTTGGTACAATCTGTGCCTATCCCAAATTTACTCCAGTGCCATTCAAAGAAGATGATCTTTGGAATGGCTACCCAGAGGAAACCAACGCCCCTTACGGAATTGCAAAAAAAGCACTTTTAGTTCAATTGCAATCTTACCGTCAGCAGTACGGTTTTAATGGGATTTACCTACTACCAGTCAATTTGTATGGCCCAGAAGATAACTTTGACCCCGGAAGTTCCCACGTCATTCCAGCGTTAGTTCGCAAAGTTCACGAAGCCCAAATTAAAGCAGAAAAGCAACTTCCAGTTTGGGGTGATGGCAGTCCCACCCGTGAGTTTCTGTATTCAGAAGACGCAGCCAGAGGGATTGTTATGGGAACTCAATTCTATAACGAATCGGAACCAGTTAACTTGGGAACCGGTTATGAAATCTCCATCCTTGATTTAGTAACTCTAATCTGTAAATTGATGGAGTTTAAGGGTGAAATTGTGTGGCAAACTGACAAACCTAATGGTCAACCGCGCCGCTGTTTAGATACTGAACGGGCAAAGCAAGCCTTTAATTTCACGGCTCAGGTGAGCTTTGAAGAAGGGCTAAAGAATACCATTGAATGGTATCGTCAACACGCTGTATAACAATTTACTAGTGAATTTAGAGTGATATAAGCTGGGTGATACCCAGCTTATTTTTTTGACGATATAAATTTTTATGAACAAAGTTAATCATCAACTAAATAAAGCAGAACTACGCCGCACTCTACTTAAAAGACGTAAATCAATGTCCGTTGGAGAATGGAGAGAAAAAAGCGATCGCTTATGCTCTCATTTACAAAACTCTACTTTGTTCACCCAAGCAAAAACAATACTCGCTTATTTCAGCTTTCGCCAAGAACCTGACCTCAGTCCCCTATTTGCCAACACCAAATACCGTTGGGGATTTCCTCGCTGCGTTGATAAATCCCTATGTTGGCATATTTGGGCACCTAACGATTCTGTCCAAAGCGGCGCTTATGGCATTCCTGAACCCCACCCCGATGCTCCAATCTTGGATGCTGCCGAAGTAGATTTGATTCTCGTCCCCAGTGTAGCTTGCGACTATCAAGGATATCGTTTGGGCTATGGCGGCGGATATTATGATCGCTTGCTCAGTTTACCGCAATGGCAGACAAAGCCGACTATCGGAATTGTTTTTGATTTTGCCCATTTGTTCCAAATACCTATTGAACTTTGGGATAAACCACTACAAGCGGTTTCTACGGAAACCGGATTGACTCGGAAATGCTGAAGGATTCAAGATGATGAAGACACATCATCAAATGTTTTAGTAATTGCTTCTAATCCTCCTGGAAGTGTATCAAATCTTTTAGCCGTTTTTTTATTGTTCGTCAAATTAGTCAGATGACGAACTAGCGAATTAAATAAAATAAATCAAATCCAACTTTCTACAGGAAATTTCCTGACTTGACGCATTCTTTGAAAATCACTATCTGATGTAACGAGAATTAATGAATGGCGTAAAGCTGTAGCAGCAATCCACAGGTCATTTTCACCGATGCAAATTAGCACAAGCCAGAATTATATCTGGAATTACACCAACACAATTAGGTGAATTGCTTTAACCAGATTTTTGATGATAGGTTACGATAAAATTAATCAAATTTTCAAGTAAAGCCATGTTTGACTCAGTTCAGTATATCACTAACGCACAGGGAGAAAAAGTTGGAGTACTGTTAGATTTAGAAACTTACCAACTGCTAACCAACTTGTCTGTAGATTCTGAATTATTGATTGGTTTAAATCTAGATGAGTTGCAAGCTTTGGCAGAAAGTTATTTATCTCCCAAAGCTCAGATAAAGTTACAGGAATTATTAGTTAAAAATTCTGAGAATGATTTGTCAGATGATGAAACTGAAACCTTAGACAGATTATTGGCACAGGTTAACCAATTAAATATTCTTAAAACTAGAGCTAGATATACCTTAAATATTTTTCAAAATAAACAGCAAGTAGCGTGAGTGTTTACATTCCTGTTGAATTAAAAAAGGAAATCCGTAATCATTTTGCTGATTGTTGTGCTTACTGTCGCACTGCTGAAGCTTTAACACTCACTACTTTTGAATTTGAGCATATCATTCCCTTGTCTGCTGGTGGGGAAACTATATTTGAAAATCTCTGTTTGGCTTGTCCATCTTGTAATCGTTATAAAGCAACTCGTAAAACAGCAATTGACCCTAATACTCAGGATGAGGTTAAATTATTTAATCCACAACAGCAATTGTGGACATACCATTTTGCTTGGAGTGAAGATGATACAGAAATTCTTGGAATTACATCTGTAGGAAGATCAACAATTTTGGCTTTAAAAATGAATCGTCTACAATTGATTAGTGTGCAGAAAATGTGGGTAAAAATGGGTGAGCATCCACCCAAGATTTGACCCCAGTTCTAACCCCTAAGAGCTTATGGTGAGACATAATTTAATTTTAAGAAAAGATAATTTACCTTATTAATCAAATGCTGAACTCCAAAAAATCACGATCGCAAATTCTGCTAATGTATGTGCTGTTGGGAGCGATCGCACTGTTGATGCTCTTTCCTTTATTATGGCTAATTAGTACAGCCTTGAAATCGCCGACGGAAAATATTTTTCACTCGCCGCCACAGTTGCTACCCAGTCAGCCGACACTAAATAACTTCTCTAGTGTGTGGAACTCTCTACCTTTTGGACAATACCTGTATAACAGTACCTTGGTGTCAGTACTGACTGTGGGCTTAAACCTACTGTTTTGCGCTTTAGCTGCCTATCCGTTGGCAAGATTGTCGTTTGTGGGGCGAGACTGGATTTTTGTGGCGATCGTCTCTACGATTATGATTCCCTTCCAAATCGTGATGATTCCCCTCTATATTTTGACAGTCCAGTTAGGTTTGACAAATAGTTATTTAGGGATGATTTTTCCGAGTTTAGCTTCTGCCTTTGGCATTTTTCTGTTGCGCCAAGCTTTTATGAGTGTCCCCAAAGAAATAGAAGAAGCCGCCCGGATGGATGGTAGCTCAGAGTTAGGATTATGGTGGCATATTATGTTACCGGCAGTTCGCCCAGCACTGGTAACTTTAGCTATTTTCGTATTCATTGGTGCTTGGAGTGACTTTTTGTGGCCTTTAATTATCATCCAAAACGAAAATTTATACACTCTTCCTTTAGGAGTCGCAAAGCTCGCAGGGACATTTTCTCTTGACTGGCGGTTGGTAGCTGCTGGCTCAGTGATTGCGATCGCCCCAGTATTATTACTATTTATGTTCTTACAACGTTACATTGTACCTACAGAAACAGGTAGCGGCGTTAAGGGATAAAGAAGAATTCAGAAGTCAGAATAAGAAAGTGGTAGATGAGGGAGAAATAATTAATGCCTAATGACGCCAGTCGCCTCAAGTCGGGAAACCCGCCCACAGCGCTGGCTCCCCAATGCCCAATGCCCTATTCCCAAATTCAATAAGCACCAGTCTTTTTAAATACCACCCAGATAGTTTTAATAATCAGACTCAGGTCATAAGTTACAGACCACTTGTGTTGATAATCTATATCCATTTTGACAATGGTTTCAAAGTCTGTGATGCTGGAACGCCCATTCGCTTGCCATTCTCCGGTAATGCCTGGTTTGACTCGCAATCTATCCCAGTGGTGTGGATCGTAATTACTGACTTCATCAGGAGTAGGTGGACGAGTACCAACTAAACTCATGTCCCCTAACAAAACATTCCAAAATTGAGGGAATTCATCCAAGCTAGTACGCCGCAAAAATTTACCAACAGGAGTAATGCGAGGATCGTCAATGGATTTAAAGATGTGACCTTTGGCTTGGTTCTCAACCAAATGCTTGAGTTTATCAGCATCGACTATCATGGAGCGGAATTTCCAGATGCGGAAAGTTTTTCCGTTTAAACCACAGCGAATTTGGGAATAAAATATTGGACTTGGCTCATGAATAAAGGTAGCAATTGCTACGGGAATTGCTATCATAAATGTAACAATCAGCCCCACAATGGCTCCAACAATGTCAATTAATCGTTTTCTCACGCTTAACGTTGACGGGTGTGAAGGCTGTTGCAAACAATTAACTGAATAAAGATAAAGATTATTCACAAGGGCTAACTTAGTTTGATAACAGGAATTTTTACATTAGTAGTGTAGACATAGACATGATTTTTAGGCTATTTTTACTACTGTTGTCGCTACTACTGAGTGTTAATATACACATATTTCAACCAATATAAAAACCAAAAATTCAAAATTTACAGAATCTTTCAATTAAACTGATAGGTTGTAAATTTATGGTATTTTCGCCATTTAATAAATAAAGATACTAATATTGTACACATCCAAAAAACTACTGAGCTAAAGTATTAGTACTGGTAAAACACGGCGTAAATAAACCACCTATTCCAAATTAATGAAACGCTTACGCTGTATTCATTTTTAATTTTTAATTTTTAATTTTTAATTCCGCCTTTTTGAAAAATTCCAAATGCTTACGTTATGAGCATTTGGAATTTTGAGTATTATTCTTATTTCTAGCGCGATGTACTAGGCTCAAAGATCGACCTCTAAGGCGAAATTCACCGTATATGGTTCCTCCAGTGATTGCTGATTACTAGCCTTAATTGCATCTAGATAGCGACGCAAAGACAACAGTTGTTGAGAATTGGGACGATAAGTCAGATTCCCTTGTTTTTCAAAAAGTGATGCTGTGGCGATCGCCTGATAGTCAGGATTTTCTTGCGAACTCTGGGTAAGCCAGGTTGATTCTGTGACTGAAGGTATCAAACCGGAAGGCAGCTCACCTTCCAAAAAAGCCAGCAGCCGTTGTTGACAAGTGCGAGTATTAATCCCACGACCCTCAAATAACTGGATAACTTCACCAAAAGATAAGGGGCGGTCTGGTAGCAATCGCAACAATTCTGTAAACAAGAAATAATCAGTGTATTGTTGCCTGGGTATATCTAAAATCTGGGGATGCAGAGGCAGCATTGCCAAACCATAAGCAACCCGGCTGCAATTGGGAGCGCCGTTTTCGCCGAGATATAAATCTTGAATAATCTTAGTGCTGGGAAGTTTTTGGCGTAACCAGCGGTTCACCGTCCCGACACAAGCCACTCCACCAGTCAGGATAGCTTGATTAATGGCTTCTGTGGGGATGCCACGAGCTACCAATAACTTGTTGAGTTCTCGGTTCAGGCGGCGCACAAAGGGGATAAATACCTGGCTTTCTAAGTCTCGTCGCTGCAAAATCCACCGCTGATCGGCCAATTCCAGGGTAAAAGAGTCTTGGTGTTGCAAAATCAGTTTTAAGGCTAATGCTGCATCCAATACCGCCTGTCCCAATAGAGAACTTTCTAGACGCTGCTGGAGACGAATTCGAGCGGTGATATCTGGTTCTCCAACTCTGGGTAGTTCTAATTCTTCCAACCCTAAAGTCTGCCAACGCATTTGGTCTAAACCGGGAATTGACGGTTGCCATTGCCAAGGATTACTCATGGTCGTTTTGCGAACGCTTGGTGTTTCTAGGCGTGATTGCCGAGATTTCGGTGGCAATAGCAGCTGGCAGATTATATCTTGTTCAATACCCTTGCCAGCATAAGCAAAACTGTGGAGCATGAAATCATTGTATGACAATTGCTGCAAGGTTTCTGGTAGATTCACCAACAACATTTCTGTGGCAGTTGTCCCAATGTTAATCACAAGGGTGTTGCCAGCAATGGGATGTTCGCTAGTTTTTAGCGGATGAGAACCTTGAGCATCGCTTAGTTTTACTTGCTCACCATTAGCAGCATCGAGTTCCGAAAGTAGACTAGCGATCGCTTCTTCGACAAAAAAGACTTGCTGCGGATGTTGAATAAGTTTGCTAGTGAGTAAAGCTTCCCGCACGTTAAAGCGGTATTGTTCTGACCAGCTAGATGGACAGGTGCAAATTACACCCGCAATATTATTGATAATCTGGGGAAAATCTTGTTCGCCGATCCCAACAGCAGCAGCCATTAAACTAGGGGTGGTACTTGTTTTTTCGGATTTGAGGGTTAGTAGTAATTTAGAGAGCGATCGCACAACCCAAATCAAAGGCCCTGCCGAAAATTCATTTAATTGCAAAACAGGTTCCCATTTCTGTCGTTCACTCTTGTAGGGAATGGCTACTTGTAGATAGGGCTTTAACTGCGCCGAGTAGAGATTATTTTTCGTCGGATCTGCTGTCGATCTTGGTGTTGCAGGAGTAGTAGCCGAGCAATCAGGCACTTTATCTTGGGCAACAGCCGCAGGTGTTGTCTGTTCATGTGCTTCGATAGTTTCGTTTTCACCGTGGGGTACAGAAGCTATAGGCAGATAAACCTCTGTTGGTAAACGAAACGATTGCTGAAAGGAACTTGTTCCCGGCGGATTTTCTGCTGACCAGTAGATAGGATGTACAACAAAAGTTGAGCGATTTAATAATGTGGCGGAAATTCTTGTTGTACCTAAATCAATTCCTAAATACCAGACTGATTCTAGAATATTGGGCGAAACTTCTGGATTATTTATGGAGTTGGCAATTGGAGGTAAAGAACTTTCTGGAACAGGAGTTGTGACTTCCTTTTTTTTTTCAGTTTCTACCTGGGGAACTGCCAAACTGGAGAAAGCAGCAGCTGATGTATTCTCTGCTATTTGGAGATTTTCAGGGGAAGTAGTGGGGATTGTGTCTTGAATGTTATCAAGTGGTTCCGAGAAAACATCCAAGTTGGTAGCTGGCTGCGACTCAGAATTTAGCTGCCGATCGAAATTAGCCAAATCCTGATCTAATTGCTGCAACTGTTCTTCATCTAAAGAAATATCTGGTACGGCTGGAGACTGGTTTGACTCAATAGAAAGTAAGTTTTCCTGGGGTGAAGCAGCAATGTAGTTATCTGAAGACAGCTCGGAGCGATCGTTGTTAATTAATACTTCCGATGTAACGATACTTTCGGTAGGCTCTGCCAACTCTATTTCTGGTACTTCTGGAGTAACTGGTGCTGTGGTTGTAGCATTATCCCCAGAAGATGAGACTTCCAGCAGTTGCAGTTCATTATCTGTATCAGGCAATATGTCAGTTGCTGTAGCTGTGGCATTATCCCCAAAAGATGAGACTTTCGGCAATTGCAGTTCGCTATCAGCATCAGGCAATAAGTCAGTTAGGGTATTAATAGTATCAACACTAGCTGGCTGAGTGCCGATTTGTGGCAAACTGTCTATTTGTGGAGTAGAGAAGCTAACAGGTGAGTCTAGGTCAGTATCCTCTGCAAAAAATAGTTCTTCCTGTGGCTCTAATGAATCTGTGGTTTCTCCTAAAGTCTCTTGGGTTGAAAGACCTGTATCTGGAGCCACAACCGCAGAATCGACGGTTGGAGATACAGGCGGGGTCTGTGCGATGTTCAACGGTGATGGAGAGGCTGTAGAAGGAGAGTCATTTGTGGGAACATCGAGGCTGGGATTATTAACATCACCAGCATCAAACAAACTGGCGTAAAGTTGGTCTACTTCATCACCAATTGCCGCAGAAATATCTTGCGGTAATTCGGTCGGGGTTTGAGAATATTCAGATGAGTCTACACCAAGCTGCAACAGCACTGCATCTAGATCCTCTGTGAGGGTAGTCTCCTGTTGCTCAGAAGTAATTGTGAGTGAAGATGAAGTTTTTGGCTGTATAAACTCCAAGGGTTGGGGTGCAACTCCAGTAGCGATCTCGGCTGGTTCAGTCAATGATGGTAGTGTTTCAGATTTTCCTGCCAGCAAAGATGACTGCGAACTAGGGGATTCTTGTTGCAAATGCTGGGTCAAATTGTTGACAAAGCTGGCCATCAGCTGTTCGCCTTGCATCCCCTTGCTATGCATTCTTGCCAGTGCTTGCGATAGGGATTCGTAATAAGTATTAATGTTGCGCTGTAGTGCTTCAAAGACTACATTCACCGTCCCATCTAGTGATAATAGGCGTTGATCTAACTCCCTAGCTAGCTGGGTTAAGCGCTCCACATCGTCAGAGGATTCTAATAAAGATTGAGTTGCAGAGGTTGCGTAATTAATTCCTCCTGAAGAACTGGCAGAATTTTCCCTGGTCTGTCCGAACAGTGGTGTTAAAGTTGGCACAAGGCGACTCATGAGTACCTGTAAAAACTCGGTAATCATTTGCTCCTGGTTTGTCAACTGCTGCGCTAAAGAGTAGTTTTGCAATCGCTTTTGCTCTAGCTGCCGAATTTCCTGTATGAGGGTGGCTCGCTCTTGCAAGAGCAATTCTAATTCCGATCGCAACGGTTGAATCAATCTCGAAAATTCATTTTTTAATTGTCCTGCGCCAACAGTACTCTCTTCCTGACTGGATTCAGGCTGCAGTAGTGGATACTGGTTATAATCGCGATCAATAAATTTTGTTAACAAGGGCGATGGCGGAGCCAACGCCAAGGGCGAACGCGGTTCTTCAGAAGACTGATTTGGGATGCTGCTCTCTAATGCTTCTTTTTCTTGTAATCTCACCAAGAAGTCGCGAATTCGCTCTAAAACTTCTTTAGGCTCTTGTGCCTGACCAGACAGAAATCTAGACAGGCGCTTGCTACCGCTGGCAAGTAAGTTGTCAATGTCTGCGATCAGCTTTTGAATTTCATCTGTACTAAAAGTCACTTTTGTCACCTTACCTAGAAATGTATGTCAACTAATGTGACAATTACTTTACAATCACCTTACCCCTATGGGGATCTTGCTACGCGCAGCGTCGACCATAGGATAAGTTTTGAGTGGCCAAAGCCGCTGCTTGGACTTGTGACTGTCATTATGTTATGGATTACTGGGAGTCGTGGCAATCTTCAATCATCAAAGAGGACAAGCAGACAAGTTTCTCCTTGTCCCCCCATCCCCTTCTCCTCTTCAACAGCCTTTGCTCGAAAAGCTTAATTTTGTAGGTCATTGGTTGCCTATTTTTGAAAATCGCTAAAATACCTGAGCAATAATTTACTCCCTTTAGTATCATTAATGTTGTTTGCCTATATTCATAACTAATTAAGTTTGCAGTGCAGCTAGCCCTAAGCAATACAACCGCCGGCTATAAACTACTTTTTGCAAAACTTTTACCCCGTTTAAACTTATAGGTAAAGATTATTTAAAAAAACTTTTTGTCGCTTTCTTGTGTAGCATAGTTAGTTTTCTCTTTGAAAGGGAGCTGTGCAATGATAGCTTAGGCTACAAATGGCGCTCTTGTTTGTTGTGTGTACATAGCAGCTTGAATTAAAGATGTCGTAATGGAAGATCGATATAGCTTGCAAGCACAGGCGAATTCCTGGATGATCGCCTCCGCTCCCTTTTTTCAAGGGTTGCCAGAAACTGCTGTGGAATCAGCCCTCATCCATCTTGTTACCCGCACTCACCCAGCCAATCAAGTGATTCTACTGGAAAATGACTGGGGTGGTTCTGTGTATTTTATTATGGACGGATGGGTAAAAATTCGCACCTACAATCTGGAAGGAAAAGAGGTAACGCTGAATATTATTGGCAAAGGTGAATTATTTGGTGAAATGGCGGCGCTAGATGAAGCACCTCGATCCACGGATGTGATTACCTTGGCCCCAACGGTAATTGGTAGTATGCCTGCTCAGGATTTTGTCAAATTACTTCAGATAGAACCCTTGGCGGGAGTTCGATTGGCGCAACTAATGGCACGACGTTTGCGGCAAGTAAATCGCCGATTGCGGTTGCGGGAATCTGATAGCCAGTCAAGGGTAGCAGATACGTTGTTATTTTTGGCAGAAGGACAGGGAAAAAAAGGGCAAACCGGAACCGAAATCCCCAATTTACCTCATCGGGAATTGAGTAGTTTGAGCGGACTGGCGCGGGAAACGGTGACACGAGTATTGACAAGGCTAGAAAAAAAAGGCTTGATTAAACGGGATCAAGACACTATTTGTATTCCCGATTTGTCAGCCTTAGAAAGAATGATCGTGTGAACTACCTCAACCTATAGACAGACGAGGCTTCCCAATTCATCGGGAATAGCCTCTAGGACTCCCTAGTTCTATTGGTCTGACATTCCCTCCAAGGGCAGAAGTCCTGGTTCCCAAGACCCAAATCTTTTTCTTGCAACATATACCTATTAGCTTGATTTTCGCTTATGGCATTGATGGTCAAGACACTAACTATAATACCCGAAAAATTGGTGATTCCGACGCTCGTAAGCGTTGCGTTAGCGACGTAGGAGCGTCTGACTCGCTAGCGCAACTCTTGGAGATGCTGCGCGAACGCTATCATACATCGAATATTGATTTTTTGCTGACTAAAAAATTAATATTCAATGCAATTATTATCACCCCCTGACAATCCCCACCTTATGAGTAAATTGTTCGCGTTAGCATCTGTCTGCGACACCCTGTACGAACGCAGAGAAGGTGGGGACTTTTGCGATCTGTTAATAAACTTGTCAGATATGAGTATTTTAGATTCTCTCCCAGATGAGCCGGAGAAAGATCCATCTCCTGAATCTCCAACTCCCCACAATCATTGGTTAGACAAAGAACAGCAGTTAATGCCTCCTCAAATCAAAGCTGATGCGCCCTTAAGGATGGTGGAAACGGCATTTTTAGCCAGTACCGCTAGCCTAATTTGGTTTATTAATTTTTACTTTCCTTTGGGCCCAGTTTTGCGGATATTTTTTCCAGTGCCGATCGCTCTAGTTTATCTGCGTTGGGGTAAACGTGCGGCATGGATGGCAGCACTCACCTCTGGGTTACTGCTGACGGTATTGATGGGGCCAGCCCGTAGTTTGCTGTTTGTCATGCCCTACGGGTTCATGGGCGTGCTTTTGGGCGCTACGTGGTGTCGTCGTCGCGTTCCCTGGATTGTTTCTATCACTTTGGGTACGCTATTAGGTACTTTAGGAGTCTTTTTTCGGCTGTGGTTGCTGTCTGTTTTGTCGGGTGAAGACCTGTGGATTTATGTGATTACCCAGGTGACTGAGTTCATTGAGTGGGTATTTTTTAACTTGAGTTTGTTGGCGAGTCCCAGTGTATTTTTGATTCAAGTGGGAGCGATCGCTTTAATTATACTCAACAACTTTATCTACCTTTTTGTGGTACACCTGGCAGCATGGTTGCTTTTTGACCGCCTGGGCAACCCCATTCCCCGCCCACCACACTGGGTACAAGTTCTCATGGATTATGAAGGATAATTATTAGTCATTAGTCATTTGTCATTTATCATTTGTCATTAGTTAAATGATGAGTCCTCACTAATGCTCAATCCCAATGCCCAATTCCCAAATCAGTATTTATACCCAAAAAGAACAGGGTGAACAATGGCTGCGAAGGTATCGTGGTTGTCTACCTGTATTTGCTTGTGTTTTAGGATTTACTGAAACTGGTTTAATTCCAGGAATTTCAGCAGCTGGTCGCACTCCAGAGGATCGGAAATATACTGCTTGTGCCGATGCTGAGTTTTTGTATTACGGCCCAGAACATAAAGCCCAATATCCCTTACCACCATTGGCGGCTGGGGCTTCACCTGTGCTGATTTCTCGCGCTGTCTTTGAGTTACTAAAGATACCAGTTCATTTATTTAATGCTGGTTTACCTCAGCTTCCTGCTGTGCCAGTAATTGATTTGGGTGGCGCTCCTGCTAAGTGTTTAAGTGGAGGTGCTGCGATGGAAATTACAACAGTACATCACTTGTTTGAACAAGGGCTACTTTGGGGAGAACGCCTAGCTGCCAATATCCAACAGGGATATCTGATTGTCGGTGAGTGCGTCGTCGGAGGTACTACAACTGCCCTGGCAATCTTAACTGGTTTAGGTATAGATGCTGCCGGAAAAGTTAACAGTAGCCACCCTGTTTGTAACCACGCACAAAAGTGGGCACTAGTGCAAGCTGGACTGGAGAAGATGAGGAGAGATGAGGAGGATGAGGGAGATGAATCCCCCTCATCCTCCTCATCTCCTCTAGTTGATCCTCTAAAACTTGTCGCCACTATGGGCGATCCCATGCAAGCGGTGGTAGCTGGAATGGCGATCGCTGCTAGCCGTAGTTGTGGTGTGATGCTGGCTGGAGGGACGCAAATGTTGGCTGTTTATGCGCTCATCAGTGCGATCGCTCAAGCTTACGCCTTATCATGGCAACCAGAAGCAGTAGTTGTAGGCACAACCCGCTGGGTGGCTGAAGATCCTACTGGCGCTACAGTTGACTTAGCCCTTAACTTAGGAAAAAACAGTTTAACTTCAAGTGGAGAAACCCCTCCTCTATTAGCAACTCATCTGAGCTTTGCTGATTCTCATTATCCCCAACTGAGAGCTTATGAGCAGGGCTTTGTCAAAGAAGGTATGGGTGCTGGAGCCGCTTGCATAGCCGCCCATCTTAGCCAAGATTGGCAGCAACACCAACTTTTGGCAGCCATTGAAGCCCAACTTGAACGGCTAAGTACTGCCTTAAACTAAAAATTAAAGTCTTTCCCTCTCCGAGTCGGAGAGGGACGATTTTACGTAGTAAAACCAGGGAGAGGTCTTTTATGCGTAAGATCGTCTTTCTAGTAATTTGAACTATAGCAATCCGTGCAAGAGTTATGAACTGAACAAAAAGATCCCCGACTTCTTCAATAAGTCGGGGATCTGAGCCTCTTGGTGGAGCAAATCAAATAGGATTGCTATATGCAATTTTGTTTACCTTCTAGTTTTTCAGGAGAATTATCTGATGGAATTGGTCAAAAATCTTGGTATTGCTACCGTCAGTGCTGTTATAGGTATCACTTGTGTCGGTGCATCTTCTCCGGCCCAAGCTGTACAACTATTTGATTTTCAGTACTCTTTTCCCAGTTATCAAGCAAATGGTACAGCGATTTCCGCTAGCGGCACCCTTACAACCACCGATCTAGATCCGATAAACAACAATTACACAATCACAGGAATAACTGGGACAAGAACAGCCCAAGGAATTACTGAGACAATCATCGGGCTGCTTTCACCAGGTACATACGGAATCAATGATAATTTTTTAAATACAAGTACGCCGCTGCTAACCAAGAACGGTTTTTCTTACCTGGTTTCTGGAAGCGGGGAAGACGGAAATGGCAACGTTAACGTATTTTACAGTAGTTTGGATGAAGGTTATTCAGAGCTTTCAAGCAACGTAGATTATGGCAGCTTTAGTGTTGTCACTCCACGTCCTGTTCCTGAACCCTATACAGTAAGTGGCTCATTGGTTGCTCTTGGTTTTGCCTGGTGGACGAAGCGAAAGCAAGCAGTAGCTTCCCAGAAGCAGTCTCATAAAGGTATCTATCTGTAAGGTTTACAGTGCATTTCCGATCTAGATTGCGTTATGCCTGCCATCTTACTCTTACTTAAAGTAATACCAAGTCGCCTTCATGATGTATCACTAGGCGACTTGGTATTAGAATATGATATCAACCGTAGTTTGATTAAAAACTTCCAGGATTGTCATCAAGTGCTAGCAAGAAATTAATCAGGTCTGCTTGCTGGTTGGAATTAAACCCAGCCTGTCTATCTACGTAGAAGTAATGACCTGTGCCATCAAGGTTACTACGCACTAAACTAGGGTTAGCTTTGTTAGCTTTCACAACTAAGGCACGAAGATCGCGATCGACCAGGGCACGCAAGCTGCTAGCAGGATCGGCAGGTATACCTTGGCTAAGAGTACCAGATAGTCCTAAGCCACTCTTGTTAACAACCGTAAAACCACCATTTGAGTCAAATTTCAGGCTTCCTGCCCGTACTGCTGCACCACCATCGTGCAAATATGGGGCGCTTAAATAAAGACCACGCAAGGAAGTAGTTTTGTAACCGCCTTTTGGCAATATACCTTTAGGTAGAGTTGTGGGAGTATCAGAGATACCCTGCGTCGGTACATCCAGCACTTCAGCCTTAGCAGGTATGGGAACTGGAGTGTTAAAAGTGTATAGCTTGGGTGGTACTAACAAGTTATTCAGCCCCAAGCGAGATTGGGCACGAGCTGGGTTAGTACGAATTTTATCAATTGGATAAATTTTGTTGTCAGTAATAGAATGGCGGAATATGGCAAGTTGCACAATTGGCTTTCTCAAATACTTTTGCGCCACGCTTAACAGAATTGCTGTTCAACGCTTGCCAGTTTTCCGAAGTCTGGTTGGCAGGTGGCACTAAGCTATTTTGGAAAGCAGACATAGCATTGTTAGCAAATAAGAAAGGGCCACTCGCAATATCACCAGGCTTCCCAGTATTTGGGCTGAAAACTAAACCGTTGTAAGTAAACAAACTGGGTCGTAGGTTTGGGTAAGTTCCTGTGCCAGGAACAGGAATTTGGTCTTCTAATTCTGCTTGTGTAGGATTTGGTGCA
Source organism: Nostoc sp. LPT (assembly GCF_017115165.1). GTDB lineage: Bacteria > Cyanobacteriota > Cyanobacteriia > Cyanobacteriales > Nostocaceae > Nostoc. Next base: position 3,791 of record NZ_JABXKF010000097.1, on the reverse strand, counting down.
ATTACCCCCCGTAGCCATTCAGAGGGTTTTACTATCACTCCTTCTGGTAAACGTAGGCTCTTAACGGCAGCGTTTTGAAGAAATGTACCAATATAAACCTCTGGGTCAATACCAAGAGTATCTGCACTGAGTTGAGCAGCTGCCAACAGATTGATTTCTGAAGAGTGAACAGCGTTGTTAATAGCGCTGAGTCCCGCAAATGGCCCCACAGCAAACTGTCCATCAGATAAATAAGGATGATCCTTAAACGTGAAGACACTAGGGATTTGAGTAGTGTCTCTAATACCATCCGGTGAACTCTCGAAATTACCGAAAGGTACATCTAAAACAGCATCATCGAAGGCTTTTTCAAACTTTTCAGGATCAGGTAATTGTACTTTATTACCTTTACTGTCAATAATAGTCTTACCATTGCCTTTGTATTGTGGGTCTAGAGGGTTAAAGTTTAGCCGTGCAAACCCTGCGGCTGTATTTGGTGATAAGGCAATGAAAAGGGGGATGGCAAGTTCACCGTTAGGTACTCCTGCAAGGATTTTGCCATCTTTAGAAAGGCTTGCATGACAGACCGCACAAGTAATGTCGCCGTTAGGTGCGTTTCCTAGTGCAACAACTTGTCCCTTTTGAACTTTGAAACCTGTAGGAATAACAGTTCCTTTGGGAAAAGTTCGACTACCTATAGTTAAATCCTTCTGGAGGGTAATTTTTAGGTTTGTCGTTGATTGTCCACGCAAATTAGCGATCGCTGCACCTATTTCATCTGATATAATATTCGTCCCTTGCCCTAAACCAAATACCCCTTGCAAACCAAATGTATCACTAATCTTCCGGTTGAAGAATATATCTTCACCTTGGGCAATTAATTCTTTAGTAATTTTAACTGCCCCTATCCGCTGATAGGAAATGGGGTTATTAGGATTGAGTCCCTTATTTGCAACTAGTTGTGATGCTTCTTGAGGACTCAGCAGTTTGCCGAAATAGTCGTAATAGCCTAACGGTTGAGTAGGAGCAGGTTGCAAAAGGTCAGTTTTTGCGAAAGCTGTCTGGCTTGTCATCAACCAATTTGATAACAAGATGCCAAAAACGCTAATGAGAAAAACGCAGATTAATAAAAAAATTTTGGATTTTGAACCATACAACACCCTAAAAACACCAGTTTTAGGGTTATTCTTTTTTTGTTTCATAGTGAGTACTCACTAAAAGCTTACAGGTAGATATATCACACTATTACGTATATATATGCAAGAGTGTGTTTAAGTTTTTTATCAATTTAATTGGTGGATTAATTTCTGATACTTAATATATGCTTACAAAGCCATCGCTCAACATTCAAATAATTCGTAATTCGTAATTATTAATTAAGTTTTGTAAGGGGATTTAGCGTCAAGTTCAAAGCGCCGGAAAATAGCGCTTTGCTAGCGCAGCTTTAACGATGCTCAAACTGACCCTGAAACCTTTGTGGGACGGTAGCTTTATTTTTTAGATTTTACCGATAATCTGTAACGTGGAAAAAGTATTTGCCAAAAAACCAGGGTTTTGGCTGGATAAAGAAAACCGAGTTCTTAATTTTGGATAAAGTCGAGCTAAGAGAGAAAGAGGCACAAAACTTTCCGCTTGTTAGTTGCTATGCAACTTAAACTCCAGAATTGGTTAAACTTAAAGGCTTTACTTCCTTCTCTCCAGCCATTTTTTTAATTAGTAAAACTGAGATGAAATTTAATGAATTCTCTCTCTAAGTAATTGTTCTTCTAAAGCAGCAATGCGATTGTACGCTGCTGTTAATTGGGCTGTCAGTCGTTGTATTTGAATTTCTGGTGTTATTATATTATCTCCACCTTGACGATGCATATCTAGATAAATGCCATCTGTCAACACATCCTTGTGTTCCATTTCTGGATTTAAATTGTTACGTCCTTTAAACTGGTAGCCTCCAGCCGCGCCATTTTGTTGGCAATTATCCTTTGCTTGTGTATTCGCTAAAGAACACTCTGAGAAAGTTTGAGTGACTTTACCATCAAGCTGCTCAATTACTTGGCACAGGTCATCCAGCTTTTGGCTTAAAGTCAGGATCTGCTGCTGTAATAGCTCCATTTAATACCTTTATTCGTAGATTTTCTATATGTTATTCAATTTACTCCCAACCTTAACGATACTTATGGATTATTTAAGTATTGATAATTTTTGGTGGAAATGTGACATTTAAATCATTACTTCTAAATACAAGTAAAGTTTCACCATAAGTACCACCAAGTAAATTTATGGATAAAAATTAATCTTTAGGTAGAAATTTGCCAAAAAATCGCTAGTTTGAGTCAAATATTCAAAAATACTTGTATTATCAAGAAAAAATACCGATAATTCTCCAGATCCACTTTTTCAGCTAGTCAGCCACTGCTAAATCTCTGCTTAATATTAGGTATAATCAAAAATCTCAAAATCCAAAATCAATGGATCGACGGTCTTTTTTGCTAGGTACAAGCACACTGGCACTTTCACAACTGCTTTTTGGCTGTGGTGGAAACAAGCAGACGCAACTAAAAGTACAGTTATTAAAAGGTTCTATACCTGGTCAGGTGGTGAATCAGTTCCACAAAGGTTTGCAACAACGGGTGCAGTTAAAGTTTGCTCCAGTTGAGCATATACAGGATTTATTTCACCAATTACAAAATTGGCAGCAGAAGCCAAAGAGCAGCGATGAGCAGGGATGGAGTCGCTTTATACCCTTTAGGCAAGGTCAAAAAGCAGCTGACACAGACCTAGTGACATTGGGAGATTACTGGCTACAAGCAGCTATTGAACAGAAATTGATTCAACCACTCCAAGAAGTGCAGGGAAACCAATTAAAGCAGTGGTCTGCTTTAGATCAAAGGTGGAAACAACTGGTAACACGCAACGAGCGAGGTATTTTGGATACTCAAGGGAAGGTGTGGGGTGCGCCTTACAGGTGGGGTAGTACAGTAATTGTTTATAACCGTGACAAGTTGCGAAAATTGGGATGGACGCCCAAAGATTGGAGTGATTTGTGGCGAGATGGAATACAGCAGCGTATTTCCCTACTCAATCAACCACGAGAAGTTATTGGTTTGGTCTTAAAAAAGCTAGGAAAATCTTATAATACAGACAATCTTGACCAAGTACCAGACTTGGAAAAGGAATTACAGATATTAAATCAACAGGTGAAATTTTACAGTTCCAATAACTATTTGGAACCTCTAATTATGGAAGACACTTGGCTAGCGGTTGGTTGGTCAAGCGATGTATTGCCTGTTCTGGGACGTTATCCGCAACTTGCCGCAGTTATTCCCCAGTCAGGAACAGCAATCTGGGCAGATTTATGGGTACGTCCCGCAGGTATTACTACTAAGAGTACTTTATCAGATCAATGGATTGACTTTTGTTGGCAACCAAGCACAGCTAAACAAATTTCGGTGCTGACCAAAAGTAATTCACCAATTTCTACAAATATTGCCGCTTCCGATATCCAAGAACCATTATGGAGTTTGTTAGAGAGCGATCGCAAAGTTTTCGATAAAAGTGAATTTTTACTTCCCTTACCTCTATCAGCAATAAAACAATACGAGTCTTTATTCGCCAAAATTAAGGTTTAATTGGGAATTGGGCATGGGGCATTGGGCATTGGGCATTGGGCATGGGGCATGGGGCGTTGGTTATTAATTCTCCTCATCTCCCTCATCTCCCCACTCCCCACTCCCTTTTTTCTACAAAGAACGCTGTAACCCCCTAGCTATCTAATTGGTATACAAAGCAGGTAAGCTGAAAACTTGCATCTAGCA
>NZ_JABXKF010000051.1 GCF_017115165.1 Nostoc sp. LPT | reverse complement strand
GCTGCTGGTGATCTTGCTCCTGTAGCTCTAACTGCTCCTGCTATCAACGGTTAATCATAATCTGAGATACGCTCTTGACGCTTTTCTATAAACAGAAGACGCTCTCCCGAAAGGGGGGGCGTTTTTGCATTGGGTTAATTGCTACGTTAAGTAGTGCAAAAATGACCTTTATAGTTGAGAACTTAGGAAATAATTATCAAAAAGTAAATTTTACGGGTAATAACAGGTAAGAACGGGTAATAATTGCTAGCAGCGCAGATAATTGCCTCAAAGCTCAAGTTCAAGGAGAAGCCAAGAATGATTTTACACCGTGGCCGTAGGGTAGTAGCCGCCTTGTTGCTGTCGGTAATACTACTGACAACAGCTTGTAGTCCAAAAACACCTGGACGTTTTGACCAGGTGCAAAAAGAAAGCACTCAACAAAAAAAGGGTCAATCAGTCGCTAAGACTGCAACTCAAGGTAGCGAATTTAATAAGCTTTTCCCTGATGCAGGTGATGGCTACCAGCGCGTCTATACCCAAGAGAAAAAAGGCTTTGCGGAAGCGAAGTTGAAAAAAGGCGGTAAAGATATAGCATTGCTGTCTATTTCTGATACTACTAGTACACCTAGTGCAGCTGCAAAATTCTCGAAAAGCACCAAAAAAATTGGCGGTTATCCCGCAATAGAAGTTGGTAAGACGCAAACTGCAATTTTGGTAGGTAAGTACCAAGTAAAAGCACTTTCTCGCGATCCGTCATTTACAGCTAGCGATCGCGCAGATTGGTTAGAGAAGTTTAATCTTAATCGTCTAGCTAACCTGAAATGATTTGTACTACGAACATTTAGATAACAAAACCCAAATCAGGAGATTTTTGTGAGCAAATCAATTTTTGAGTTGGTCGATCAATTACCAACTGGCGGCTTGACTGTTTCTCTGTTAAAGTCCCTTGATTTTGTTGCTCCTGGAGAGTGGCAAAATACCGTCGGCTTTGTCAATACTATTAAGAAAGTCACTGGCGAAGACGACGAAGATTTAATTCAGCAAATTGGCGAAAGAGCTATTTATCTATTCAACGACAAATCCCAAGGATACCAAACAGCCTTATGGTTATATCAAACTGTTGATGGTACAGATAAAGCACTTGGTGCAGCAGCTTTAGCTAACAAAGTCGGTGAAAAAATTCCTTTGTTGGGTTTTTTAAACTCTGTCACTCCCAAACCTGATAAAGCCCAAACTATCGATCTAACATTAAAATTAGTGGCTGAGTTGGTAGCCTTCTGTCAAATTAACGGCATTCCTGGAGACAGTATTGGGGATTTTGTCGCTTCTTTAGGTGAGTATAGTGGTGAGTCATTGATCCGTATGGTGGCGTTAGTTTGCGTTGATGGTTTGATACCTTTGGGCCCAGATTTTATCAGCAAAGCGATATCTGGTCTGAATCAAACAAATCCACAGGAGTTAGAACAAAACTCGACTTTCCGAAACATCAAAGATGTGATTCCAGGTAACAATTCTGCTGGAAAACTCAACTTTATCGGCGAAAGCTTTGACTCGGTTAAAGGTTGGATGAGTGGGCTAGTTAGCGCCAATAATTTAACGCCACAAAAGGTTGTCCACAACTTGCAAAGTTTTACCGATATTGCTGATGACAAGTTGGACTACCTGGCGGCGTTCTTGGATGTAGCAACAAATTATTATGAACATACAGGTACGCAAACTTTGGCACATCGCTTGATTGAACGGGCGGTGGCTGAGATTTAGGTTGGTGGGTGATTGAAGAAGGTTACAGGTTAAAGGTTACAGGAGACAGATTATTCCCTATTACCTTTAACCTGTAAACTTTGTCCTAACCCAATTCCTATTGGGGTAAATGCAAATCTGCTGCGATCGCATATAAGTAAGGTTGAAAAATAGCCAAGTTTTCCAGTTTATCAAACTTACCTGTTTGTGTACCTGTGTCAAATGCAGTGGTAATTACATAAAGTTTAGTGCCATCAAAAGCAACATGACCGATATGTTGCTCTTGTACTCCACCTTTTTGCTTAAGTCCGGCGAACCCATAACGGATTCCCTGAAGCTTACCAATGGGTACTGATTGCGGTGGGTAGGTTGAGAAAGTAATCTCTTTGCCATATTCACCTTGACGATCTTTGGCAAACGCAGCGTAGTGGTCTGCAACCCAAGTCTTAAGTACTGGTAAAACCTGGGTTTGGTACTTGGAACTTTGGTAGTCTACTAGGGAAACAGTTGGAATCCCAGCTGCTAAGAGTTTCTTTCGGAAATCTTCATTGTTTGCTAGTGGGTAAATGTTAATCTCAACTGTACCCAAACGTTTTCCTTTGGAAGAGACACACAACAGGGGTGCATTTCCTTCACAGGGAGCAACTTGCCAGTTAGTTGGAGCAGCAGCATTTCCCAGAATTTTCTGCCAGATATTTCCCTGATTAGAGTTGGGAACTTTTGCAATAGTAGGAGGTTTTACTATTTTGGGTGGAGAAAATTGGGGGAGAACAAACTTGGCTCCCACCGGTATTGATACCAGTAAAATAGAGCCTAGTAATAAATGATAAAGTCGTAACATTTTTCTGAAAATCCACAGCCAAGGATTGCAGACTAAGCAAGTAATTTGTAATTCATAATTCGTAATTAATTCAGTTTTGCAAATAGAACTCAACAAACTATAGCGGCATGAGTTGCAACCACCTTGGTCAGATATTCTCCAGCTTCTTGACGAGAGGAGTCTAAAGCCTTCTGCTTGCTTTGCTCGTCGATCGGATTGTGTTCACTCATAATTAGATGCTTTCTAGTGCTATTTAACAGTTTAATTAATTAGCGTGGCGTATCGATTTGGTTTAGCCCTAGACAGGGTGATCGCAATGGCTACTTGCGCTGTCTGATTTACTAGCTTTTAGTAGTGTTACTCATAAATGCAGAGCGCAGTCCGCCTGCTGCTTCCTTAACCGCCTGCTTCCCTTTATCTACCACTGCTCCGGTGCCAAAGAATTCATGAGTCACGCCGTTATAATTGATTGCCTTTACAGAGGAACCCGCCTCACGCAAACGCTTGGCGTAGGCTTCTCCTTCACTACGCAGTGGGTCAATTTCTGCTGTAATCACGGTTGCAGGTGGCAGACCGCGCAGGTTTTCTGCTCGCAGTGGTGAAGCATAGGGATTACTCCCGTCAGACTGACTGTTTAGATATTGGCTCCAGAACCAGATCATCATCGCTTTGTTGAGCGGCTTGGCGTTGGCATTTTCCTGGTAGGAGGGTGTGTCAAAGGCGTAATTGGTAACTGGGTAGATTAGCATCTGATGCACAGGTATCTTGCCGCCTCTGTCACGTGCCATTAAGCAGGTGACAGCCGCCAAGTTGCCACCTGCGCTCTCACCGCCGACTGCAACCCGCTTGGGGTCGCCGTTGATTCGGGCAGCATTCGCCATAACCCATTGAGTTGCAGCATAAGCATCTTCCGCCGCTGCGGGAAACTTATGTTCTGGGGCTTGGCGATAGGCGACAGATACAACCATACAGTTAGCTGCATTAGTCAAAGCGCGGCACGATGAATCATAGGTATCTAAATTAGCGATTACCCAACCGCCACCGTGGAAGTAGACCAGCACCGGGAACGGCCCCTTTCCCTTTGGTAGATAAATACGCGCCAGAAGATCGCCCCCCGGCCCTGGTATAAGTTGATGGGTGATATCCCCGACCATTTCCACCGCAGGTTTGCGACGTTTAGCAAGCACGCCCATAACTGCATCTGCCACAGTTGGGTTGTTGCGAGCATTCATGGGCGACAATTTCTCAGTGGGCGGTGCGTTAAAAGAGGCAAGTTCATCTAACACGGCTTTCATCTGGGCATCAGGTGTGGATACAGCCTCTGCTGACTTTGCCAGAAGTGGGCTACCTAAGGCGATCGCTACCACTCCCGATCCTGCCAGGGTGGCAAACTCTCTTCTTGATATTTTCTGATTCACAAACTCCTCCAAAAAGTACCACAAGAAGTACAACCTAAATCTGACTGGTTTTTCCATCCAATTTGACGTGTAGGTGTAGCCCGTCGTAGACATCGCTAACGACATCATCTTAAGCACTGGATTATTAGCCTGTTATAAGTGGCTCAGATCGCAGTAAGCTTACTTCTGGATGGCATTGAAGAGACTTACTTAACCTTTTAAAGTAGCTCATCAGTATTAATCTTAAAAAGCTAGAAACAATCCTGCCTCTAGCATTGGTCAGTAAAGCCTAAGTTATTGTAGTGGAATAAACTACTGCTAAATGTAGATGTGATTTTGAATACAAAAAAGTTAAGCAAAGCGTTGACATTGAAGCAAGGTGGTATTTGCTCTGTTTTGGCTGCTGTTTAACATATAGCTAAGTGCTGAGTGCTGTTAGCGGAAGGGGGGCGTTTAGCCCGTGCTGAGTAAAAACCCAGTTGTTTCAAGACTTTGAGCAATCAACACTGTCCTAACCTGTGTGACTACGGCTATAATAATCCTTACGCAATTGAAAATCTATACGGCTAATAGCGCTGAAAGTCAATACAGCGCTACTACGAACAGTGTTATTTATTCATGTATGCCTAATTACTTGTGGCTTGCCAGAGATATGGCAACAATGAAAAGGTGCTGGCTAGATGTCAAATCGAAGGGCAAATTTGCTTGGACTTTTAATTGAAGCGAGAACGTTGTTGACGACGTTGTTTGTGCCTAGCAATTGCTTTACGCTTCTCTTTTTCTATCGGCGTCTCGAAGTGACGCTTTTTTCTCATATCTTGGAAAATTCCTGCTTTAGAAACTTCCCGCTTAAATCTTCTCAAGGCTGATTCAATACCTTCATTCTCCCCTAAAACTACTTGTGTCATTCTCATTCCTCCTTAATGTGAATGAATAGTTCAAGACTAGATACCAAATAAAATATTCCAGCAGAATGGAGCCTTTGGCTTTATCTGCTGGAGACTCTAAATGTGAAATTCTCAGGAATCGACTTAGTAGCGATTATTGCTGCGGCGGGCATTATTACCGCCACCCCAACTACCACGAGAGGAGTTACTTCTTTCCTCACGAGGTTTAGCTTTGTTCACTTTCAAATCACGTCCCATCCATTCAGCACCATCAAGTGCATCAATGGCAGATTGTTCTTGTGTGTCTGATTCCATTTCCACAAAAGCGAACCCACGCGGCCGGCCTGTTTCCCGATCTGTGGGTAGTTGAACACGATTTACTGTTCCGTATTCTGCAAAAGCCTGCTTTAGGTCCTCTTCTGTAACCTGATAGGACAGGTTTCCGACGTAAATTGACATAGAAATCTCCGAATTCACAGAGTGTAGAGAGTTAAATTCGGAGAGACGGTTTTTAGAAATCAAAACGAGTTACTCAACCGAAAATAATCTTTATGTCCATGAGTGTAGCACAGCCTTCAGCCTTTGAATATTGCCTGATAGTGAATTTTATTCACAAATCAAACCTTTAAGGACGGTTTGCAGACTTTCTAAAGACTAGCTTTTGTTGCTTGTACTATAAAAGTTACACTTTTAATCGGAAATCGGAATTAACTAGCGATCGCTCAGATATTTAGTGTTTTAAAATTAAGCCGTGGGCTAAGGGGCAAAGATTATTATCGGTAACGCGATTAATCATACCACGATCGACTGTTTTAAAAGCAAATTAAAGCAAATTAAGAAATATTCATCCTCCAGTACCCCGTTAGCTATGGTCAAACTGCGCTAAGATAGCTTCCGCTTTCTTACATAGCACCTCGTGATATTCACCATTACTAGCCAGCAAACCTCCCCATTGATTGATATCACCAGTGTTATACTGCAACGGAGTGCCGTCAAAGTGGGTAAATTTACCACCAGCTTCTGTTAAAATCAATTCTGGGGCGGCTATATCCCAGTCTTTGGGCGCAGACTTGCCGGAAAGGGAAATGTAGATATCTGCTTGTTGCTCGACAATGGTGGCGATTTTGCAGCCTACACTACCCACAGATTTATGATTTTGACAGGGTAAGTTTTGTAGCAAGCGATCTAACCGTTGGTTGCGGTGAGAGCGACTAACGACTAAGGTTAAATCCTCAATTCGTTTACCTGACGACACTTGTAAAGGAACAGATCCGTCACGGGTTTCTACAAATGTACCTCCGCCTTTGGTAGCGTAATATAACTTTTGAGCCTCTGGTACTGCCACCACTGCTAATACTGGGCGTGTTTCCTTAACTAAAGCAATGTGAACCGCATAGTCCCCAGTTTTTTCGATAAAGTCTCGTGTACCATCCAAAGGGTCAATTATCCATACCCAAGGAGTGGAAAGCTGTGCTACACCACTTGGCGATTGATAAGTTTCTTCGCTGATGTAAGCAAAATCTTCGTTACCTAAAGTTGATTGTAGCCTTTGCAAAATGTATTGACTCACAGCTACATCGGCAACAGTGACAGGCTCATTCTGCTTATATTGGACTTCTAAGTTAGGGTCTTTTGCAGTACCGTGGTAATACGATCGCAGTATATCTGCTGCGCCCCAACCTACCTCACGAGTGATCGCTAATATTTCTTGTAAATCTTTCATTAATTTGGCCTGATCTAAAAATATGTATAACGTGATTAGAGGCGCACAGCGATACTTAGTTTAACTGATTACTAATTCGTAATTCAAAGTCTTAAATTACGAATTACTGTCTTCTCTACGAGACGCTCCGCGAACGTAGTGGTAGCGAGTCCGCGTACCCCTCCGGGGAAGCAAGCTACGCTTTTAGCGTCTCGTAGAGAGCGTCATTACGAATTACGAATTATCTTAAATCCATCCAGCGCCGAGTACCAAAAAATTTACAGGAATCAGCAGCAATATTAGCTGCCAGTGCCAATGCATCAGTAAAGCTTTGCCTTAAAATGTAATGACAGAAAGCACTGTGGAAAATATCTCCAGCCCCTAACGTATCAACTGCTTGAATCTGCGGCACATCTACGATACCAGTTTTAGTGCTACTCAAGTATTCAATTGGTTCTTGCCCGTGGGTAATGGCAATGTGAGGAATGTCAAATCCACTGAGATAGCTAAAAACGTCTTCTCCAGTCTGGCAGTTGGGGGGATAAAAGTTAGCTGAACAGATAGCGTAATCCACAAACGGTAGAATTTGCTCAAATCCAGGCTTCCAACTACCACCATCGATCGCTACTGGGATATTATTGGCTTTAGCCATTTGAACTATGGAATCACCAACCGCCATCTGATGTCCATCAATCAGTACGATATCGACATTTTGCAAAATATCTGGCGGGATAGATGCGCTGCTAGCTTGAGTTTTGACAGCATTGATCGAAACCACAGCGCGTTCACCCGTGGCTTGAGTGACAATGATCGAAGATACAGGCGGTACTAAATTAGTGGTAGGCTCAAGGTCTGCGATCGCAACTTTGTAATTTGCCAAGTCACCTCGAATTAGCTGCGTCATTGGGTGAGAACCCACTACACCTAAGACTGTAGACTGATTTCCTAAATAATTGAAAGTTACAGCCGCGTTTGTTGCTGGGCCCCCTGCCGCTACAGTATAGTCAGTAGCAACAATCTTCTGATTATTCTTAGGGGCATCAGCAAGATAAATCAAATCTAAAGTTACTAAACCTACAAATAATCCACGATTCATCTGCTCTTTGGTTCAAAATTCAATTCTGAATTCTGGCTCCTGACTCCTGAATTCTTTTTTGGTAAATGGATATGACTCTTGGCCACTGATAACATCGATTGCTGTCTTCAACCAATCAATATAAGTCTCTTCTCTTCGGATTACCAACTCCAGCACCAGCCTTTGCATCACCTGCTTGCGGTTGGCAGATTCATCACCGAGTGATGGCAAATCGATGGTTTCACATTCAGCCAGCTTTTTGCTTCGAGCCGCCAATTGTTGCTCCAGTAGCTGAATGATGGTTTCATTCGACAACTGATCTGCAAAATGCAACTGGACGAGTAAAGGTTCTCTGATAGTCGGTAAGGGCTGATGAATCCCTAGCCATCGGCTAAATTCGGCTTTCCCTAACTCCGTTACACTGTAGACTTTGCGGTTGGGGCGATCGTGTTGAATCTCAATGTTACAGGTAATCCAGCCTTGCTCAACTAGCTTATCGAGAGTTCTGTAAATTTGTGCCTGATCTGCTGGCCATAAATGGGCAATGTATCGATCGAAGCAGCTCGTTTTCAGGTCGTAGCCCGTCATTTCTTGCTGCTGAAGAAGACCTAAAATTACATTTGCTAGCGACATGAAGATGGTTTTCCCATAATTGATATTTTCTCGCTCAGTACTATCTACTTCTCACTAATTTTATGTTATTATATGATTAATCAAATATAAGATATAACGGCTATAAAAAGATATGTTAATTATAATGCTTCTTAGCAAGGAAACCAAATACATAAAAAACTCCATTCACAAGGGCATGGGGAAGAGTTACCAACTCCCTTGAGGAGTGCTGTTAGCGGATAGCTAGGGTTGAGCCAGTGCTGAGTAGGGAAGAAGAAGGGAATTAGGTTACAGGGTACAGATTATTCCCTATCTCCTGTAACTTCTCGCCCAATGACGCCAGTTGCTTCTCCCAAGGGGAGACGCTACGCGTAGCTTGCTTCTCCGTAGGAGTACAAGTCGGGCATTGCCCGCCCAACGCACTGGCTCCCCAATGCCCAATTCTCAATGCTTAGAAATTATTTAAGTCATTGAAGACTATTGTAACGAGAGGATAAGTAACATTGACTTCTAACACACTTACACAAAGAATACGTCAGCATCAATATCTGCGTGATTTACGAAACAAATTACTCTACCTTCACAAGATGTTGCTGGAGACAGAACGCATTGCCTACGAACAGATTAGTGGACGAGTATCAAGTGGAGAACTTCTTCAGCTAGTCATCGCTCACGAACAATTTGCTTGGCTACATCGCATTTCTGAGATGGTTGTGCAAGTTGATGAAATGCTCCAAGCAGATGAACCGATATTGCTGGACGATTTCCAAAAATTGATTGCTGATGTCCGTACACTCATTGTACCGTTAGAGACGGGTAATACCTTCGAGAGAAAGTATTACAACGCTCTCCAGCGCGAACCTGGTGCTGTGTTGGCACATGCAGAGATATCCAGATTTCTCACGTCTAAGGTTTAAATAGTAGGGGCACGGCATACCGTGCCCCTACGTTCGCGGAGCGTCCCGGATGGGATGTTTTTTTAACTGGAAGTCCCTAAAGGTAAGATTTTTATAAGCGATCGCTAATTTACCCAAACAATGCTGAGTAAAAAAGTAAGAATCGTACTCAGCACTCATCAATTAACTGCTACCAAAGGCTGAGGTCTTTCAGCTTTATGCCATACTGATTGACCTGTCAGCAGTTCTACAACATCTAATTAATGACTAATGACCCATTTGCACCAGTTATTGGACAACAGCAAGCTATAGAATTACTTACTCAGGCTGTCAGACAAAACCGGGTTCCTCCAGCCTACTTATTTGTGGGGCCAGATGGTGTAGGCAGGAGTTTAGGAGCCAGATGCTTTGTGGAATTGCTATTTTCTAGTGGGATGGGAGTTACTGCGTCTTTACAAAATCGTTTGCGTCAGGGGAACCATCCAGCTTTATTGTGGGTGCAACCAACATACCAATATCAGGGACAACGATTAACAGCAACAGAAGCAGCCGAGAAAGGACTCAAGCGTAAAGCACCACCTGTAATTCGACTAGAGCAAATTCGGGAAATTACCGAGTTTTTAGGTCGTCCGCCCTTGGAAGCGCCGAGAAATGTCGTAGTGCTGGAAGAAGCTCAAACAATGGCAGAAGCCGCAGCGAATGCTTTACTTAAAACCTTGGAAGAACCGGGACAGGCAACATTAATTTTAATTGCACCGACACCTGAATCTGTGTTACCGACTTTGGTATCACGCTGTCAACGCATTCCTTTTTATCGCTTAAATGCACAGTCTTTGGCTGTTGTACTCACACAAACAGGTCATCAGGAAATTTTGTCAAATCAGGCAGTATTGAGCATAGCAGCTGGTAGTGCTGGAAGTGCGATCGCATCTTATGAGCAATTACAAGCTATTCCCGATAAATTACTTGAAGACTTGAAAAAAGCGCCTAAATCTTACCCTAACGCCTTAGAGCTAGCCAAGACAATTGATAAGGATTTAGATACAGAAGCACAACTGTGGTTAGTTGATTATCTTCAGCAATTCTACTGGCAGCAGTGGCATCAACCTAGTATCATTAACCAGCTAGAACAATCTCGAAAAAACTTGCTTTCTTACGCTCAACCACGGCTAGTTTGGGAATGTCTGCTTTTATCTGTGTATCAAAAATCAAATTCCATTTCCCCAACTCATCGCTGAGTGCGATTGCATTTCTATAGTTCCTCATCACAGCCTCAGTACAATATTTGATTAATTCGTAGCAAAATAAATTAAGCAAAACTCTGCGTTCCTACCCTGCGCGAAGGCGAAGCGCCTATGCGTTTACTTTGCGTCCCTCTGCGTTTAAAAACATTATAATTTCTTGTTCAATCTCTATCGTCAAGTTCATAGCCAGTGAAGGTATTGTAATAAAAGCGATTCCTGGATAAAACAAAAAGTTTATATGACCTCAGTTTCTCCTCACAAAAAAGCCAGAGCCTTAAAACCTACCAGCCGCCGCCCAGCCAAAGAACTCTGTAGCGAGTGCGGACTATGTGATACATATTATATTCACTATGTCAAGGAAGCCTGCGCTTTTATTAATCAGCAAATAGGCGAACTTGAACAAGAAACGCACACGCGATCGCGCCATCTCGAAAACCCCGATGAACTCTACTTTGGTGTTCACCAAGACATGATAGCTGCGAAGAAACAGCAAGCGATTGAAGGCGCACAATGGACGGGTATTGTTAGCAGCATTGCTATTGAAATGCTTAATCGCGGCTTAGTGGAAGGTGTAGTCTGCGTGCAAAACACCAAAGAAGACCGCTTTCAACCCATGCCCGTCATCGCCCGGACTCCAGAAGAAATACTAGCAGCGCGGGTAAATAAACCAACGCTTTCTCCAAACCTTTCGGTATTAGAACAGGTGGAAAAATCGGGGATGAAGCGGCTGTTGGTAATTGGTGTTGGTTGTCAAATCCAGGCATTACGAGCCGTAGAAAAACAACTTGGTTTAGAAAAGCTGTATGTTTTGGGTACGCCCTGCGTAGATAATGTTAACCGCGCCGGACTGCAAAAATTCTTAGAAACCACCAGCAGATCGCCTGACACAGTTGTGCATTACGAATTCATGCAAGACTTCCGGGTTCATTTCAAACATGAAGATGGCTCATCAGAAACAGTGCCTTTCTTTGGTTTGAAAACCAACAAACTCAAAGATGTCTTTGCCCCATCTTGTATGAGTTGCTTTGATTACGTCAACTCCCTAGCCGACTTAGTTGTTGGCTACATGGGCGCACCCTTCGGTTGGCAATGGATTGTAGTTAGAAATGATACTGGTAAGGAAATGCTAGATTTAGTCAAAGACCAGTTAGACACCCAACCAGTAACGTCTAAAGGCAACCGCAAAGAAGCCGTACAGCAAAGTATTCCCGCTTACGATAAAGGCGTTACCCTGCCGATGTGGGCAGCAAAACTGATGGGTGTGGTTATCGAAAAAATCGGTCCCAAAGGTCTAGAATATGCGCGATTTTCCATTGATTCTCACTTTACTCGGAATTATTTGTATGTGAAGCGGAATCATCCAGAGAAATTAGAAGCACACGTTCCAGAGTTTGCCAAACGTATTGTTGGACAATATAAATTACCAGAATAGAAGAGGGACGGGGCATTGGCCAAACAGGGCATGAAGAAGAGACAAGGTAGACAAAGGAGAGGGGGGAGATAAGAGAGAGATTTATTCAATAATTCCCCCTCATCTCCCTTATCCCCCTGCTCCCCACTTTGGCTCACTGCTGACTCAACTCGATAATATTCCCATCCGGGTCTTGAGTGAACAGGGCAGCGCGACCGGAGGCGCTGGCTTGAATGGGATAATTGTGATTGAGGAATTCTTGTTTGGCGGCGTCTAAGTCAGCTACTGTGAAGGCGACGTGGGGATTACGTCCCCATTTTTCGTTTGAGTTTTCCGTGGGGACAGTGGTTGCAACTATCAGGTGAATTTGATAGTCGCCGACTTGATACCATGCACCAGGGTAGTTTAGGGAACGATCTATTTTAGATAATCCCAATACTTTCCCATAAAAATGTTCAGAGCGTTCTAAGTCAGTTACAAGAATCGCTGTATGGAGACTTTGGGTAATCTGCATTGTCGGTAAGATGCGATCGCGTTTATTTAAATTTTGACGTAGTTTGAACTTTTTCGGAGAGTGAGGGACACAGGAGGCAAAAATTAATAACCAACACCTAATGACAAAGGACAAATGACAAATACCATCACAAACTTAAAGGCAGCTGAACTGTAAACGTTGTCCAGCCATGAGAACTGGTAACTTCAATCGTGCCTTGGAGATATTCTACTAACTTCTTAACCAATGTTAAACCTAATCCTGTGCCGCTCTGTTGCCAGCGTTCCCGTTTCGGGTTGCCGTAGGCATCGCTTTCAGGAATCCGGTAAAACGGCTCAAAAATTCGAGATTGTTCTTTTTTCGGAATTATCACCCCAGAATTACTAATTGTGATTTGAAAATAAGGAACTTGAAAATTATCTAATGCAGCAAATTTAGCATCCTCATTTATCAAACTTTTTGTAATGTAAATTAGCTGAGCATTCAACGCAATCTCTCCATCAGGCGAAGTGTATTTACAAGCATTGTTGAGTAATTCTGAAACAATTTCAGTCAGGCTAGCCAAGTCTGAAACTAAAGGTGGTAAATTTGGAGAAACACTAAGTTGAAAAGACTGTTCTCTAGCTTGAGCGCGTTCCTGAAAATACTCGGCAACGTGAGGCAGCCAGTTTTGGAGTTGAATTGAAGTTAATTCCAATGGATAGACATCTGCATCAATCATTCGTAGATGCAGCAAATTATCTACCAAATCCAGTTCTTGTTCGCACTGTTCACGCAGAATACCTAAATAGCGGGCTACAGATTCAGATGGAGAAAGTGTGTTTGAATTTAAGATACCTTGCCGATCAAGAATATTTTCTAGCACAGAGATTGCCATTTTGATGTTTGACAAGGGCGTTCGCATTTCATGAGAAGTGGTTGCCAGAAAATCCTCTTTTAACTGGTTCAGGTGTTGAAGTTCTGCCACGCGAATTTCTAGTTGTTGGGCACGTTCAGCTGCGAGATTACGTTCTTCAGTTAACCGTCGTTGTGTGTCATCCCGGAAAACCAATACGGCTCCTGTAATTACACCGCTGTTATTTCTCACAGGTGTAGCGCTATCGGCTATTGGTATAGTTGTGCCGTCTCTAGCAACTAGTAGGACGCTACTGCCTAGATATATAGTAGTTTCTTGTTTGAGGGCTGCGATAATTGGATTTTTTGCCGGCAGCTGAGTTTTTTCATCAATGAGTTTAATAATTTCAGTTAACATCTTGTCTTTAGCTTGATTCCATCGCCACCCTGTCAGAGCTTCAGCTACCTGATTGATGTACTTAACATGCAACTCAGTATCTACTACAATTACCCCATCACCCATTCCTCGAAGCACAGAACTCAAAAATTGCTCGCGATTGTAGCGATTAAGAGCGGTTTGAATAGCAACATAAAGTTCTTGCTCCTTAATGGGCTTGAGAATATATCCAAAGGGAGATGTCAGCGTTGCCCGCTCGACAGTACTTTTATCAGAGTGACCTGTGACGTAGATAATAGGAATTTGCAAAAGATACCAAATTTGCTCTGCTGCCTGGATGCCGTCCATTTCACCCCGTAACCTGATATCCATTAAAATCAAGTTTGGGCGTAATTCAATTGCTTTTGTAATTGCCCCTTCGGCAGAATCGGCTATATCTAAAACAACATATCCTAGAGACTCTAAAGTTTCTTGTAAGTTGATAGCAAGGATATATTCATCTTCAACAACAAGAACTCGAACAGTCTCCTTTGTCTGCATCTTTGATGGTATGCCAATTATGTTCATGATCGGCTGTTTGTAAAAGTAATTTTGAACTCTGTTCCCTGTTGAGAGTCAATTTCAAGCTTTCCTTTTAGCTGCTTGACTAAACCCTGGACAAGGGTTATGCCCAGCGTTTTAGTTTTTTTGCTATCAAAATTTTCAGGTAAGCCAACACCATTATCTCTAATAATGAGTGTCAAAGCAGATTCAAATTCTTGATAAAACTTAACCTCAATTTTCCCTCCACGATTACCAGCAAAAGCGTATTTTAAAGCATTGGAAACCAGTTCGTTGATAATCAAGCCACAAGGAATGGCGGTTTCAATGTCGAGGCTAGCATTATCAACTTGAATATTTAGTTGAATTTGGCTGGAACTGACATTATAGGAATCAAATAAATGAGTTGTTAAATCTGGAATGTATTGAGCGAAATCAATATCAGCGAGGTCTTGAGAACGGTATAGTTTTTCATGAACTAGGGCAATGGAAGCAATGCGGTTTTGGCTATCGCGCAAAATAGCTGTCACCACAGGATCTTGTGTTCGTCTGCATTGCATTTGCAGCAAACTGCTGACAATTCCTAAATTGTTCTTAACACGATGATGAATTTCTTTGAGTAATACTTCCTTTTCTTTTAGAGAGGCTTTGATTTTTTCTTCCGCTTGCTTTTGTTCGGTGATATCTTGTTGGATGGCGACAAGGACGTTTCCATACTCAGGATGTTCAAAAACGGAAGCGGTAGCGCTACACCAGAATGGAGTACCATCTTTTTTAATATTATGGACTTCATAGGTTGCTTCACCATGTTCCAAAATAGCAGTGCAAATCCCCTGACTAACATCTTCAGGTGTATTATTTTCATTACCGTAGTTGACAATTGACACATGCTGACCAATTAATTCACCAGGGTGATAGCCAAACATCTGCTCGAATTTAGGATTGGCGTAGACAAATACGCCATCTATGGCGCGAACTAGGCAAATTCCTTCTGCCATGTTGCGGGTGATGACTGCTTGCAACTCTAACATTTGTTCAGCGCGTTTGCGATCGCTGATTTCAACTACGACAATGCCGATGCTAATAGGTTCATCGGTTTCAGATTGAATCGGAAAGTAAGAAGCTAGCCAAGTCCTGATTACACCTGGAAATTTTGGGGTTTCTCCACTGATTTCCAAATCCAGAATCGGTTCACCCGTTGTTAAGATATGTTGAAAGACTTGTTCTTGCTTGGGTGCTATATCTGGGACAATCTCCCACGGTGTCTTGCCAAAATGCGCCGCTGCGGGAATGCCATTAATTTCTGCTAATGCTTCATTAATTAATGAATAACGTAGTTCCCGATTCAGAATAGTTATACCAACGGGTGCACTATTGATGAAGGTATCCAATAACTTTTGCTTGTGAGCCAGTTCTCGCTCTAAAATCTTGCGCTCGCTTACATCAATAATTATCCCCAGCATCCGTACAGGTTCGCCTGCTTGATTATAAACGCCACGCCCTTTCCCCGTCAGCCAGTGAACCCTACCATCGGAAAAAATTACTCGATATTCAGCTTGAAAATTAATATGTTGTGCCAGTGCATTTGATACAGCTTGTTCAATTCGATCAACATCCTCTGGATGCACGCGATCGCGCCATAGTTGATAGCTGGCTGCTGATATTTCTGGATCTAAACCTAACAAACGATAATGGTTGTCGTTCCAGATAACTTCGCCTGTTTGAACATTCCAATCCCAAAGACCGATGTGGTTAAATTCCAACGTTAGTCTCAGTTGTTCTTCACTTTTGGCTAAGGCTGCTTCAGTTTGTTTGCGTTCGCGTAGCGCGGCTTGTCGATCGCTGATATCCCGATGAGTACCAGTCATTCGCAGAGGATTACCATCTGCATCTCGCATCACAACCTTACCGTAGTTGGCAATCCATTTGCATTCGCCCGACTTAGTTCGGAGTCGATAGTCAAATTTGTATGGTGTTGAACTATCCTTGAGGTGATCTGCCAAGATTTTCTCCACCCAAGGTAGATCGTCGGGATGAACTAATCGCTCCCAGGTACTAAAATCCTGTGGGAGTTCATCAAAGCGGTATCCAAGCATTTCTAAATAGCGAGGGCTGTAATAAACCTGTCTAGTCAAAATATTCCAGTCCCACAAAGCATCTCCAGAAGCCTCAAGGGCTAATTGTAGTCGTTCCTCACTTTCTCGGAGAGCGATTTCTGCTCGTTTGCGCTCTTGTTCACCATACTTCCGTGCAGTAATATCCGTGATTCGTACCAGTTGCATCACAGTACCAGCGACTGTGATTTGTTTGGCGGCGATATTTCCCCAAAAGAGTTTGCCCTGCTTGGTAATGTATTCAACTTCTCGACTCCAAAACCCTTGTTGGTTAATTTCTTCGATAAAGGTGGCGATTTCATCGGAAGCAAACGGTTGTTTTTGCAGAGTATTACCATCAATGTTAATCAGTTCAGCTTTACTAGAGGCTGCAAATAGTTTCACTGCTCGCTCGTTACAGTCAGCGATCAGTAATGTTTCGACATCTACCAAAAAGAGTGCATCAGCGGATTCATTATAAACAGCTTCTAGCAGGTCACGACTACGAATGATTTCTAACTCAGTTTGTTTGCGTTCTGTAATATCTAGAACCCCTCCCAACAGCTTAACTGGCTGTCCTTGAGCGTCATAAGCTATCTCTGCTTTCGATTCAACGTAGCGCACTGAACCATCAGGTCGGATAATTCGATACTCAAGATTGAAAGGGGCTTCTTGAGCGTAGGTGTAGCCTGTCGTAGACATCGCCTGTTTCAATTGAGCCTCCATCCAGACGCGATCGTCTGGGTGAATTATTTGGAGAAGTTCCGCCTGGGTGGGTTCGCCTTGAGTAGGATTTAGACCAGAGATGCGAAAGGTTTCCATTGACCAGTAGCGCTTTTTCGTTTCTAAGTTAAATTCCCAACTGCCTATATGGGCGATTTTTTGAGTAGTGGCTAGCAGTGCTTCACTTTGTTGAAGTTTTTCTTTAGCCTGTTTGAGTTCGGTAATATCTCGCCCTTCTGAAATCAACAAAACAACTTTACCTGTCTCATCTAAAAGCGGACGGAGTGAAAAATCGGTTGTTGCTACTCGGTTATTTGCACCGAGAATATCAACTTCATAGCGGATAAACTCCCCTTTGGCAGCACGAGCGATCGCTTGTTTTAATTCTGCTTGAGTTTGTGGTGAAATCGTCCACCAGTCTGCTTCCCAAAAAGGGCGATCGATGACATCTTCCAGTTTCAGTCCGCCAAAACTTAGCGCCGTCTGGTTCACCTCCAGTAAAATGCCAGCTGGCGTTAGCAGTCCTGTGAATTGGAAAGTGTTATTAAAGATAGCGCGGAATCGGTGATTGCTTTGGTGCAATTTGGTAGTGCGTTCTTCTACTTTGGCTTCTAACTCCGTGTTGAGGGTTTGGAGCTTGTGGTAGAGTTGGGCTTGTTGGATAGCGATCGCTAGTTGCACCGTCAGTTGGTTGAGCAACTCCACCTCAAATGTCTGCCATTGTCGGGGGGCAGAACATTGATGTACGATAAATAGCCCCCATTCAAGTGCTTGAGTCCCCTTATTTTCTAACAAAATGGGGACAACTAAATTCGCCTTCACCTGAAACTGTTCCAAAAGTTGAATATGGCTATTACTTAAACCCGCTTCGTAGATGTTCGTCGCCGCCCAGATTTTTCCTTGGCGGTATTCTTCCCCATGATTTTCCTGAAAACAGGTAGCTTCAATCTCCAGTCCAAAAATTGGTGTCCATTGGGGTAGTATCGACTCCGCCACAACACAACCCTGTATCTGATGGGTAAATTGATACACCAATACGCGATCGGCCTTGAATAACTGGCAGACTTTTTTGACACTCGTGGCGAGGATATCTTGAAGCTTCAAGGATTGACGAATATCAAGAGCGATCGCTGCTACTAGGCGTTGTTGTTCCTGCTGCTGTTCTAGCTGCTGCATTAGCTGCTTATGCTTGATCGCCCCATGAATCGTGCGGCAGAAATTTTCACGAGTCAGTTTTCCCTTGACTAGATAATCATCCGCTCCACTTTTGATCGCTTGGACTGCGATCGTTTCGTCTGCCTGTCCAGTCAGCATAATTACTGAAATTTTGTTACTGGAAGTTTGCCTCTGTAGCTGAGTGAGAAATTCCAGCCCACCTAAATCTGGTAATTGAAAGTCCAACAAAATCACATCTGGTATTTTCTCTTGACAAGCTTGTAGCGCCTTATTTCCAGACTCAAATTCGTAAATATCATAAGTGTAGCGATCGTCTTGCTCTAAAAAGCGTCGATACAAAGCTCTATCTTCAGCAGAGTCTTCTACAAAAAATACAGTTGTCATGTTATTGTCCTCCTAAGACAGCTGCGCGGGAGCAGGGGGCAGAGTAGCAGGGGAGCAGGGGGATAAGGGAGATGAGGGGGATAAGGGAGAAGAAGGGGAATTATTGAATAAATCTCTCCTTTATCTCCCCCCTCTTCCTTGTCTACCTTGTCTCTTCTCAATGCCCTGTTTGGCCAATGCCCAATTCAACAAACCTTAAATCAGCAAATTCGGACTTTTTCTTGATCGCAGACTACTATTTTTAGTCGCATAAACGCATAATAGAATAGTGACTGATCTGTTCGTACCTTTACAATCTCTCAAACAAGGTGACTGGTTCAAGCTGATCTGCGGAGCCAGTTTCCAGCATTTGCCGGCAGTCAGAAGTTTAACGTTAGCCTATACTTTGGCGGGCGCTGACTGTATAGATGTTGCAGCTGATCCAGCAGTAATTGCAGCAGCGCAATCAGGGCTAGAAGCAGCCAAATCTCTGGCTAGGGATGCCCAAAAGCGAGGCTTTGACTACAAAGGCAATTTACCCTTTTTGATGGTCAGCCTAAACGATGGAGAAGATCCCCATTTTCGCAAAGCAGAATTTAATCCTCATGAGTGTCCTACAGACTGTCCTAGACCCTGTGAAAGGATTTGTCCGGCACAAGCGATCGTGTTTGACAGTATCAAAGAAGACTTTTCAGGAGTAGTATCCGAAAAGTGTTATGGCTGCGGTCGTTGCATACCAATTTGCCCTTATAGTATAATTTATACAGCTTCATACGTGACAACGCCGGGAGCGAGCGCGCCATTGGTAATGTCAACGGGAGTAGATGCCGTAGAAATCCATACAAAAGTCGGGCGGTTAGCAGAATTTGAGCAATTATGGCAAGCAATTTCACCGTGGGCCGATCAACTAAAGTTACTAGCTATCAGCTGTCCTGATGGCGAGGGGATGATTGACTACTTGAGAGCTCTGTATGACCTGATTGCCCCAATCAAGGGTGCTTTAATTTGGCAAACCGACGGTCGTCCCATGAGTGGTGATATTGGCGATGGCACCACAATAGCCGCGGTGAAATTAGGGCAAAAAGTTTTGGCAGCTAAGTTACCGGGATATGTGCAGTTATCAGGCGGCACTAATAGCTATACCGTTGCTAAGTTAAAGGCAATGGGACTGTTAAACAGTGCTGAGTTCCGAGTTATGAGTGCTGAGAAAGACTATATTACTCAGTACGGGCTAAACCCTAGCTATCCGCTAACAGCACGGGCTAAACGCCCCGCTTCCGCTAACAGCACTCAGCCCTCCTACATTGCCGGGGTTGCTTACGGTAGCTACGCCCGTGTATTGCTGTCACCAATTCTGGAACAGTTAGAGAATAAGGAGATAATTAACACCAATATGAAGGCGACTGTTCGCCTAGAAGAAGATGAAGTATTGCTTTGGCAAGCTGTAGAACTTGCCCATTCTCTCGTTTCCCAGATTAAGTCACAGCAGGAGCGTTAATCGCTCAATACCCAGGGCGGGTTCTCCTGCACGCAAATGTCCTCGCTATCTCTAAAAACGTCACCATAGAAAGCATGACGATTACAGACGATCTCCAAAAGTTATTAGACATTTTGCCCCAAGACCTGCAACAAGTACTAGAGAGTCATCCCAAACGAGATAGTTTAGTAGAGGTGGTCTTGGATTTGGGTCGTCGCCCAGAGGCTCGCTTTCCTAATCAAGCTGAGTATTTGAGCGAAATACCCGTTACTCAAGAACAAATAGATGATTGCATTCAACGAGTCGGAATCTTTGGCGGAGATAATCGGGCAGGAATTGAGCAAACTTTGCATCGGATCAGCGCTATTCGCAACCGCACTGGTAAGATTATTGGCTTGACCTGTCGTGTTGGTCGAGCCGTATTCGGAACCATTGGCATGATCCGCGATTTGGTAGAAACTGGTAAATCGATTCTCATGCTGGGGCGTCCAGGCGTGGGTAAAACTACCGCCTTACGGGAAATAGCCCGTGTTTTAGCTGACGATTTGCATAAGCGAGTGGTGATTATTGACACCTCCAACGAAATCGCTGGGGATGGTGATGTTGCTCACCCCGCCATTGGTCGCGCCCGGCGGATGCAAGTGGCTCATCCAAATGAACAGCATCAGGTGATGATTGAGGCAGTGGAAAACCACATGCCAGAAGTCATTGTGATTGATGAAATTGGCACGGAACTGGAAGCTTTAGCGGCTCGTACCATTGCGGAACGGGGTGTACAGTTGGTAGGTACTGCCCACGGTAATCAGATCGAAAATCTGATTAAAAACCCCACCCTAGCTGATTTAGTTGGGGGTATCCAAGCTGTGACGCTGGGAGACGATGAAGCCAGACGGCGAGGCTCTCAAAAGACTGTTTTGGAGCGGAAAGCCCCACCTACCTTTGAAATTGCTGTGGAAATGTTGGAACGCCAACGCTGGACAGTACACGAAAGTGTTGCTGACACCGTAGATAATCTGCTGCGGGGGCGTCAACCTACCCCACAAACGAGAACCGTTGATGACCACGGCAAAATTGCGGTTACACGTCAGTTAGCTGTTGTCAACGGTCGTGGTGGACAGCTAGGAACAGTGGAGGATTCTTTCCCACCAGCGCGACCGTCTAATGGCTGGCGTTCATCTGGACAAATGGTAGCACTGCCGCAATTGCCTGTAGAGCGGGTAACTGGGCGCAGTGAGTTTGACCGTTTACTAGATGAATCTTTCAATTATTCTGAGAGCATTGATTTTGATGCTGCTACTAGACAGCCAGGGCCGAATGGTGAAGATTTGCCATTGCACGTTTACCCTTATGGGGTTAGCCGCCACCAACTAGAACAGGTGATTAGCGTGCTAACTTTGCCCGTAGTCTTGACAAAAGATATAGATAGTGCTGATGCAATTTTAGCACTGCGATCGCACGTCAAAAACCACGCCAAATTACGCCAAATGGCCAAAGCTCGTCATGTACCCATCCACATGATTAAGTCCAGCACCATTCCCCAAATTACCCGTGGTTTGCGGCGGTTACTGAACATTGACGACCCAGAGATGGCCGATGATAGAGAACTACAATTGTTTTTGCACAATGGTAGCGATGATGAGATGGATGCTCTTGAAGAAGCTAGACTTGCCGTTGAGCAAATTGTGATTCCTAAAGGACAGCCAGTCGAGTTATTGCCGCGTTCTCCCCAAGTCCGCAAAATGCAACATGAGTTGGTAGAACACTATCGCCTCAAGTCACATAGTTTTGGCGAAGAACCAAATAGAAGATTACGGATTTATCCAGCGTAACTTTAAGAACCCACTAAAGAGCTAAAGCGTAGCTTTGTCTCCCCTAACAGCTTAACTACGGTGTACACACAAGTCTTTGTCAAGGCAATTTCCGGTTAGTCTCATAGCCTTTGAGATACCTCAAGAAAGGTTTTGCTATACAAAACCTGTCCCTCTCCTTACTAAAGAGAGAGATGTCCCATAAGACAGGGTGAGGTTTTGAAGGACTTTTTGGTAATCGGATAACTTATGTGTACACCGTAGCCTTTTAGGAGAAAAATCTATGCATTTGAAAAGCGCTTTAACCATCAAAAATCGTCAAAATCATTATCTCTACTCAAGCTAATAATTCAATCTTCTCGCAGCAATTCGCTGTCATCATCAGCATCGCGCAGCGTCTGATAGACAGGACTTACGCAACTGTCACAAGTAATGGTGCGGCTACGCCGCGCCGAGCGCCAAACAACTTTAGGACTTACGCAACTGTCACAAGCAAAGGCGCGGTATAGCCGCGCCAAGCGCTAAACAACTAGACAATAAACATGGGAACAGCCGGACGTTTGAGTTGCTGAACTAAATAATTTGATAACAATCCATGCTTAATTTGATAAATTGTTTGACCTGTTTGATAAGCTAAATCTTTGAGTCTAAGCCAAACTAAAATAGCGCGAGGCTTTCATGATTTCTTTGAATACGACCCTTGCGGCATTGACAAGATTCAATACCCGTCAATTGTTTTAATTCTCTATGAAACTCCTCAATATGCCATCGAACTTTACACACTTTTTGTACAACTACGTTGAATCTTGAGATAAATCGTTTGTAACGATAAAATCCGTTCTGTCGGTAGAGACAGTCACCCGGAATAGTTTCACTTTTTTAGCTTGAGGAAACTTTTTTATTTTAACTATTTTACCTACTTTCAACTCCTGCTCATTCCAAGATAACAACTCAATTTTTTTATAATCTTCTTGACCTAATGTATCATCAACAAGGCGATTACGTTTAAGAGGACAATAATAGTATTTCCCTAGACTATCAATATATAACATCAATTTATTTGTTGCATACCAAGTGTCCATCAAGACAGCTTGAAATGGTAAAGCTTTATGATGCACAAGGTTTTGCAGCATCTCCATCACATGGACTATCTTTGTTTTTCCATCTCTGTCTGGGTCATAAATACGATAGTCAACTACCCAAAACTTTCCAATCTCATGATTGACATATATACAATTGATTAACCCAATTCCTTGAATAACTCTATGCTCGTTGCCACTATACTGCCGTTTAGTTGTTTCTATTTCTATGGCATATCGTTTATCAATTACTGTGTCATCAAAAACTAGATATGCGTGATTACTTACTTGAATGAGATCTTTAACATTATCCCAAAGCAAACGTGGTGTTAGCAAATCAATCTTGAGATAGCGATTAATTTTATCATGACTAATCTGCTCCAGATGCTCTGCCAAAAAAGTGAAGAGTATAATTAATCTGACTACTTAATAGATACTGGCAATAGTTAAGTTTAGTAAATCTCATAAACTACAAGATTTATTTTATTTATACTCAACTAATTTTATCATAATTTGAAGAATATTTAACACAGCTAATTACTGTTAATAATTTCAGCAATTTCCTCTAAATATGCCACTATTTTCTAGTATATATATACTAGAAAATAGCGATCACCTGTGCCAGTTGCGTAAGTCCTGAACTTAAAAGGCAAACATGGTAACATTGGGACGTTTTAGTTGTTGAACTAAATAATTTGACAACAATCCATGCTTAATTTGATAAATTGTTTGACCACTTTTATAAGCTAAATCTTTAAGTCGAAGCCAGACTAAAATAGCGCGAGGCTTTCATGGTTTCTTTGAATACGACCCTTGCGACATTGACACGATTCAATACCAGTCAATTGTTTTAATTCTCTATGAACAGGACTCAACCTTCCATCGCAGCTTACACACTTTTTGTACAACTACGTTGAATCTTGAGATAAATCGTTTGTAGCGATAAAATCCGTTCTGTCGGTGGAGACAGTGACCCGGAAAAGTTTCACTTTTTTAGCTTGAGGGAACTTTTTTATTTTAACTATTTTACCTGATTTCAACTCCTCTTTATCCCAAGATAATAATTCAATTCTTTGATAATCTTTTTCACCTGCTGTATCATCAACAAGTCGATTACGTTTCAGAGGGCAATAATAATATTTTCCTAACCTATCAATATATAACATCAATTTATTTGTTGCATACCAAGTGTCCATCAAGACGGCTTGAAACGGTAAACCCTTATGATACATAAGGGTTTGCAGCATCTCTGTCACATGGTCTATCTTTGTTTTCCCATCTCTATCTGGGTCATAAATCCGATAATCAACTACCCAAAATTTTCCGACTTCATAATTGACATATATACAATTTACTAGCCCAATACCTTGAATTACACCATGTTCATTGCCACTATATTGGCGTTTACTTGGTTCTATCTCTACAGCGTATCGTTTGTCAATTATTGTGTCATCAAAAACCAAGTAGGCGTTATTATTTATTTATATTAAATCTTTAACATTATCCCAAAGAATCCGAGGTGTTAATTTTTCATTCGTTAAATAACGGTTGATTTTATCATGACTTATCTGCTCTAAATGCTCTGCCAAATTTGTGATTGTATAATTGATTTGGCTACTTAGCAAGTATTGGTAGTAATTAAGTTTAGTAAATCTCATTACCGCAAACAAATCCTATTTAATACACTAAGATACTTATTTTCTCATAAATATTTCAATAGTGCTTCACTAATACCATTTCTATTCCAAATACAAAGCTTTCAGAACTACATAATTTAATACATGTGTACTACTAAAGGCAATCGCAGTGTGCCAGTTGCGTAAGTCCTGATAGATAATAATTCGTAGAGAGTGAGTAAGTCCTAATTCACTCAATCTTGCATTTTTTTCAACATCTGTTACATTACTTTACAGACAGTTACAACTGCTACAAAACTTGAACTTTGGAGTTATGCTCATGTCAGATTTTAAGAATACTGCGCCTATTATTTCAGAAGATCCTAATGCTGTGCGTTTTGGCTTCACTCCTCAGAGTGAAAATTGGAACGGTCGTCTTGCAATGATTGGTTTTGTATCTGCAATTTTGATTGAAGCTTTTTCTGGTCAAGGGCTACTCCATTTCTGGGGTATCCTCTAAATTGATGATCGTAGGATAGAACGGCTGTACTACCCTACATAACTCTCTATATTCCATGCCAGTCATTCGTTTCTAACATCTGGGGGCTGTTGCGATTGGTGCAAAATATCAGATTTTTCCGGTTGAGCCAAAATATAAGTGAATAATGACTTTACATGGAATATGTATAGCTAAAACTCATGGAACTACCCCAACGCGTATTAGTCCGCTACAAAGACGCGTCATACAACACCAATGAAATCCGCTTGAGAACTTTTCGGCTTGGGTTGCAAATATGGGATGAACAAACCAAACCCAGAAAAACAGAGCTTTATCAGTTTATATTGTCTTGCTTGAAACAAGTTGACCGCCAAGATCGTTTTATGTTTTCTCTGTTATTCATAGAATTAACAGACCTCATACGCAACTCTTCTCTGGAAAGAGGAACGAAAGAGGTTCTGATTAAAACAGCTTTTAGAGAATTTGCTTGTGCGATAACAGATTTTGAAGACGTTGCCAAATAAGGTTAGTCATGGGGATGCTGGAATTGCGTAGGCGTAGGCATCACCCTAAAGTCAGCTGACCTAATTGAGTAGAATATCTATAAGTCCTCTTCTGTCACTTTCCGGGTATTCTGAATAAAAGAATTAAAAGAAAAAACTCT
>NZ_JABXKF010000040.1 GCF_017115165.1 Nostoc sp. LPT | reverse complement strand
ACTCATCTTTGCACTCACTACTTTTATCGTAAGCGATTATCCGGACATGATATCACGCGGGTGTTAACCTCTTGATTTTTTGTGAGTCTACGATCGCAGCTACCAGTTTGGCAGGATCGGCTGGTTTTGCAATATGGAGTTAAAATCCGGCTGTAAAAACCTGTTTTTGTGTGGTTTCTGCGGCGTAAACACTTAGTACAGCATTTCTTTAATTCGTAGCAAATTAAAGAAAGGCAATACGTTGCAATGCCAATGCATCCCAATACAATGTTAATGCGTCCCTCTGCAATGCCAATGCATCCCAATACAATGCCAATGCGTCCCTCTGCAATGACAATGTATTCCGATACAATGCCAATGCATCCCCTTGCAATGCCAATGCATCCCTCTACATTAAAAATGCTATGCTTTTACGCAAAACTGTACTTAGGGCGATCGCGGGAATTTACCAACCTAAATGGCGGACTATAAGGTACTTTACTTCAGCGGGTCGTGTCCCCAATTCTTCAAAGAATAACACCAGCGTGTGTGTTCCAAATCACCCGATGGCTGCTGTGCAAGATGACGGTGGACGTAACTAATAACTTTCTTCATGTGCGAAAGATCGTCGTTGGTGTAATCATCCTTTCTCTGCAATAGCTGGATGATACGCCGTCCAGATTTATGACCGATTGACTCATCGTCGCCATCCTTTTGCCCAACAGTTTGTGACTCATCCGTATCTAACCAAGACTCTAGTTCTTTAGGTGTCATATTGACAACTTGATGAAACTCGTCAATCACCCCTTTAACATCTTTACTCATGACTAAGCATTACTCCTCTACTTTCTTAAGAGCATCAGGTTTATAAGCAACTTGTTTTCCTGTCTTATCGGTTTCAACTAAGTGCTCAGGGTTATCTTGACTTGCAGCAATCACCATCTTAGATGGCCACCTAAAGTTTGTGCAATCGGGTACTTCGACACAAGTCAGCCCCTTCTGGTGCGTCCGCTACGCGAACGGGGAAGTCAAAAGTCAAAAGTCAAAAGTCAAAAGTCAATTACACTGGGGGTTATTATCATGATGGAACCGTGGCAACTTTGAATAATTTCGCTGCGACAAATCTAGTAGTTGGTAGTAACGTCCTCGTCTAGCACTGAGAGTTCGACTGGGCGTTCACGGGCAAGTCCACCACTCGCTCAGAATTTAATTCTAAGTTATGAAGACTGGCGCTTTTATTCTGGGCATTTTGCCAGACATCATAATACAACTCAATCAATACAAGTTTACGAATCTGAGAATTGTTTCCCTGAGAGCGGCGTGATGAAACAGCAGTTAGCAAAAACTTCCAAGACCGAGGAGAAAGTATAGATGGATCTATCATTGAAAGAAAACTCTTGAGATTTTTTTGCTTCAGTGCGACTAAAATCCAATGGAGTCTTAGGTAATTTTTTATATCCTGAAAGACAGGAATCTTTGAGCGATGTTGCTCATTTACCAAGGCGTAAATTTTCTCCTTCATCAAAATATTTGTCGCCAACCGCCGAGACAAAGAAAACTTTTGATTATATGCACCCGGCCAGATAGTACGGTAAGCAAGACACTGGTTGAAGAAAATAGCATCGCCAAACTGAGCAATCCGAATCCAGGAATCTATGTCATCACAGTTAGCATCAAGTGTAGAGTCCCAACCACCACTTTGCAGGAAAGCATCACGTCGACAAGCTACTTGTACAGGTGTGCCAAAGGGTACAAGCTCTAAAAGCATCCCGTAGTGAATATCGGCTTGTGGGATATAAAAAGCTAAACCGGGGCCAACTTGGGGGGTGCGAGATAGTTCAACTTCATTGCCATCCACCTGAGCCGCCACACAAGAGCAGATTACAGCATCAAGACGAAGTGCGATCGCTTTTGCCATCTCTTCTATGCAGTTAGGCGCTAAATAGTCATCATCATCTAAGAACTTAATCCAGTCGCCGCTAGCTTTGGCAACTCCAGCATTTACCGTTGCTGCATGACCAAGGTTCACTTCGTTACGATGGTAAACAATCTTGTCCCCTAAGCTTTTAACATAGGTTTGGGTGTCATCAGAAGAACAATCGTCAGCTACAACCACCTCGCACTCGATTGTTTGGTTACGAGCCGAATCAATTGCTCTTTGCAGCAAATTCAAGCGATTATAGGTACTGATGACGATGCTAAATTTCATAAATTTTTCCTTTGTAGTACGGTATTTTGCAATATAGCTTCGATATGCAGGCTGTTGTATCAGTACAATTATCAATCCTAACAAGTAGACTGAAATAGGATTATCGATTTATCATTGATGATCGTGAGTTTTTTTTAAGCAGACACCAAAGACTATGAACGCTCAAGAGATTATCCGCTCCATTGAAGCGGAACAGATAAAACCGAATCTGCCCGACATTTATGTGGGCGACACTGTAAAAGTGGGAGTGAAAATCAAGGAAGGCGAAAAATACCGCGTACAACCCTACGAGGGAGTAGTAATTGCCAAGCGCAATGGCGGCATCAACGAAACTATTACAGTTCGTAAGGTTTTTCAAGGCGTTGGCGTTGAGCGGGTATTTCTGTTGCATTCTCCCCGGATTGACAGCATTAAAGTGTTACGTCGCGGTAAAGTGCGCCGTGCTAAACTATATTATCTCCGCGATCGCGTAGGTAAGGCAACCCGGATCAAACAACGGTTTGACCGCCCTTTGTGATTAGTCCCGCAAAAATATGGGAGAAATCTCTTTTCTGCAAGCGGCATCTGCCGCTAACTTGTCTTCAAGGGCAAAACTAAGGTATGATGTAAATCGCATATTGCGTTAAACTGAAATTTAGTTCAGCGCAATCACTGAATCAAAAACAGCTTGTGCGCTCTTAGTTCAGTTGGTAGAACGCAGGTCTCCAAAACCTGATGTCGGGGGTTCAAGTCCTCCAGGGCGCGCTCAAAAGCAAAAAAAACAAAGCCCGAAATAATTACGCAGCTGCTAATATAGCAGTTAGCGCTAATAATTTCGGGTAAACTTATTGTATTTGTAGTTGTTTTGCTTCCAGTAAGTAAAATAGAGTCGAAACTGCAAACCTAGATGACAATTAAACAGGATCTAGTATAAGAAACGGGAGATAAACGGTCGTGGCCAAAAAAAGTGAAGCAGAATTGCCAGAAACCGCAAATGGGTTTAGCTTTGGCAACTTCATCCAGGGAACCAAAGAAGAACTTGAAAAAGTAGTTTGGCCCAGTCGGAAACAGATAGTGAGCGAATCCGCCGCTGTGTTGTTAATGGTGGCACTGTCCGCATCTTTGATATACTTGGTCGATGGATTGTTTCATTGGGCAGCAAAACAGGTGTTCTAATGAGTTTTGCAACAGATGAACCACGCAACTCAATGTTGCAGTCAGAAGAAACAGCAGAAGCAACAGAAGCAGCAGAAGCAGCATCAAAAGAAGCACGCTGGTATGCAGTACAAGTAGCTTCAGGTTGTGAAAAGCGTGTAAAGACGAACTTAGAGCAACGCATTCAAACTTTTGATGTCGCTGACAAAATTATCCAGGTAGAAATTCCGCAGACGCCAGCGGTGAAAATCCGTAAAGATGGCAGTCGCCAGCATACAGAAGAAAAAGTTTTCCCTGGTTATGTGCTGGTGCGAATGATGATGGATGATGATACTTGGCAGGTGGTACGCAACACCTCTCATGTAATTAACTTTGTCGGTTCCGAACAAAAACGTGGTAGCAGCAAGGGTCGCGGTCATGTCAACCCCATACCACTGAGTTCTTCAGAAGTTGAACGCATATTCAAACAAACCAACGAACAAGAAGCTGTTGTCAAAATTGACATGGCTACTGGTGATAAGATAATGGTGCTTTCTGGTCCATTTAAAGACTTTGAAGGCGAGGTAATTGAAGTCTCTCCAGAGCGGAGTAAACTTAAAGCCTTGCTCTCAATTTTCGGCAGGGATACACCAGTAGAATTGGAATTTAATCAGGTAGAGAAACAGAGTTAAATACAAATGGCGAAGAAAGTAGTGGCGGTCATTAAACTGGCCCTGAATGCTGGAAAAGCCAACCCAGCACCGCCAGTTGGGCCCGCCTTGGGTCAACATGGTGTCAACATCATGATGTTTTGTAAAGAGTACAACGCCAAAACAGCAGATCAAGCTGGAATGGTAATACCTGTAGAAATTTCGGTTTTTGAAGACCGGAGTTTTACATTTGTACTCAAAACGCCACCCGCATCAGTGCTGATTCGGAAGGCGGCGAAAGTTGAAAAAGGCTCAAATGAACCCAACAAAAAGAAAGTTGGGTCAATTACCAAAGCACAATTGCAAGAAATAGCCCAAACCAAACTCCCCGACCTCAACGCCAACGATATCGACGCAGCAATGAAGATTGTGGCAGGAACGGCTAAAAATATGGGTGTAACAGTTACGGATTAGTCATTGATTATCGGTCATTAGTCATTGGTAACTGACGAAGGATAAATGACAGTCATTAGTCATTAGTCATTGGTAACTGACGAAAGACAAAGGACAAAGGACAAATAACTAAAAATTATCGGGGGAGAGGCGAGGCTTCGGAATTACCCCAGGAGAATAAAATGCCAAAAATATCGCGTCGTTTGCAGGGTCTGCAAGCAAAAGTAGAAGACAAGGACTATAATCCCCTAGAGGCTTTAGCCCTTCTTAAAGACACAGCAACAGCTAAATTTACTGAAGCTGCTGAAGCGCATATCCGGTTGGGAATTGACCCCAAGTATACAGACCAACAGTTGCGGACAACGGTAGCACTGCCCAAAGGTACAGGACAAATCGTCCGGGTGGCGGTGATAGCCAGAGGCGAAAAGGTAAATGAAGCGAGCAACGCTGGTGCTGATTTAGTTGGGTCAGAAGAACTGATTGACGAAATCCAGAAAGGTAGACTGGATTTTGACAAGCTGATTGCCACACCCGATGTGATGCCACAGGTGGCAAAGCTGGGTAAGTTGCTTGGACCGCGTGGTTTGATGCCATCGCCCAAGGGTGGAACTGTAACATTTGACTTAGCAGGTGCGATCGCAGAATTCAAAGCAGGTAAATTAGAATTCCGGGCCGATCGAACTGGTATTGTCCATGTTATGTTTGGTAAGACAACCTTCTCGCCTGAAGATTTGTTAGTCAACCTGAAGGCATTGCAGGAGACGATTGACCGTAACCGTCCTTCAGGAGCTAAAGGTCGTTATTGGCGCACATTTTATGTGTCAGCCACAATGGGGCCATCAATAAAAGTTGATATCAGTGCTCTACGAGATTTGAAACTGAGCCAAGCAGGTTAATTGTTAGTCATTAGTCATTAGTCATTTGTAAAGGCAAAGGACAAATGACAAGAGACAAATGACAAAATTAAATAGGCAAAGCCGGAGACAGCAGGTGCTAATAACTTAATATCCTGCCGAGGTTAAAACTCTAATTGTCAGAATTACCACCAAAAATGTGTGATAACTATGGCGTTAAGAGTCTTACTACTCAACCCCGGCTATATTAGCTGGGGTTTGTTGTTTGGGTTCAGGTTGAGAAAAAAAGTACAAAAAGGGCACTTCCCCGATTGTTTTAAGGAGGTGAGATTGGAATGGGTAGAACACTAGAAAATAAAAAAGAAATAGTAGCTGACCTCAAAGAAACTTTGAGTGAGTCAACTCTGGCACTGGTAATTGATTATCAAGGGCTAACAGTTTCGGAAATCACAGACTTACGGCGGCGGCTGCGTCCCAGTGGCACTGTTTGTAAAGTGACGAAGAACACTTTAATGGGCATTGCCATTAAAGACGATGAAAAATGGCAACCTCTGTCGGAATTACTCAACGGTGCTTCCGCCTTTTTGCTGGTAAAAGAAGATTTTTCATCGGCAATTAAGGCATACCAAGAATTCCAGAAAGTCACCAAAAAGACAGAACTTCGTGGTGGTGTACTGGAAGGTCGCCTACTCAAAGAACCTGATGTCAAGGTACTAGGAGACTTGCCATCTAAGGAACAACTCATCGCACAAATTGCTGGGGCTATCAATTCCTTGGCTACCAAGATTGCTGTGGGTATTAACGAAGTTCCTGGTTCACTGGCTCGTGCTTTGCAGGCTGTAGCCGACCAAGAGCAAAGTGGTGGTAGCACCGAAACTGCTGCTGTCCAAGATAGTACTGCCGAAACCGCTGCTGAAGCTGATAGTAGCACTGAAACTGCTGCTGAATAGACTTCGTGGTTCATCAGTCAAAAGTCAAAAGTCTATAGTTAAAGACCAATGACCCATGACAAATAAATAATCAAAATTACAGGAGTTATATCAATGTCTGCTGCAACCGATAACATTTTAGAACAACTAAAAACTCTTTCTTTGCTGGAAGCTTCTGAATTAGTCAAGCAAATTGAAGAAGCTTTTGGCGTTAGTGCTGCTGCACCTGTTGGCGTAGCCTTTGCAGGTCCTGGTGCTGCTGCTGCTCCTGCTGAAGAAGCTGTTGAGCAAACTGAGTTTGAAGTCATTCTCGAATCAGTCCCAGCTGATAAGAAGATTGCTGTGCTGAAGATTGTCCGGGAATTGACTGGTTTGGGTCTGAAAGAAGCTAAAGACTTGGTGGAAGCTGCGCCCAAGGCAGTTAAAGAAGGTGTTGCTAAGGATGCCGCTGAAGATGCTAAGAAGCGCATCGAAGAAGCTGGCGGTAAGGTGACTGTTAAGTAATCACAATTCTATTACCAGTTTTTTATTAAGGAGCCTAAGTTAGGCTCCTTTTTTTTCATATAAAGTTAGTTGCCTTTGTTTCAAAAGTTCATATTATTTTTCTGGTTTTTGCTAATTTAATGTAAGGTCGAAGTTATACTCAAGGTAGTTTAACAGGTGGTATAAAGACTATTTTAGAGTAATAAAACATGGTTCAACTTGGTGAAGTTTTTGGCATAGCAACATCTATACCCAAATATACCTATGTAGATCGAGCTAGTTTAGATAAAACATTTAAATACTTGCTCAGTCGTGACCAACATATAGTTATTCACGGTGCATCGAAGCAAGGAAAAACAATTCTTTGTAAGAAGAATTTACTAGAATACCAGTGTCTGCCTGTTCGATGTGGTTCTAATCCGACTCTTGAGAAAATCTATCTTGAAATATTAAGGCTGTTGGGTACTCATATTCCTACAGAAATTACAAAGAGTTTTACTCTTGGGGCTGAAGGAAAAGCAAAGGCTTCCGTAGGATTTAAAGTACCATTTATGGGGTCTGGGACAGGTGAGCTTGAAGGAGCTAGTAATCTCGAAAAAAGCTCAGAGAATGTATATGAATTAGTAGGTGTGAATTCAGATAGCCTTGGATATATTGCCGAGGAAATTAAAAAGTCTAATAAAAAGGTGGTCATTGAAGACTTTCATTATTTACCTGATGTAGAGAAAAGACGATTGGCTTTTGATTTAAAAGCTTTATGGGATAATTCTGTATTCTTTATAGTTATTGGAATTTGGGCAGATCAAAACCTACTTACTTACTATAATGGTGATTTAAGTGGAAGAGTTAGTGAAATAGATGTTCAATGGAATAACGCCGAATTAGAAGAAGTACTCAGAAAAGGTGAAGAAGTTTTAAATTTTTCCTTTGTAGATAGTATTAGACAGGGAATTTTAAATGATGCTAATCAAAATGTTGGTTTACTACAAAGAATAGCTGAAAAATATTGCTTTGAAGCCGATATACTAGAAAACTTGAAACAAACACATGCTGTAAAAGACGTTATAAAAGACTTGCAAGCACTCCATAGATGTCGAAAAGTTATTTGTAATGAAGAATCGGTTCGTTACCGTCAGTTTAACGAGTCAGTTAGTCGTGGTTTTAGGGGTTCAGATGCAAGTGAACTAAAAGTATATCAACGTATTGTTCGTGTTTGTATCGAAGCATCTGATTCTGAGCTTTGCAATGGTTTACACCGTGACGAAATAATGACTCGCATTAATAAATCAGAGCCACAGGTTAGATTATCAGATTTGTCTGCTGCTTTAAATAGGCTCGACAAACTGCAAGCAGACCGTAGTATCTCACCGCTAATTCTCTCATTTAACCCTGATTCTCGAAAAGTACAGCTGGTAGATCGCGAACTTTTGTTCTACCGCAAATATGGCAACCCTAGATGGTCATGGGAGGAAATAGACAATCGATAATGAGCAAATTTATATTAAACCAGATCAAGAGCATCTGCTAAAGACGATCGCCAAACCAACGGGTGTAAGTGAAGCAGAGATGATTTGAAAAGCCATTGACCCGATGAAAAAATTTTAAGGCTTTGAGGTTCCTGTTTATGGCTGGATCATAATAGGCACTGCGCCTTTTTCAGAACCAATAATTACCAGCTTAGAATTATTAGATTGAGCTAGCTTTTCTGTGGCTTCAATCGCTCGTAATTGTAGCACCTGGTTACTAAGTCCACCAGAGATAATTTTTTGAGAATCAGCTATACCTCGCGCTTCAATACGCTTTCGTTCTGCCTCTTGACGCTCTTTCTCTAAAACAAATTTCATCTGCTGATTTTCTTGCTCTGTCTTGAGTCTGTTTTGAATTGCAGCTTGTAGAGTATCAGGCATTTTGACGTTTCGTAAAAGAGCTTCCTCAACGATGAAACCCAAAGTGGGTATCTCCTGGGTGAGTTGTTGGTCAATTTTTTGGGCGATTTCTTGGCGTTTGGTAGAGTAAATAGCGCTGGCTGGGTAGTTTGCCGTGATGGCGCGGACAGTAGAGCGGAATCTGGAAATTACCAGTTGTGTTTCATCAGTTCCAATTGTTTTATATACTGTAGCTGCCTTTTGCGGATCGAGCTTGTACTGAAGACTGACATCAAGATTTAAGCTCAAACCTTCTTGGGATGTCACATCTACATTTTCCTTTACATCCTTAAGGCGAGTAGAAAAATTCAGCACCTTGCTAAAGGGGTTAAGCAAGTGGACACCAGGATTAAGAGTAGTTTCAGAAACCTCACCAAAGAAATTGACGACACCGACGTTACCAGGTGGGACAATCACCAAAAGCCTAGAAAAAGAATTTAGTACTGCAATGCTGCCAATCAATATCATAATTCCACGTATTGCTAAACGTGCCTTTTCATCAGATATCTTATCTGTATTGAGATAGACGAGAATTGCAATTAGGCTAGTTACAAGAGAGACTATAAAGCCCATGAGTTTTTTGTGTGTAGTTAAGACGAATATGCTTAATCACATAATTCCCAAACGCTTTTATAAAACTAATACCATTTCACACAAGTTAGAGATTTACAAATCCTTTTACAGATTAAAAAAGATTCCCGACTTTTCTCAGAAGTCAGGAATTTCAGCCTTGGAGCGATGCCTACGACAGGCATTGCCTACGCTACTCTACAATTAATTCAAAATCTAAAATTACTTGCCGTTGCCGTTACCACTATTGCCATTGCTGTGAATGACACGTTCGGCAAGCTTTTCTGGGACTTCCTGGAGATGGTCATATTCCCAGTGGAAGGAACCAACGCCAAGAGTGAGCGATCGCAGCTCTACAATAAAGTTTTGCATCTCTGCTTGTGGCAAGTATGCAGAGACATTATCCCAGCCTTGCCAATCGTTTCTCCCCTCATAGCCTAAAATTTGCCCCCGTCTACCACTCAATAGTTGCAACACTTTGGAGGTAAATTCGCTCGGTGTTGTCACTTCCACCCGCAAAATTGGTTCTAACAGGGTAGGTTCTGCTTGGGGTATCCCTGTTTGCATTGCCAATCGAGCAGCTTGCTTAAATGCTTGTTCTGAACTGTCAACGTTGTGATACGAACCATTAGTCAGAGTTACCGCCACATCCACTATTGGGAAGCCCAAAGGCCCGTGTGTCAAAAATTCCCGTACGCCCATTTCTACGCCGGGAATGTACTGTTTAGGAACCACGCCACCGACAATAGTTTCATTAAAGTTAAAACCTGTACCGCGTGGTAGGGGCTTGATTTCGAGAAAAACATCACCAAACTGTCCGTGACCACCGCTTTGATGTTTGTAGCGTCCATGAACTGAAGCTACTGTTTTGCGGATGGTTTCTTTGTAAGGTACTTGCGGTAAGTGGGTTGTCATCGGCAAGTTATATTTGCGGCGCAGTCTGTCTAGGGTAACTTGCAAATGAATCTCGCCTTGACCCCAAAGAATTACTTCGTGGGTGTCGCCGTGTTGTTCCCAAGCAAGTGAGCAGTCTTCTTCTAACAACTTGGTAATAGCACTGCTGAGTTTCACTTCATCGTTGCGCTTTTCTGGTGTAATGGCGAGGGCATACACTGGTTCCAACTGTACAGCTTTGGGTAATTTGATTGCCGACTGCTGTTCTATAGAGATTGTATCGCCTGTCTTGATTCCTTCTAAACGGCTCAATGCGACAATTTCACCGGCACTAACTTGGTTAACTGACTGCTGTTGTTGTCCCATGAGGCGGTAAATTCCACCAGTGCGAATGCCATTGAGGACAATGCCATCAGTTAATTTGCCCCGCCAAACACGCACCAGAGAAAGTTTACCACCTTGGGGAGTGTAGTAAGTTTTTAATACCTGCGCTAGAGGTTTATCACCTTTGATGTTTTTTAAACGACGTTCTGCTGTGGTTTCTGGTTCGGGCGCTTCTCGTAACAAGGCTTCTAATAGAGGTCTAACACCATAATCTTGTTCTGCCACACCAAAGAAAACGGGCACTACCAAATCTGCCCCTAATTCCATTTTTAAATCTTTAAGGATTTCTTCTTGGGATGGTTCGATGTCTTCTAAAAGTTCTTCGAGTAAATGGTCGTCAAAATTTGCTAGGGCTTCGAGCATTTCAGCCCGTGCTGTATGTTCTTCTTCTTTTAAACTTTCGGGGAAGGGAATGGGATCGGCAGGTGCGCCTGGATGATATTGATATGCCTGTTCGCTCACCATATCAATAAAGCCGGTAAGTTGTTCCCCGTTCATGATGGGATATTGATGCGCTACCAGGGGACGGCTAGATACTGCTTTCAGGGCGTGTAACGTTTCTAGGACGTGAATATTTGCCCGATCCATTTTGTTGACGAAGACGAGGTGGGGAATTTCCCAATCGTCCAGGAATTTAAATAGAGGGGCTAGGGTAAGAACGCGATCGCGGATGGGTTCGCAAACTACAATTGCTGCATCCACTCCGATTAAAGCATTGTACGTTTCTTGGGCAAATTCTATACTTCCCGGACAGTCAATAAAAGTGAAGCGAATGCCATTA
Source organism: Nostoc sp. LPT (assembly GCF_017115165.1). Taxonomy (GTDB): domain Bacteria; phylum Cyanobacteriota; class Cyanobacteriia; order Cyanobacteriales; family Nostocaceae; genus Nostoc. Next base: position 14,792 of record NZ_JABXKF010000040.1, on the reverse strand, counting down.
TACTCAGTGCTAGCGGCGCTGACTTCTACACTCATCTGGCGATCGCGCGACTCGGCAGCACTATCTCCCACTGTATTGCTGTCCTTAACACTCCCTTTGCGGGAAATTGCCCCTGTGACAAATAACAAGCTTTCTAGTAAAGTGGTTTTTCCACTTAAATAAGGCCCAACAATTGCAACATTCCGCGAACCCGATTTTACTTTTTCGTTCATAAAACCCCCCTTGCGGTAAGTCTTTTATAACCGCATGATTCTGTATATATCAAGGGTTAAAGAAGAATCCAGAAGTCAGAATTCAGGATTCAGAATCAAGACAGTAGCAAGTCTGCAAGCGTCTTAAACTGATTTATTCATTCACCAGTCGTACAGAATTCATTCTAAATTCTGACTTCTGACTCCTAAATTCTATTTGATAAAAGATGGTTCTCTGGAGTCAAAATTACCCCTTCTTTAATTCGTTATTATCCTCCCTTTAATCGAAAGTTATAAAAATTGTAGCCTGTCGTAAGATTTAGCTTAAGAAAAATTAAGTATCACAAATTTTTATCCCAAATCAAAAACTTTTGTAAAAAGCTTTTGATCAAGTAAATTTAACTGAAAGTGTTGCGAGTCAGAAAATCAATGAGATTATCATTCTTTAAATATCACATAGCAGGGTTGCTAAGTTTGATGCTAGTTGTTAGCATTTCCTTCCCCTCTCTTGCTCTATCTCCTCCTGTGACCTCAAAACTGTCACAATCTAATGCTAAAACTGCTGTAGACTGGTTAAATCAAGGCTTACAAGCAATTCAGGCGGGAAAGGTACAAAATGCGATCGCCGCTTTTAAACAAGCAGCTAAATTAGATCCGACATTAGCACCAGCACACTATAATCTAGGGCTAGCACTCCGACAAACCGGACAATTACAACCCTCTGCGGATGCATTTTATGGAGCGACGCAAGCCGATCCGAAATTTGCTCCAGCTTTTGCTAATTTAGGCGGAGCGTTATTAGAAGGGAATAATTTAAAGTTAGCTAACGATTATTTACAACGCGCTTTAGAACTCGATCCCAAACTCGGATTTGCCCACTATAACTTGGGATTAGTGCGAGAACAGCAACGAAATTGCGAACAAGCGATCGCATCTTTTAAAAAAGCCGTAGAATATAGCAAAAATGCACCAGAACCTCCTTACCATATAGGGATGTGTTATCTCCAGCAAGGTAAACTCGATCGAGCTAGAAGTGCATTTTATCAGGCATTAAAAATTAATCCCAAGTATCCAGAAGCTTACTACAATATCGGCTCGATTTTTTTTCAACAAAGTAAATTACAAGAGGCATTAGAGGCTTTTAGAAAATCAGCCGAAGCTAACTCTAACTATCCCAACGCTTATTATGGTGCTGGGTTAGTTTTTATCCAGTTACAGCAATATGGCGATGCAGTACAAGTATTGCAATTTGCTAGAGATTTATACAATGCTCAAAAAAATCCTCAGTGGGCGAAAAACGCCGAGCAATTGTTGCAACAAGCACAAAATTTAAATTACCAACCTCGCTGAGGCGGAAAAACTTAATATTGCATAACATAAAACTATTGGGTTGACTCGCTGGTGTTGTCTGAACTTGTCCCGATTGGAAAAATGTACATGCAAAAGCGCCAGAAAAGTCGATTTTTATTTAGCGATCGCTGGCTTGATCGGCACTCAATTGTTCGCAATATGGAAGCCTTTCAAGACTTAATTGTGATTGTTTTGTGTTTGGGTTTGTTCGCCGTCATGCTAATCCAATTGTGGGGGATAGCTATCGCCCTCATGCAGCCACTAGACTATAAACATGTGACTGCAAAAATACTATTTGTGTTGATTTTAGTCGAGTTATTTCGACTATTAATGGTCTATTTGCAAGAACATAGTATCTCTGTAGGAGTGGCAGTTGAAGTAACAATTGTATCTCTACTGCGAGAGGTAGTAGTTCACGGAGCGCTGGAAATTTCTTGGGTTAATACGCTTGCAATTTGTGGTTTGTTGTTTGTTCTGGGTGGACTACTGGTGGTATGTGCTAAAACGCCACACATGGATTGTATGAGCGCTAACACTAAGTTTTGTCCGATTGTCTATAGAGGAGGTAGAGAACGGCAAAACGAGTTGGAATTACAGTATTCACGTCAATCTGATGAGAATCAACCGCTTGGATAAATTGTTATGAAAATGGGGAGTGGGGAGTGGAGAGTGGTGAAAAAGTATTTTGCTACTCTCCACTCTTTTGTTTGAGACTGGATCAGGAACTTGAATGGCTCTAAAATCTAAAAGGGTATAACCTACTTTTGCAAGGTACTTACGACGTATTGAAATATACTCTTTTTGGAAGATGAATCGCTCTTTAAGGGTGAGTATAACGTTAATTAGAAATCCTAAAAGAGGTTCAAGCAATGGCTACAAATACAGGTAACGGACAATCTCAAACAGCGATTAGCGACTTGGAGTATGATTTTGTCACCGTTTTGCAGAACAAGGCTGAAGCCGTTAAAGCTTACGATACCTACATCAAAGATGCAGAAAAAGTAGGTTCTCAACCTTGTGTAGAGTTGTTCCAAAAATTGCGACAATCTGATATTGAACACGCACAAGAAATTCGCCAACATTTACAACAAGTGCTGCAACACGGTAAAATGTAACCTAGGTTTTAAGTTCGTAGGCGTAAGCTTGTCGTAGACATCGCTTCTGGTTTAGCTAAAACAAAAAGAGGCGATGTCTATGACAGACTATTTTGCGTCGCACTTGCTGATTAAACTTAGACGCAAGCACCGCCCACTATTCGATAGACTGATTCTGGGCTGCTTGTTCTACTTGCGCCACCGTTAAATCGAGAGCCACCGCCACTTGCTCTACACTCAATCCCAATGCCAACAATCGGGGAATAGCTTCTAACTTAGCTTCCTGGCGACCTTGCTGGCGACCTTCCTGGCGACCTTGCTGGCGACCTTCCTGGCGACCTTGCTGGCGACCTTCTTCTAAGCCGTCTTCCTTGATTGATTGATACATCCGTGTTTTTTTAAATTCGTCGTCTATACCCAACATTTCTGCTAACTCCTCTCGGCTTAACTGGGTAAATTTGTACAACAGAATAGTCTCTATCAATTCTACAATTTGCTTGGTGGTAGATTCATCTGCCAGTTGTTGCCTTGCTTGTAAAATCAATTCTCTACCTTTGTCAACGGCTGTCTCTTCTCTTTCGATAATTAATTTAACGATCGCAACTTGAAGTGAGTTCTCTGTCGAATCTAATTCATCTAGATAAATGCGTTGCACTTGTGAACTGTCTAGCAGCAATTGATATGGTAGTCGATCGTTTGGATCTAAACTTCGTTGCGGATAGATGACAACAGCACGCCAAAAATTGACTGATTCGTTTTGACGTAAGTAAAGGAAGATTTCGGCAAAGAAGCGTCTATAGAAAGTCGGGTCTAATTGAAACTGGATTTCAACAAAGTAGAGGGGTTGGTTTGTGGTTTCACTTGTGGGGATAAATACTCCATCAATCCTAAAAGCAGTTTCTTTTAGTTCGATTGAAACAAATTGATATGCATTGACATTGACAGTCGTCTCGCCAATTATTGCAAAAAAGATGCTAGGGAAAGTTTGAAATAAGCTATAAAATATTTTATCAGTTTGCACCTGGATTTAGTAAAGCTAAAATTGGATATTCAAAATTTATCAAAAATAGTGTAAATGCGTCTATTTCAGCATAAAAAAGCAGATGTTTGTTCCCATCTGCTTTAATAAAAAATTTGTTATCTCCTTTACATAGATACCAACTGATTAACTGGAGCAATCCCAGCCAAATCTAAAATTGGCGCGATCGCATCTTCACGCTTCACTGCCATCATGTGGACACCTTGACATAATTGCCGCGCTATCTGCACTTGCTCGGCAGCAATTTTTATCCCTTCCTCAAAAGGGTCTTTGGCTTTTGCCAATCTATCAATAATATGTTGGGGAATATCTACACCCGGAACACATCTATTAATAAACTGGGCATTTTTTGCTGATTTCAACAGAAATATTCCTGCCAAAATTGGTTTTTTATAACCAGCAGCAATGGTATCCATAAACTTTTCTAGCCGCTCAAAATCGGTAATCAACTGACTTTGAAAAAACTGCGCTCCAGCTTCGATTTTGCGTTCAAATCGACTTTGCAAACCCGACCAACTTTTACATTGCGGATCTACTGCTGCACCAACAAATAAATCTAACGCTCCATCAGTCAAGGGTTTTTCATTGCAATCAACGCCTTGATTCATCTTCCGAATCAGTTGCAGCAGTCGCACAGCTTCCAAATCAAACACTGCTTTGGCATCTGGATGATCGCCTGCTTTTACTGCGTCGCCAGTCAAAGCTAAAATGTTATTTATGCCTAAAGCATGAGCGCCCATCAAGTCAGCTTGTAAACTAATGCGGTTGCGATCACGGCAAGCAATTTGACAAATCGGCTCTATGCCGTTCTGTGACAAAATCACCGATGCGATTAACGAAGACATCCGTAACACGGCGCGGCTACCATCAGTAACATTGACGGCATGAACTCTCCCCTTAAGAGTCGCCGCCATTTGAATCATGTGCGCTGGATCTCCCCCTTTCGGCGGTGCTACTTCGGCGGTAACTAGAAATTCTCCTGCTTGTACAGCTCTACGAAAGTCATTAAAGGCTGTGGGGCTGTGGGTGTGATACATAACATTAAGGTTTCAATTTCTTAAATGGTATAACAAATCACACCTAAAGGTGAAAACTTATAGAGGAAGAGAGTAGCCTAAAGCCGTTTTGACTTGTGATAAAGTTTGATTTGCGATCGCCCTAGCTTTTTCCCCTCCATCCCGTAACACAGACTCCAAATAGCCTTTATCACCCGTTATCGCCTGATATTTTTCTTGAATTGGTTTCAGGGAGTCAATAATTGTGTCTGTCAATAATGGCTTAAATTGTCCCCAACCCATATCTTGACACTCAACTGCAACATCTTCCTTTTTCTTTCCAGAAAGCAATGTATAGAGCGTTAACAAATTATTACACTCTGGACGCGCTGGATCGTCAAAAGTCAGCCCACGAATGGGATCGGTTTTACAACGCTTAATCTTGTATTGAATCTGTTCTGGTGAATCTAGCAAACTGATCCAGCTTAACTCTGAGGGATCAGACTTGGACATTTTGCGTGTACCGTCTGCCAAACTCATCACCCTTGCCCCTTCCTTGCGAATCAAAGGGTCTGGTAACTTCAGAACTGGCTGATCTGGTTTACCAAATTGGTGATTTAACCGAGCTGCAATATCCCGTGTCAATTCCAAGTGTTGCTTTTGGTCTTCACCCACTGGCACTTTATCCGCTTGGTAAAGCAAAATATCAGCTGCCATTAGCACAGGGTAATCCAACAAGCCTGCACTGACATTTTCTCCCTGCTTGACAGCTTTTTCCTTGAACTGGATCATATCTTGCAGCCAGTTTAGAGGTGTAATGCAGTTGAGCAACCAGGTGAGTTCACTGTGGGCCGAAACGTGGGATTGTACAAAGATAGTGGAGTGATTTAAATCAAGACCACAAGCTAGATAGAGAGCAACAAGGGTGTAGGTATCAGCTGCCAACTTTTTTGGGTCGTGTGGCACTGTAATCGCGTGCAAATCAGCTACAAAAAGGTAATTTTCGTATTCGCTCTGACCTTCTACCCAGTTGCGAATGGCTCCCAAGTAGTTACCTAGATGGTAATTGCCGGTTGGTTGAATTCCAGAAAGAACACGTTGCTTGCCCATAAATTTCAACTTAGTTATCTCAAATCTGCGCTATGTAAAGTAGCGATGTCTGGCGACAAGTCGCTTGCGCCTATGCAAAACTCATTTAATTTTGACATTTTCCAGGTCAACTGGCCGTTGTGGGATGAGAGATTTTAACTCAACTCGGATTGCTATAGAAACTCTTCACGAAGGAAAACGACAACTTAGTGTGTTAACAACAGCTTGTAGCGACTGTCTTGAATGTTAAGTGCGATCGCAAAAGAAAAAGCTGTAAATAAAAAGTCGAGGCATTGGTATTCTAGGTCGATACAATCGCATAGCGAATTGTGCCAAGATGTCCCTGTGGTGTTAACGCTGACAACGGTGGGCGTTTTCCTGTCCGCAAGCTTCACTGCGGCGAAGATGTGGTGCATTTTTATTTTGAAGCTTAAGGACGTTAGAAGACTAATGAAGCAGTACTCTCAGCTCACGATTATTTCTTACATAGTAGGCCCTACTTTGATCGTGGTGAGTCATTTAGGATCACTACTCATTATTGTTACTGGCTTATCGTCGGGTGCTGTCTTGTGGGCCGTGTTGTTATATATAATACGAATGCTTGCAACTACTGGCATCTATCATAGGCTACTTACCCACAAGAGCTACCAGGCTCCAACCTCAGTTCTATGCGTTGGAAGCATCGTGGCTGCTTCAGCCGGACAGATGGGGCCAAGTTGGTGGAAAGCTCACCACATGGATCATCATCAATGCTCAGACCAGGAAAAAGATCCTCATTCTCCCTATATGCCTTTCAAGGGAATCAAAGGATTCTGGTGGTCTCAAGCTGGATGGCTATTCTCCCCACAGTTTTTTCCCTCGAAGCTTCCCACCGATGTTGAGAGTAATGTGGTTTTGAAGATTGTTGACCGTTTGCACTTCATTCCCACCGTTGCTCTTGGTGCGCTCTCGTACTACATTGGTGGAGTTGAATATCTCGGCGCTTTTTTCCTCAGCACGACTGTCCTCTTCCACGGTGTCGCTACCGTCAACTCACTCAGCCACATACTGGGCGAACAACCGTTCATAACCAACGACTACAGTCGGAACCATTGGCTCGTAGCATTTCTGACCTTGGGTGAAGGCTGGCATAATCTTCATCATGCATTCCAGTGGTCAGCCCGGCATGGCATAACCGTGCGAGAGGGTCAGGTTGCCTATCTTCCAGACCCAACATTTTGGTTCATCAAAATCCTTGAGTTTTTGAAGCTAGCGTCAAAGATTAGAGTACCTTCTGAACCAGAACTTCTCACTCGCGCCAGAAACCGCAACTGTCAGAACTCAGTTTTCAAGGCGGAAGCGGAGACATCTATTTGATATTCTGGTTGACAGATTGCTCAGAAGAAAAGTCTGTTCCTTGCCTTCTCAGTCAAGAATCCAAATATTTAACAGAATGAAGATGTTTTTGTCAAGAAGGCATCTTCAGCCAGTTAAATAAGGACAGGCAGGATGTCCATCCTCTAGCAGGTGAAACATTAGCTTTGTCCGGTTAAGCATGAACCATTAAAAATTGACCATTACCATTATATTCTCCATCACAACTAGCAAAATTACGAATAAACCATATCAAATAAAACCTCCATATCCGGCGAAACTTGGCATAGTCCATGCCATAGTTTAATGTTTTTATTGTTGCCTGGTTGTCGTCAAAATTTTGTAACCAGTTACTTAGTGTTTTAGAGTAATTAGAGCCATTAAGATACCATCTTTGAATTGTTTTGAGGTCTTGTTTATGGCTTGGAACTGCATCGTAATTCCAGTACCGACCGTGTGGAAAAATATATTTGTGAGTGTAAACGCTGGACATATTGTTAGGGATGCGGACTGTGATGATGTGAATTAAAACTTTGCCATCATCCTTCAGAAACGAAGCTAATTTTTTAAAGGCTCCCGTTAAGTTACCAACATGACAAAAAACACCAATCGAGAGGATTTTATCAAACTTCGTCTCGAAATTTGCATTATTCAAATCACCTTCATATAGGGTAAACCGATCTGAACTGAGATAACTCTCAGGATCTTGCATTTTGTGGCGGATATATTCACATTGCTCGTGGCTCAAATTAAGACCCGTAAACTTGACATTGGGGAACTTAGAAAGAATGTAATTAGGAACACATCCCCACCCGCACCCAAAGTCTAAGATATTGTCTCCGTCCTTGATGTCTAGCTTTTCAATCACACCATCAATCATGTGCATCTGGGATTGCTCAAGGTTTAATGCTCCTTTTTCCCACAATCCCATGCTGTACTTAGGATAAATGAGTTTCCCGTCCCCTAACATAGTATTCAGCATGGCTTGAGGCAAGTCGTACTGAATTTTCATTAGTTCCCGTGATCCTACTGCGAGATGATCAGTTTCTTTTAATACCCATTCATACGGTGCCAGGAGGGATGGGAAATACTGAAAGAAAATTGGCATACAGGTATCGAAAAGCGATTCTAGAACGGAATCAGGAACTTCTAATCCGTTGATATAAGCCTCTGCCACTGCCATCTGAACTGTGTTAACTACCTCAACCGCCCCACGAGTTGCTTGGTATGCTAATGGACTTTTAATATTTATATCTCCCACAATAGGGATATACTTTTCTATTTCTTGCAGCAGGGTACTAGCAGTCATAGTCATACTCCTAAACAAGCATTAAAATCATGCAACATGAGTATAATAATTAATTAGATTTTTTGAGTTTTTTAACACCAAAATGTAAGAACTTGTAACATACATTTAGGAATATTTATCTCCAAGGCACCTGACGCCACTTGAACTTGATAAAAGGTAAGCATACCAAGGGCAAACGTCCTATAACTTGGCATGAACTGCGTTTATTTCCGATAATTGTTTGGCGTCAGGGTGTTGTTCGCTCAACTCGTTTCCGTTTCTAGTGGCAGTTGGTTGCGATCGCCCTTCAAAAACCGTATTTATTGTATGATTACCTCGTAGTATTCACCTTTCTGCTAAACCCACCTGTCCTCCAATTAACCCTAGAAATCCAGTTCCAGAGTGCTGAATCTCCAAAAAACTTGCTTGATCGGGTGAAGTTTTGTAAATTCGGAATGTCTTCATAATTCCCAAGGTTGCAGCACTTTCTAGAGGCCCAACAAAGCTAATATCCCGGTCGAGAAAATAAGTTTGATTAGCCCAATGAGTCATCTGATTTGCATTTAAAAAGTAGCAGCCTGCATGAGGGTTAAAGGCACGACGAAAGGTAATTGGTGTATTCAGAATTGTACCCTTGAGTTCCTGTTGATCCTGCACATTTTGAAAGGGAGTAGTTACTCGCAAAGCTAAATCCCCATCAATGTAAGCTTTATGAACCAAACCGTGGGGCGAAACTTCATAACGATTTGGCTGGAGCAAATTTAAATCACCCGCTTGTTGGGTAAACCAATTTAATTTTATAAAAAACCAAGGGTCATAAATAATTAGGTCATCTTCCAGAAAGCAGTAATAATCATACTGACCGAGACAACTTTGCAAAACAGCTTGGCACTCAAACCCCAAAAGCAGAGGTTCTGCATTGCTAGAATGATGCCTATATAAATGGGATGGTAAGGAGAGCTGATTCAGAAGATGATTATCTTTGGTTGTACAAATAACAATATCTAGTTCATGGGACTGGGGTTGGTTAGCAGGGAAAGCTAGTCGTTGAGCAATATCGATGATCCGTTGAGATTTGCCAAATAATTGGTGTAAGGCGGTAAGGCTTTTAGTTAACGCCTGCAAGCGGGGTTGTGGGTCTTTGCGTTGGGAAGCATGACGACCCTCACCGCTAGGTTTGAAAAAATGGGCAATGGTAAAAATAATTCGCATTTTAAATATCGCTTTTATATTTTTCTGTCATTAGTCATTTGTCCTTTGTTCTTTGTGCTTTGTTGGTTGTAACTCATGACTAATGACTAATGACCAATGACTAATGATTAATGTCATCTAATTTCTGCCAAATCCTTTAGAACTTGGACGCTTTTTCAAACTATTAGAACTTTTTCCAGCAAACATCCATTGCAAATGCTGTGGTAACAGTTTCGCTAAATCATAACGCTTGATAATTGTCTCTCGCGCATTCGCACGAATCGTTTTCATCTCCTGAGGATAATTCAGCGCCTCTTCAACCCGATTAGCAATATTCTGGGGAGAAAAGAAATCTACCAGCAGTCCATTCACCCCATCCTGTACAACTTCTAATACTGGCGGAGTCTTAGAAGCTATTAGTAAACATCCTGCTGCCATTACTTCTAACATTGACCAGGATAATACAAAAGGACGGGTTAAATAAACATGGGCAGAAGAAGCTTGCAAAACCTGAAGGTACTCATTGTAAGGAAGCCTATCTGTAAAGTACAGCCTCGATAAATCCAAAGGTAATTTTTCTAGCATTAATTGTTTATAAGTCTGACCATCGGGGAGATTTTTACCATAAGCAACCCGATCTTCTCCCACGACTACTACATGGCACTTAGGTCGTCGTTGCTGAAGTAGCGCTACCGTTTCCATAAACTGCGGAAAACCTCTATAAGGTTCCATTCCCCGTCCTACATAAGTTACCAACTCTTCCACATGGGAAAGATCCAGATTTATTCTTGGTAAAACTAACTTTGCGCCTGGTTTGGGAACAAAATAATTGGTATCAACACCATCATGAATTACAGTGAGTTTGCTATGATATTCTTTGGGAAACTGCTGACGCTGCCAATTGGTCGGAGAAAGACCGCGATCGCAGCTATATAAATCAGTTAAAATCGGTGCATTTTTGACCCTGATGCGGCATTCATCATCAACATTCAGCGGATCGTTGGGATCGAAATCTGCATCGGAACCGTGAGCATGATAAAACCACTCAAAATAACACAATAATTCTGCTTTTGGGAAAACATCTTTCATAAATAAAGTCGGCCCCCAACCAGAATGACCATAAACTATATCTGGAAAGAAACCCTCAGCTTTTAATTTTTCTGCCACGCGATAGACAGCCTGAGCAGTGAGAACAGCATTTTCCAAATTACGAACGTAGTGGTGAGTTTGAGGCGCCGCTTCACGAGAAGGAGTATAAATAGCTTTAAAAACGCCAGGTATTTCCCCTTCCTGACGATTTGTCCCAAAGACGACTTGGCAATTAGGATCTTTACCTAAAACTGTCGCTAGATTGCGAAATTGTGAAGGAAAATTGGGATGTAAAAATAAAATTTTCATTGGAATAATCTTGATTGACTTATTGCCAGATAAATTAAATTAAGACAAGCTGCTTAAGATTATAAGATTATTTATCAGAATTTTTAGCAAGTAAATTTAGGTAAATGGTTGCCCGAAAATGCGAAAATAATCGCAAATTCGTGTTATGACCATGAAATTTATTGGCATTGATTTAGGGTGGCGATCGCAACCAAGTGGACTGTGCTGCTTAGAATGGGTAGATGGACAACTACAATTGCTCGCTCTAGACCGCAAAGATGCCATTGCAGACATCCTCATTTGGATTGATCAAAGCGTACAAGCAGACGAACCAGCCATTATTGCCGTAGATGCACCTACCCTCATACCCAACGCTAACGGGAGTCGGCTCCCTGATAAACTCAGCCACAAATACTTTGGTAAATATCATGCGGGATGCTACCCAGCTAATCAAAACCTACCCTTCGCAGAGCGCACCATCAACTTCGGTTTAGAATTAGAATCACGCGGTTTTGCACACGCCCCCACCATTGAACCGCAAAAACTCAGCAGATATCAAATAGAAGTCTTTCCCCACCCAGCAATTGTTAATCTATTCAACTTAGAACGCATCCTCAAATACAAAAAAGGACGCCTCAATGAGCGCCGCCTAGAACTAATTAAACTCCAAAATTATCTTCTTGATATCCTCCCTTCTCTTTCTCCTGCTCTGCGTCCTCTGCGCCTCTGCGGTTCGTTTCCTTCCGAAATTCTCACCACAGGCGCAACCCTCAAAGCAGTTGAAGATAAACTAGATAGCTTAATTTGCGCTTATGTTGCTGCTTATTGGTGGTATTGGGGACAAGAACGTAATTTGGTATTAGGCGATCGCACCACTGGCTACATTGTCATCCCTCAAAGAATTTGAGCAAAGGCTTCGTGTATGCTGCTTTAGAGTCCTTGCTGATGCTAAAAATAGCATTCCGCAAACCGTATCGCTTGGTAATGGCAGAGCACTAATCAGGAGCAAAAACCACAAAATTGTTGTTGGTTAGTGACAATCCAGCAGATAGTTGTGCAAATTGTACCTGAGTAAACCCAGATGCACTACCATCTTGGTCAAAGAACAATGCACCTGTAGCGCTGTTGTAAATAAATTGCTCTTCACTAGTGGTTGCAGATGTTCCGATTGTAAACTGACTTGCTGAAAGTGAACCTATTGATAAGCGACTTCCAAACTCATAAACCGATAGCTGAATCAATTCATTAGTAGCGTTGAAGTCATAAATAGTATCAACACCTTTGGTGTAATTATAGATAGTAAAGGTATCAGTACCGTTCCCACCTGTCAGGGTGTCATTGCCACCAGAGTAGCCCCCAGAGAGCGTATCGTTGCCATTGCTCCCAACAATGTTGTCATCGTAGGCTGTACCTCTAATATCTAATCGTTCGATATTTTTGTAGATAACTAGATTCGTGCCTGCTGTAATTGACCCAGTGTTAGTAGTAGTATTGAAATTCGTTGTGATTCTTTCGCTAACATAGGTGGAATCGGAATAGGCGTAATCGAAAGACAACAAATCATCATCTTTACCCCCATCGATCGTATCTTTGCCAGAAACGCCCAGATTGTTCGGGTCTTGGTCAGTATCGCCCCCAAAGATGGTATCGTTGCCATCGCCCCCAAAGAGCAAATTATTGCCTTTTGAGTTGTTAACATTCAAGTAATCATTACCGCTATCACCGTTGAGAATGTTATTACCTGTTGTATAACTAATATCCAAGGTATCGTTACCAGCATCACCATTGAGAGTGTTATTACCTGTTGTATAATTAGCATCCAAGATATCGTCATCAGCACCACCATTGAGGGTGTTATTGCCTGTGCCATAAAATCTACTAAAAATAAATGGGTCATAGTGGACGCCAGAAACGGAGAGATAATCGTTACCAGCGCCACCAGAAAGCAGATTATTACCTGTTGAATAATTAGCATTCAAGGTATCGTCACCAATATCACCGTTAAGAGTGTTATTCCCTGTTGAATAACTAGCGTCCAAGGTATCGTTACTAACACCACCGTTGAAGGTGTTATTGCCAAAGGTAGGATTGCCAAATGCAATTGAGCCTCCTCGTTGCTCGTGGTAGTCACCAGAAACGGAGAGATAATCATTTCCATCGCCACCAGAGATCAGGTTATTGTCCTCACCATCGATGAGAGTGTCATTGCCCACACCACCAATGAGAGTATCATTCCCGGCACCACCTCTCAAAAGGTCATTGCCACTTAAGCCGTCAATTTTGTCATTACCCCCCTGACCATTGATCACATCATTAGAGTTGTCAAAACCTGTAATATTGTTATTGAGGTCATTCAAAAAAGTAACAGTGTTCTTATTGAACAGGTTAGCTTGAGTGGAATTTGCATCAAACACATCAAAACTGTCAATGACACTAGTTTGCCCATCAAACAGGATATTACGCAAGTCTACAGTGGCTCCAGTAGATTTACTGAGGTTATCCAGGTTTTCCAAGGCAAAGTTTTGCAGGATAACTTTAGGCTTAACCTCATCATCAAAGTGGTTAAAGTAGTTTGCAAAGGTAATTTCCAGATTGTTGCCATTCTGGGTTAGCAGCATATTTTGGGCAGTTAAGCCATCGCCCTGGAAATTTAGAGTATCTACTTCAGCAATGACTGCTGCTGTTGGGTTTGTTCCTTTACCTACACCACCAAAATCGGTGATGATATCATTGGCGGGGTCGAAATAATCGTAATAAACAAATTCATCATTGCCACCGCCACCAGTTAGGGTGCTGTTGCCACCGGCACCATTTAGGGTGTCGTTGCCTGCTTTACCATTAATTGTGTCTGGGTAAGAACTAGAATTACCCATTAGGGCATCATTACCGTTGGTTCCAATGATATTTGCCATAACTTTTATCTACCTAAATCTAGCTTTTCAGTAACTTCAGTTCTTAACATAGAGTTTATTGCTATTTTTGGGCACAAAAATTAACCAATATTTTAAGTTTTTGCCATACTTATACCTTTCCCTTAAGTAACACTAATGTTTCTTAAAGATTCATCTAAAGAATGGCTTTAGTGTGACACTATCTAATTTATCTGAAAACTATCTAAGCCTTAAGCGCTGTACAAACTAATGAGCGTGTGTATTTAGGATAATCAGTCATTTCAGGTTAAATTAATTATTTTTGTTCAAGTAAAAATCAGTGAATAAGGATGATTAAAAAATCTCACAATTGAATGCCTAAAATTTATACTTGGTATTTGGTTTCTTGCCAGCGCTAAGTCCTACTAGAAGAGAAAACATTTAATTTTCGCTCAGGAAAACTTTTATACTCTCCTTGTGGGCAATTTTACGTATATGTTTACCTTGAGAATAGAGAACATTTAAATAATCCCAGATTTACTATATAATACTACTGTATTTACTTAGATATTTTTGCTTCAAGATGCATCTTTACAGATTCTTCACATTATTTGCTGATAAATTTACGTAAAAATATTTTGTTTGTAGTCCTTTGATAGTCAATCTTACTGAAGGCTATTAGAGATTGGTATAACATTTATAAACCAAGAAATCCGCGAGCGCAGACATTAGTACTTCTGGCTACAAAGCGCAGCTCAATCAAAACTTAAGAAGCTAACTTTTTTAAAAAGTAAAAAGATAATCCCCATAAATAAATTTAGAGGCTTCAAACCATTTTCTTTTGCTTTCTTTTGTTTTGTTCAGTGATTATTTTAGTTAAATCACATTTACCTTATAATTATATCATGTCCGGGTAATTAGTTACGATTAAACTCCAAATTGAATCCACCAGTGA
>NZ_JABXKF010000106.1 GCF_017115165.1 Nostoc sp. LPT | reverse complement strand
CGAGAAAGCATTGAACTAAGGACATTCGTCTTTTACCCCGCATAGATCGCAAAAAAAGGATAACCCTCACGAGTGAGTGTGCATACACGCGTAATATGGCCAATACACGTAATAGGGTTCTGGAAACAATAGCTGATATTTTAGACAAACCTGCCACATCTCTGCCTGCTCGTGTTTTGCGCGTGGCTGTCACTTTTACACACCTAACTCTCCCTATGCACGCATTGCCAGGGTAACTGCATTAGAACTTGGTCTGTGCGATCGCATCGCCATGCAGAAAGTCACTGTACGAGATCCGAAAAGCGAGCTACTGAATTACATGTCTCACCTTTTCCCTTTCCCCAGTCTCCAGTTTCAGGAGGTATAACATTGATCGATCCACTTGCTGAAATTAAGCTAGACCCGCGTATTGCTGCACTCCCCAAAGTAGACCTGCATGTACATCAGGAGTGGTCACCGCGCCTTGACCGCGTGCTGGCGCGGCATGAAGGGCGATCGCCATATAATTGGCATGATTGGGCAGAGCAGCTGATAACTGAAATTCCACCAGGAATGGCTCGCCTCCAAAAACTTGCTCAGGTTTTCCCTGCAACACAAGAGGCTAATGCAAAGCCAGAAAACTTTATTGCACGTATTGAGGATCTATTAGAAGAGGCAGCAGCAGACGGAGCTATTTTGGTAGAAGTCCGTTTTGGCAACGAAGATGTACTCAAAGCTGACCTGATGGCATTGTTCCGAGAAGCTGAGCGTCGCGTCCAAGTGCGATATCCCAGACTCCGGGCTGAGGCAGTATTTATTTTGATTTTAAGTAGGTTTGAAGGCGATCGCTTAAACCATCTCGTAAAAGCATGTATTCAGGCGGTAGATGAAGGCTTAGGCGGAATAGATTTTCTTTACAAACCTTATGATACAGAAGCAGATTGGACTACGGCTTATCAAATTGCCGAGCAGGCTGCTAGCGCAGGGTTAGGAATCACCGCCCATGCTGGGGAATTCTCTAGTGCCAATATTGCTGCTGTCCTGCGCGTACCTGGGCTGACGCGAATTGGTCATGCAACACACGCCATCAGTGACCCCCATGTATTTGATTTACTAGCTAAAAGCAGCGTAACTGTTGAGTGTTCTTTAAGTTGTAATGTTCTTTTAGGGGCAGTACCTTCCTATACAAAGCATCCAATTCGACAGTTTGTAGAGTCCGGTATTCCTGTTGTCCTGTGTACAGACAATCCTGTTCAGGTCTGTACGACCATTGGACGGGAGTATACAATAGCCCATGCCCTCGGTTTTTCTACAAATGAATTACTTGATGTGACCCGTCATGCTATTCAGGTAGCGTTTACATCCCCACAGCGACGCAATGAACTACTGAATGAGTTGAATAAATGGGGAGATCCTGAATCAAGAGTTTTATGACTTAGTGGATTTGTTACAACACCAAATTAACAATTCACGCATTCAAACATTTTAGACATTTCAGACGAACGCGAGTGCGTCTCTAAGAGTTGAGAAGTGCCAACTCCTGCGGGGAGACGCCAAGGGCGATGCGCGGGTTAAGAGCCTTGTGGCAACTACGTTCCATTTAAACCCCGACTGAAACTGGTGCTACATATAGATGTAGGGGTCTTAAACCCTTGAACTTACGATAACTTACGAGTTCTAGATTTAGGATTACAAATGTTTTTTCATATCTTAACAGAGAATATATGACTACCACTGTTTCATTTGATCGAGTTTCTGATATTTACGATGCTACAAGAGGATTTCCCCCAGGAATTTCTGAGCAAGTAACAGACTTTATTCTCAATTTAGTTTCACCAACAGCAGATACTAAGTTTTATGAAACGGGTATTGGTACTGGCAGAATTGCTGTACCAATTGCCAAAAGAGGCTATTCCTACACTGGTATAGATATCTCAGAAAAAATGTTGGCTGAACTGCACCAAAAACTAGAGGGTGTTTCCCATAAACTAACAGCAATTAAAGGAGATGCTACTGCTTTACCGTTTGATAACAACTCCTTTGATGTTGCGTTAGTTGTTCACGTTTTTCACCTAATTTCTGCTTGGAAACAGGCGCTAGCAGAAATTAGTCGCGTCCTGAAACCAGATGGCATTTTGCTTTACACTCACGGATACGCTAACTCTGTTAGTGCTGGTTCAGAGGTGAATGCACAGAGGTGGGAATTTAATGAGCATTGGAAAGCTATTTTAGAAGGCTATGGTCATCCTTTACCGCGTTACGGTGCTACTGAAGAAGAAGTTTTAGCAGAGTTAGAAGCACAAGGCGCAACTTTAGAAACTGAAATTGCAGCTCAATGGCGAGTTGAAGATACTGTAAGTAAATTCATAGAAAACCAAGAAAATAAAATCCAAAGTGCAGCTTGGAGTATTCCTAATGATATCTTTCCTCATGCTATTCAAGATTTGCGAAACTGGGCTTTAGAACGCTACGGTTCGCTGGATTATATTTTGCCCCAACAACGTGAATTCAAGATTACTGTAGTACGCAATTGGGCTTAAATTAAAACAGTGATCAGTGACCAGTGACCAAGCGTATGGTGGGGGATTTAAACCCGCCACCAACGCTTTCCACCTTCTTGGTGGGGGACTTAAACCCAATTGATTTAACTGATAACTGGTAACTGATAACTGGTAACTGCTAACTGTTAAATCAAAGATTTTTGTAGGGTGGGCATTGTCCACCTCCAATCAGTGAACCCACTTTAGTTTAGAAAATATTACTACCTTTTTTACCTTTGTATTTTAGTGGTTCAAGATTTTCTACCGCTAATACCAATTTTGCTTTTTTAGGGGCGGGGTTTTCCCGCCCTTTGTGACTAAAAAGTAGAAGATTTATCACAGCTTACAGCAGCAAAACGTGAGCTATTAGAAGAAACAGGTTACACTAGCGATAATTTTCTTGAAACTGGCATTTTATCAACAAATCCAGCCAATCATAACAATTTCACCCATTTTTTTTTAGCTACATCTGTAGAAAAAATAGCTGATTTAAATTTAGATGCTACAGAACAGGTAGAAGTATTGCTATTACCTTTAGAAAAATTTATAGAAGTAATTGAAAGCGGTACTTTAGTGCAAGCATTACATATTAGCTCATTATTTTTCGCCTTAAAAAAGCTTGGCAAATTACAATTTAATTAATAGCTGGTAATTACAGCATAATTCAGAACTCAGGAGTCAAAATTCAGAAGTCAAACTGGCTTTATGCTTGGCTTTGAGACTGAGATCGTGTACTTCATCAACTTGAAATCCGCTGTATATTTGCTAATCCAACTATCCAAAAAGGAGAATTATAACAACTAATGCTGGAAAAAATTAGCTAATTGTCAGCAGTGACAAGAGCGATCGCAAAGCCATCATACCCTTTGTTACCTACAGTCTGGATTGCCGTAGCACTCACACGCGCTTGGGCACTGAGCAATTCGTTAAAACGACGCACTCCCTGAACGTTAGGATCATCGCTGTTCATCTCAATCACAGCTCCGTTACGAACAACGTTATCGGCAATAATCAGGCTACCCCGGCAAGAAAGCTTTAAGGCCCACACAAAATATTCTGGGTTGCTTGGCTTGTCTGCGTCAATAAAAATCAGGTCAAATGGATTGTATCCCTCGTTAGCCAATTGCGGCAGTGTATCTATTGCCCGGCCAACGCGCACCTCAACAAGATGAGCCAGATCAGCGCAGTTTATATTCTTGCGGGCAACTTCAGCGTGCTGGGGATTTGACTCTAGGGTGATCAAATGGCCGTTAGCTGGCAATGCTCTTGCAAGCCAGATCGTGCTATAGCCGCCTAACGTACCAATCTCCAGAATAGTGCGTGCCTTATGGATTAAGGCTAATAGCATGAGCAATTTACCTTGGTTTGGCGAAACATTATGTGGTGGTAAACCAGCCGCATCACTAGCCTGAAGAGCAGCATCTAGTACAGGATCAGGAGGCACAAGCAAATCAGTGATGTAATGGTCAACTTCTGTCCATAGTTCTTGAGTCATAATTCTTCTTTCAGTAATAGTAACAACAGCACTTTAAAGCTGTATCAGTTAAACCCGAAGTAGCAAAAATCTACTCGTTAAAGCTTCATTTCAAAGAGGTGATTTTTGTATTTCTGCCAGAGAAACAGGTGGATTGACAGATTGTGTGGTCATGTCGCCATCAGTCAAAAAATATGACTCTGGTTGTAAAGATAATTGCCAGTAACCTACATCATGCCACTGACCAAATTTATACCCTACTCGACGTAAGACACCTACAGTTGAAAACCCAACAGCCTCATGTACAGCCACACTGGGTTGATTGGGTAAAGCGATCGCGGCGACAACGTTATAAAATCCTTGGAGTCGCAGCAATTTCAACAAAGAACTATACAAGGCTTTAGCAATTCCTTTTCTGCGATAATTCGCACTGACGTACACAGATGATTCCACAGACCATTGATAAGCAGCACGGGTACGGTAAGGGCTAGCGTAGGCGTAGCCTATAACCTCTTGATTAATTTCACAAACTAGCCAAGGCATCTGCTGTTGATAGCTCTTAATACGCTGTTGAAACTCTGTTTCACTTGGTGGTTCTACTTCAAAAGAAGTTGCAGTTTCCCGCACAATTGGCGCATAAATTGCCAGAATTTGTAGAGCATCATTTTCATTAACTAGTCTGATTATTGCCTTCATTGCAATACTTGCCTTCTCCCAAACCAACTTAACTATAAAGCGGTTCCTACTCCCCAAGCATCACTGACTCATAACCTGTAATTATAATTGCTAGTTTCCAACCTTCTGCGTAGAAAAGCTAGGACAAATCAAAATACATCTGCTTTTTGAATCATCAGGTAGCTTGCTTCCTGGGAATAATGTATGGTAAGTTCCTATTTAGACGATTACGGCAATTCTATCAATTTACCGTAGTTTATCTCATGACTCAATCACCAAAGTCAGCGTATTAGCCAAAAGCTGAATATAAATAATCAAGCTTTCCATGCAAATTCAAACAGTTGGTATTTTAAGCCCGGGTGACATGGGGCAGGCGATCGCATCTGTTCTCAATCAAAATGGATTGAAGACAATTGCCGCCCTAGATGATCGCAGTCAACGAACTCGGCAATTAGCCGCCGCAGCCAACATCGAAGATGTGGGTTCTCTCAGACAACTAGTAATTGAATCTGATGTGGTGTTATCAGTGCTAGTCCCCGTCGCCGCAATAGAAGCAGCGAATCTTGTAGCTGAGGTTATAAGCAATGTGGGGAAACAGATTCTGTACGTTGATTGCAATGCAGTTGCACCCCAAAAAGTAAAACGTATTGCCCAAATCATTGAATCAGTGGGAGTCAGATTCGTAGATGCCTCAATTATTGGCCCACCTCCCAGAGTTCCTGGACGCACCCGCATCTATGCTTCAGGAAAACAAGCCGTTGAATTTCAACAACTGCAAAATTATGGGTTGGATATACGAGTAATTGGCGATGAAATTGGTCAAGCTTCTGGATTGAAGATGTCTTACGCCGCCTTGACAAAAGGACTGACAGCGATTGGTACAGAATTACTGATTGCCGCCCATCGCTTAGGCTTGGATGAGCAACTCTGGGAAGAAGTATCTAGCAGCCAACCGGAACTTGCTGCTATACTCACCCGTTCCATTCCATCCATGACACCAAAAGCACATCGTTGGATAGGGGAAATGGAAGAGATTGCCGAAACCTTTCAGGAAGTAGGTCTGACTGAGCGCATTTTTTACGGAGCAGCTGATGTTTACCGCTTGGTGAAGGATACATCTTTGGGTAAAGAAACACCAGAAGAGTCTAACAGCGATCGCCCCTTGAGAGAAATTATTAATGCTCTTTCCGACGAAACTGCATCAAACTAAAGCTTGTAACTCGATTCAGATTTGACAAGATGAGTGAAATTCATGCTTTGCTGTTGACCCTAATGAATCTGATTCAGCGAATTTTATGTAAGTTATAGACAAAATTAAATTAGTTATTTTTGATTGTGATGGTGTTATAATAGATAGTGAACGCATCGCAAACATTATTTTGTTGGAAATGCTCAACAAAACAGGAATATTTTTGACTTTAGAGGATGCCTCCTCAATTACTGGGGCAGAAATTTTGGTAGATGGTGGCAATACTCCTGGTGTTTAAACAACAGTTTTAAATCTTTCGTGACAAAAAAATATTCGACTTGCCAACGATTATCGAATTCCGGTTGATGAAAAATTTAAAACTTATACCAAGTTGCAATCAATAGGTGGTATTTCTCCCTGTGCCTCCCCTACTTCCCACAGGGCAAACGCATCATGTCAACAAGACCCTTTAATTGTCAACAACCTCAAAAACAGTTGCATTAATCGTTGCTTATTGACATAAATTTAAACGAGCGCTTTGAGTCTTAGAAACTAAATCAAACGAGAAATACTGATTTTGTCGTTGATTCTTAGCCTTGGTCGTGAGCAAGTATAATTTAGATGCGTTTGCCCTGATTTTAGCTCCTATCGTAAACTTACTGAATATTGCTAATATCAATCTGGAATCGGGTTCTGTACATTTGTAGCTTTGTATAGACATTACTTAGAATAACCGCTATGCACATAAGTATTACAGACGACTTGAAGAAACGTTTTCATGCAGCTTGTGCGCCGTGGTTTAAAGCCGTGGTTAGACGAAGAACAAATTCGCCCAGGATATTCATTCCAAGATGAGATACAACAAGCAATTCCAGTTGTTAAATGTGCTGCCATATTTATTGGTTCTCAGGGATTAGGACGTTTGCAGAGTTGGGAGTTAATGTCAATAAGTTAAAATACTTAAAATAGCCAAAAAGTGGAATGGATGGCGAGAACTCTTGAAATTTCGTCGCACCTCGTGAATAAATTCTACACTCAGTAAACCAAGAGGTTTTTCCGAAGGGCGATCGCTAATAAATATCTACATATTGATTGAAGTTCTTGAAGCTACTAAGCTTGGTCAAGCTGCGTAGCTTTGTTATTTATCATAAAAGTAGTATTTAATAAAGTAGCAATTTGTGTAAAAACCTCCCTTGCTGGTGAAGCATATTCACTTATTGCAATCGGATTTCCAGTATCACTACCGCTACAAATGCGCTGATCAATGGGGATTTGTCCTAACAGAGGCGCTTGTAATTCTGTGGCCAGTTGTTCGCCGCCACCACTACCAAAAATCGGTGTGCGTGAACCACAATCACCGCAAATTAAATAACTCATATTTTCAATGATGCCAAGGACAGGAACACCCACTTGACGAAACATATATATATTACGTCGTACATCTGCAACAGCCACTTGTTGAGGAGTTGTCACTAAAATGACTCCACAAATTGGGCTTTCTTGGATAATTGTAATTTGAGCATCACCTGTACCGGGAGGTAAATCTATCAATAAATAATCTAATTCCCCCCATTCTACATCTTGCAAAAATTGCGTGATAATTTTATGCAATACAGGCCCCCGCCATGCCAAGGGACGATTTGCTTCTGCAAGTAAACCCACTGAGATTACTTTTATTCCCTGAGCTTCTAGAGGTAAAAACTTATCACCTGTGGGAGTATTAATCACTTGAATATCAGCTTGTCCCAAACCCAACATTTGGGGAACATTGGGGCCATAAACATCAGCATCTAATAGTCCTACTTTTGCACCTTGTAATTTTAAAGCTGCGGCGATATTAACGGCTGTTGTGGATTTGCCCACACCACCTTTACCACTAGAAACTGCAAGAGTTGTTTTAACACCGGGAATTGTACAAACTTGAATATAAGTTTTTTTACACCAAGATAGAGATGATAATTTAGATTTAATTTCTGGCTGTAATTGGTGCTGATGAGAACCAATATATAAACGTAAGTAAATATAGTCATCAACTATGCGGAGATTTCGCACCATTCCCAAACTAACGATGTCATTTTTTAAAATAGGTTCGATAACCTGTTTGAGGAGTTGGACTACTTCTTGCTGACGAGAATCTGGTTGCACTTTGTCTGTTGCTCTAGTTTAAATATTCTCTAAAACTTCTCTTACCCAAGTTTCTTCTTCGGGTGAGTGCACTATCTTTAAAGATTGTGAATAATCAATTGCTAAATCAAATCTAGCACGTTCGTAAACTTCGTTTAATAACCTTTGCAAGTCAACTATAGGTTCAGGTTCTCCCTCACGCAAAGGTACAGGAAAAACAGGAATTAGGTTTTTTAGATCGAAAGTATATAAATCTGCATCAGGCCTGTTGTAGCTGCGACTGACCAAGATACTATAACTATAATCTGTGGTTGATGCTCCGAAAATAGGCATTGGCTGCCCTTGTCTGATGAGGTCAATTTCTACTAAGTTGGTTGCAGAAGCCAAAATTTTCTGTCTTTTGCTCTCATAAGTGGCTCTACCTTCTTTGGAGCGTTTATTTTTGGGGGAAAGTATTTCAATCACAGCAACTACTTCTTTGGTTGGAGTTGCTCGCACCTCTAAAAATCGCTCAGTTATCTGTTCAGGTACAGGAACTTTCACTTTACTGGGTTCAGCAAGTTTTGCAGCAGTCAAAGTTGTACTGTTATCTGTGGTGTTACGTTTGGCAACTGCTATATCAGCAATTCCTACGAGTAAGATATCATCTACACTAGTGTAAACTCGCTCTTCAATGGAAACTCGGTATTTCGGCGCGATTTGGGGAGTCAGGTCATCAGCGATCGCTACAATCAAACGATTGTGAACTTGATGCCAAAGTTGAGGCTGTTCCAAATACGGGTTCATTCCAGGAAATGGATTGTCCATTACACTTTCCCTTAGTTATTTACTGCTCCCTTGAGACTATTCTATCTGTTTGAATCTTCTGAATTGCCCGTTGCGCTTGGATAGACACTTCTTTGTCAGGATCATCTAAGGCTTGTTGTAGGGGGTTAATAACGTCGGGATGAGCTAAATTCCCAAGTGCGATCGCAGCTTCTTTTCTTACATCTGCATATTCATCTGTTAATGCTTGAATTAATTTTGGCATAACTTGAATATCTGGAATTTTTTGCAAAGCTTGTGCTGCTGATTTCCTCACTTGCCAATGTTCATCATTTAAAGCTATTTCTAATGCTGAAATTGCTTGATTATTTGCATGAATAGCCAGAGATTTAGCTGCATTCCGGCGAACTTGCCAGTCACTATCATTTGTAAGTGCTTGACAAAGTATTGTAATCACTTCTGCATCTTGTAAATGTTCTAAAGTTAAAGCAGCAGCACGACGTATACTTGCTTCCTCATCAAAGATTAAATTTAAAGCTTGCGGACATTTTTCTAGTTGATTGATATATCGCAGTGTCGTAATGGCTGCTTCTCTTAAATCAGAATTTTTTGATTCTAAAAATGGTAAAATATCGGGTAAAGATTGAATATCATGTATCTTCCGCAAAAGCACTAAAATATTTAATTGAATATTTACATCATTATTTTGGAGCTTGTCTAGTAAAAGTAACAATTCATCTTGTGTAATTAACTCGCTTAATGCTGATGCCGCTTCAGTGCGAATATCTGTATCTGCTGAACCGAGGCATTCAATTAAGGCAGGGATGGCAACAGGATTAGCAATTTCCCAAAGGGCAGATATTGCTATTTTTTGAACAGTAATATGTTCGTCTTTCAAAGCTATAATTAAAGCATCGATTGTTTCGTCATCGCCTAAATGTTGCAAGGTTTTGACAGCTACTATACGATCATTTATGTCAGGCGCTCGCAACATTTCTAGCCAATGATTGAGGTCATCATTCATTAATTTTTACCACAGATAGTTAACGTAACAAAAAGGGAATTTGTACTGTAATTGCATTGGTTGGACATTCTTTTTCACAAGGTAGACAAAACCAACACTCATCATATTTCATATAAGCTTTGCCTGTTTCTGGATTTTTTGCCAATACATCTAAGGGACAAACTTCAATACAGGCTGTACATTTTTCTAGACATTTAGATTCATCAACGATGACAGGAACATCTATTCTCTGATTAATTAAAGCCATAAAATAACTCCATAATTTTGTAAGGAAACTGCTAAACGGTAAAATAAATGGGGTAATCTTGCATGAATTATCTCACGATTGTAGGTTGTTTAGATGTATACGATGTATGTAGTTCATTCAAATGTTTAAATCGCAGACGATCAGCAAGCAGACGGTGAGTGGTAAATGTATTAATTAACTGCATATTTTTCACTAAATCAATTTCTTATGAAAAGTAAATGACTGTTTGATATTAGTATAGCCAATTTTCTCATAAAATAAGTGTGCCTCTTTGCGTTTAATATTAGAAGTCAACAAAACATTCTCACATCCAGCCAGAAAAGCCCACTGCTCAATTTGCTGCATTAAACAACGTCCAATTCCACTATGTCGATAATCTTTATCTACAACTAAACCCCAAATAATTGCTGAAGTTTGCCTAACTATCAAGTCAGAAATATGAGCATGTGCCCAGCCAATTACATATTCATTTGCTAAAGTTGCAACATACACAATGTGAGAATTATTATTTTTAATTTTAGCAAGACGTTGCTCTATTTGTTGATTTGTCACAGTAAATCCAAGTTGTTCGTCGCAAAGAATAGCTATTCTCTCTGCATCTTTAATCTCAGCCTGTTTAATTTTAAATTGCTCAACCACAGTGAATTGATTTGTCATAATTTTTAGTAACCCAACATCAAGCGATATTAATCTTAGCGAATAATTAAATATAAAAAATAGGTTTAGCATTGATTTTATCCAATAAATTGAGAGATATCATGTAAATATTTTCTGTTTTACCGATATCATGTGTTGGGTGGAACGTAGTGGAACCCAACTTACAGGAGAGAGCGATCGCACTGCATATTTGTCACTACAGCAATTTTTTATGAAAAGTTAATGATTGCTTGATATTGGTATAACCAATTTTTTCATAAAACAAGTGAGCTTCTTTGCGTTTAATATTAGAACGTAATAAAACACTATCACATCCAGCTAGAGAAGCCCACTGTTCAATTTGCTGCATCAAAAAACGTCCAATTCCACTATGACGATAATCTTTCTCTACAACTAATCCCAAAATAATCGCTGGAGTCGGAATAACTATTGAGTCACAAATATGAGCGTGTGCCCAACCAATTACATATTCATCTTCTAAAGTGGCAACATACACAATATGAGCATCATTATTTTTAATTTTAGTAAGGCGCTGCTCTATTTGTTGATTTGTCACAGAATATTCAATTTGTTCGCAAAGACTAGCAATTCTCTCTACATCTTTAATCTCAGCTTGTCTAATTTTAATTTTATCACTTACACTAACCTTGTTTGTCATAATTTAATTTTGAATTACAATTATTTAGTTATCCAGGGTTGCATGAATAAAACGATAGCCTATATCAATCTCTGTCAAATTGTGAATATCACCATATTTTTTGCTCCATTCTCCACTACTTAAATCTGCTGCAAGTAACTTTACTCCTTGCTCTGCTAAATCTTGATTAGCTAAAGCAAAAGATGATATTCCTGCACGTACTTCTGGTTGAAGATATAACTCTGGTCGTCTCCAGCCTGCTCCTGCGAATAAATCAGACAAATCGGATGGTAACAAAAGGGGTATGGCTTCAACACGCCTTTTAGTACCCCTCTGAATTAAATTAATCTGTTCGTTAAGTGGTAAAAATCGTAAGTCACCTTCCCATAAAAACGGGAAATAATCATAAAGCCATATCTTCTGAGCTAATCTAATATCAAAAGTTAACAAAATTATTGCCCCATCTCTAATTATTCTGTGCATTTCCTGAAAAGCTTTTTCGAGATGAGAAAAGTGATGAATTGCCAAGATACTTACAACAGCATCAACAGACTGATCTGGTAGAGGTAAATTTTCTGCATAGCCAGCAAACCACTTAATTTGCTGATGTTCTACTGCTTGTTTTTGCATAACTACAGAAGGTTCAACAGCATTAACAAGAAATCCTTTATTAGCTAGCGCTAGACTGTAACCACCAGTACCAGCGCCAATATCAGCAATAATGCTACCTTTGGGTAAATTAAGTAAATCAATTAATTTATTGACAATACGGATATCAGGAACGCGAGTTTTTGAGTATTGTTTACCAATTGACTTATATATAGACATATTATAAAATCCCTCAAAATAATTTACAACAAACCATTTAAAATCTCACTTTAAATGAATAAATAAAAAATCTGTTAGTTAAACAATTCCAGCAAATTTAAGAGTTCACTTATCATAAACTTTGGTTTTACTTCTTGTAGTAAATTTTGATTTTTTCTGTTGTAATAGCAAAAATCCATTTTGACTTGTGTTGCTCCCGCATAGTCGTGCTTTAGAGAATCGCCTACGTAAAGGACTTGTGCTGGGGTTAAATCTAATCTCGATAACGCATAATGAAATATTTCAGGAGATGGTTTAGCAAAACCAATTGCTTCAGAAACTACAACTTGTTCAAAAAAATGATCAATTCCCGCAGCTTGCATTCTCGGTAGCTGCGCTAATACCAAACCGTTGCTAATGACAGCTAAACGATAACTACGTGCAAGAACAGTTAATACTTCATATACATCAGGTTCCCAGACACTTGAATGATTAAAAATCTCCCAAAAGATGTCTCCGAAATGGCTAATTTTCTCTGTTTTTATATTTAACTCAGCCAGTGTACTTTCATAAGTCATCTTAATTAACTCACTAGGAGTAAAAACATCCCGCTGTCTCCAATACTGGGAGCTATAAGTTTCATATACTTGTAGAAAAATAGTTTCAGTTATCCCATGTAAATCTAAGGATATTGCACAAGCTTCCAGCGTGCCAAGAATGGCTTTGCGCTCACACAAATCAAAATTTAATAATGTATTATCCAGGTCAAAAATTATGGCTTTGTAACACATATTTGTTTTGCTAAACTTTAATAAATCTACCAAATATCGATGATTTTCTATTAATAATAATTAATTAGTAGAAAGAATTTTTAAATACTCCTTCACAGCATTAAATAGTCCTATATCTAAAGCATCTGCAACTAGGGCATGACCAATCGAAACTTCAAGTATATTAGGAATTGAACAAAATTTCTCTAAATTTTGTAAGTTTAAATCGTGTCCTGCATTGACTCCTAAACCAATTTCTTGAGCCTTTTTTGCCGCTTGTTGATACTTTTGAAAAACTGATTCCACATCATCCTTACGAAAAGCTGTGGCATAAGGTTCTGTATATAGCTCTATGCGATCTGCCCCAATTTCTTTAGCAAGTTCGATTTGAGTTAAGTCGGTATCTAAGAATAGGCTGACTCGGATTCCAAGTTCTTTTAACTCTTGGATAATTGGTTTGAGCCAAAAGCCATTTGTAGCTAAATCCCATCCGTGGTCTGAGGTAAAAGCGTCAGGTGCATCAGGAACCAAAGTACACTGTGTTGGCTTTACCTCTCGTATTATGTTTAAAAATTGAGATGATGGATTACCTTCTATATTGAACTCAACAGTTAGCATTTCTGCCAATTCATAAACATCTTTAGATTTGATATGTCGTTCATCTGGACGTGGGTGAACTGTAATTCCATGTGCGCCTGCTTGAATGCAAGTAGAAGCTGCCTTGATTACGCTTGGTATACCAAAATTTCGAGAATTTCTGAGTAGAGCAACTTTGTTAAGATTAACACTGAGATTTATCATGAGATTAAATATATTACCTCACAGCAACATTGTAGACTTCTTGAACTGCATCTACTTCCACAATGTAAGGATCTACAGGACGCTTAAACAATATCATTTGTCCTAACTCATCTTTCTTTAAGTTGACATGACAAAACCACTCATCATCATTCTTTTCGGGGTAATCCAAACGGTAATGATAAAGTCCCCAACGAGTTTCTTGACGATATAATGATGCTCTAGCTGCCATTTCTGCACAGTCTCGAATAAAATGTACTTCTATGCAACGCATTAATTCATGGGGGTCACGAGCGCCCATTACATCTAATGTTTGTTGATATTGAACAAAATGTTTCAAACCAATCTCAATTTTATTGCCTGATTTTGGTGGTTGTAGATAATCATTAACTAAGCGCCTTAATTTGTATTCTACCTGGGTATGAGGTACACCATTCGGACGTGTTAAGGGAGCATATATTCTAACTTTTTCTGTTTCTAAAAAATCCGTATCTGGTTCAACAAAATCTAAATCTTGTATATATTTAATGGCATGAGTTCCAGCTATACGACCAAAAACAAATGCCCCAATCATGTAATTATGGGGAACGCTAGCCATGTCTCCAGCTGCATATAAACCTGGGATGGTTGTTTGAGCGTTTTCATTCACCCACACACCAGAGGCACTATGACCACTACATAAGCCAATTTCTGAAATGTGCATTTCTACGCCGTGAGTGCGATAATCTTCATTTCTACCTTGATGAAAACGTTCTCTACTTGGTCGTTCATTCGCCCACAGTATAGATTCAATTTCAGCGATTGTATCTTCATCGAGATGGGTCATTTTGAGTTGGACTGGCCCTTTCCCAGAATTTAATTCTTTCCAGATTTCCAACATCATTTGACCACTCCAATAGTCACAGCTAATGAAGCGATTTCCTTCGGCGTTAGCAGTATGTGCGCCAAAAGGCCCGGCAACATAGGCACAGGCGGGGCCGTTGTAATCTTTGATTAAAGGATTAACTTGAAAGCATTCAATATTACTAAGTTCTGCACCTGCATGATAAGCCATTGAATAGCCATCCCCGGCATTGGTAGGATTTTCATAAGTGCCGTAGAGATAGCCGGAAGCAGGCAATCCTAATCTGCCACAAGCACCTGTACAGAGGATGACTGCTTTAGCTTGAATAACAATATAATCTCCGTTTCTGACATCAAATCCCACCACACCAATAGCACGTCCTTCTTTGACTAAGACACGGGTTGCCATGACGCGATTTGTCACTTTGACTTTATGGCGTTTAACTTGGCGGGTGAGAATTGTTTTGAGGTCTTTTCCTTCTGGCATGGGTAAGACATATTTACCCACACGATGCACTTGTTTTAAGTCATAGTTGCCTTGGGCATCTTTTTGAAATTTCACACCCCAACTTTCTAATTCTTGAATGACTTCGTAACCTAATTTGCCTGTTTGATAAACGGCTTTTTGGTTGACAATCCCATCGTTAGCAAGGGTGATTTCGCGCACGTATTGTTCTGGTGTAGAATGACCGGGAATGACTGCGGTATTCACTCCATCCATACCCATTGCGATCGCACCACTGCGACGGATGTTAGCTTTTTCTAAGATCAGCACCTCTGCATTGGGATTCGCTTGTTTAGCTTTAATTCCAGCCATTGTCCCGGCTGTACCGCCACCAATGACAAGTACATCAGTTTTTATTTGTTGGGTGTTAATGTCCATAAGCTTTTGCTAGTAGGGAAGAACTTCTAAGATTTATTACCGTTCCAAACGATATCTTTGACTTGGATTTGCTTGGGAACTAGCTTGATTTTGTAAAAAGTATCGGCAATGTTTTGTTGCTGAGTGATTATCTCATCTGTTAGCGGTAAAACGCCATATTTTCGCCGTTTTTCGGCATGTTCTAATGCTGCTGCGGGAATACCTAACTCTGGTTCTAAAAACTTGGCAACTTCTTCTGGATTATTTGTTGCCCATTTATCTAGTTTGCTGATTTCATCTAACAGGGTTTTCAACAAATCTGGATGAGAATTAACAAACTCTTGACGCGCAAGATAGTAACCCCGATTTGGTGCTAAATTTGTCGCATCTGTTAATGTCCTAACCTTTGTGTCGTGTTCAACTGCTGCTAGGTAAGGGTCCCAAATTGCCCAAGCATCAACGTTACCACCAGTAAATGCTGCACGGGCATCTGCTGGTGTTAGATGTGCTGGTTGAATGTCACTATACTTTAATCCGGCAGCTTCTATAGCTTTGACAACAAGATAGTTAGTGTTCGAGCCTTTAGCAAAAGCTACTCTTTTCCCTTTAAGGTCAGCAACTATTTTAATTGGTGAATCTTTCGGTACAATAATTGCTTCGGCTTTGGGACTCCAAGGATCGTAAGCAACATAAAGCAAGGGAGTACCTCCGGCTTGGGCAAATATTGGTGGTGATTCACCTGTATAGCCAAAGTCAATACTACCTGCGTTCATTGCTTCTAGCATGGGTGGACCTGCGGGAAATTCTGCCCATGTCACCGAAGCACCAGCATTCGTTAAAGTTTGCGCTAAATTGCCTCGGTTTTTGAGAGCACTGAGGATAGTCGCCGCTTTTTGATAGCCGATACGAACTACCACACCTTGATTTGCTGTCTGTGTTGCTACAGAGTTACCTGTATTGTTGGCAGAACACGCAGATATCACAAGAGTCAAACTTAACCCACAGATAAAGAATAAGGCAAATATGCCGATTCTGGATATTTCATAATTTTGAAGAAAGCTGCTGACAATCTTCATCAGTCGATTTGGTAAATACTTAGCAAACATAAGTACATTTAAACTACAAGCAATATAATACTACGAAAAATTGAGCAATTTACCGTATTTTGCTCATAGAATATTCACATAGATAAGCTGCAAATGCAAGATCCGAAAAAGTAAGTCTAGGGGTAAAACATTTACCAAAACTGGAGCAAGAGCAAAGCAAAGTCTTCAAAGTGAATTTAGGCCAATCTCAAAGTGCTACAGCTTCTATAGAAGCTGATAATGGCAACATACAACCCAACATCACATCACAGCAAAGCGTTCAAACTGCTTGAGAAGACGTTCTATTTTCTCATTCAATGATTCCTATATCTCTGAAATAGGTAAATTTTGATATAAACCCCTAGCCAATAAGTTTAGCTGGGGTTTTTCTTTTTTTACTTCGCATTGTTTCAGTAAATTCAGGGAGAGGGTGCTATTCCTCTTGCACATCAACCCAAATACTGCCTTCTTCAATACGAATCGGAAACACTGGCAGTGTTTTTGGTTGTGAAACTAACGAGAGTACCTTACTTACACCAGGTGGCCAGGAACACCATCCTTGTACCTCACCAGTCCGCAGGTCAAAAGCACTGCGATGGAAGGTACAAACTATTGCCCCACTTTCAGTGATTTTCCCACTTTTCAACGGTAATTTTAAGTGAGGACAGTTGTTATCTACAGCATAAAGCTGACTTTCGTGATTCAAAAGCAAAATTTTCCGGTTGCCAACTTTCACCACTTCTCGCGCACCTGGGGAAAGTGCTTCGACTGCAAGAACTTTAGTCCAACTCATTAGGTTCTCCTCTCCTAATATATCTGCTTTCAGTTTCCCGCAATTGTGACCAGTGCGATCGCCTTTGAGTACCGGATGTCTATGATCGGCTTTGTCTAAGCTGGTAAGAATCTATAACTATAAAATATTACATTAAATATAATTTTTATACTTAAAAAGATTATTTCTGGGTAAAATAAATAAAGCACTTACTGTCTATGCATCACAAGACTTGTAGCTGATAGCAGACAATGATGAGGGATATAAAAAATGATTAAGACAAGTTACGAATTTGACCAGTCTATCCTCGCCGCAGGATCTGCATTAAAGACTAATATTCTGCTACGTTTTCGTGCTGACATAGCTAAATCTCCTCGACGTAATCTTAACCTTTCGCTTGTAATTGACCGTTCCGGCTCTATGGCAGGCGCTCCCTTGCATCACGCACTCAAAGCTGCTGAATCTGTGGTAGATCGACTTGAGCCAGATGACATTCTCTCAGTAGTTGTTTACGACGATGAAGTGGATAGTGTTGTACCACCCCAGTCTGTGACTAACAAAGCCGCATTAAAAAACTCCATCCGCAAGGTGAGAGCAGGCGGTATTACCAACTTATCGGGGGGATGGCTCAAAGGCTGCGAACACGTGAAAACGCGACTCGATCCGCAAAAAATCAACCGTGTTCTCCTGCTTACCGATGGTCACGCCAATATGGGCATTCAAGACCCCAAAATACTGACGGCGACATCAGGGCAAAAAGCTGAAGAAGGCATTATCACAACAACGTTAGGCTTTGCTCAGGGTTTCAATGAAGACTTGCTGATTGGGATGGCAAGAGCCGCCACAGGCAACTTTTACTTCATTCAGAGCATCGACGAAGCAACTGAAGTGTTTAGTATTGAGCTAGACAGTCTCAGAGCAGTAGTGGGACAAAACCTCAAGGTGACACTGGAATTGGCTGATGGTGTCAGCCTTGTTGATACCTTAAGTCTGGCTAAAGTTAGCCAGAATGACGCCAGTCAAGCTGTCATCACCTTGGGAGAGCTTTACGAGGGTGAGGACAAACTTCTCGGTTTGAGTCTGGGGATATCAAGCGCTGAAGTTGGTGAGTTACCTGTGATGAAACTGCATTACAGCGCCGATGTTGTGCAAAATGACCGCATTCAAAGCGTGTCAGGTACTATAGATATCGTCGCCAAAGTTGGCACTGTTGAGGAAGCAGCTTTTGCTGCTACAAGCCATATCATTCTAGAACTGAGTCGCCTTACCATTGCTAAGGCTAAAGAGACTGGCCTTAATCTCGCTGAACATGGCAAGCATCAGGAAGCTGAACAAACCCTGCGGGCGCTTGTAAAAGATTTGCGGGATAAAGGCTTGAACGAGAATTTTGAAATTGCTGAAGAGATCGATCAGCTTGAATATTTCGCCAGTCGGATCGCTCAAAAAGCTTTAGGCAATGCTGGACGGAAAGAGATGCTAGATCAGACTTACCAGACGATGACGCGCAATCGCAGCGATTTGGTGGGTCGCGGTGTCACTACTGGCGATGAAGTGTATGCCATGCCCATTGTGAATGAAGTCGGTTCAGGTGTTGAATTGCACTGCGTTCGTGAAGGGGGTAAACTGCGGGTCAAAGTCATGTCCGAAGGCTACGATTTAACCATGAACATTCAGTTTCCCCGCGCCATTCGTGCCGAGGGGGCACGCTATGTTGTTGAAGGACTGGAACTCTCAAGCGATACTACTTTCTATCGAGTACGTGGTAAAATCACCCGTTTTGCTCAACCCGGTGAAACAGATATTTTTGTTGCCCCTAGACAATCGCATCCAGCTAACACAGGTAAAGCTTCTAAAGGCCCTGCCAGTGCTGCCGATCTTCCTACAACTGACAGTGTAGGGGACAGTATTTTAATTCAGTGTGTCAAAGATGGCAGCAAGCTGCGCGCTAGAGTGGTTTCCGACGGATATGAACCAGATTGGAACATGCGTTTTCCGCGATCGGTTCGCGAGGAAGGAATGCTTTACGTCGTTGATGAAGTCAAAACAGCACCGGATGGCAAATCTTATATTGCCTGTGGTGAAATTAAGCGATTTGTCCAACCCACTACTAATTGAGTTGAAGTGCAGATTGGGATTGGGAAGATAACCGTCTTCTACCCCTCACCGGAAGAGTCATAACGTCTGCAAACGCTTGGGGGATCGTCTCCTGAGCAGAAGGTGAGTATTCAGAATAGTTGATGCAGTTCCAATCCCGATCGAGGATATGCTTGAGCAGTTTCCCAATAGCGCGATGCATTAAGAATTCGTCTTCACCCCAGTATATCTGTATTGGCATTAAGCTTGTCGTTGAATTCACTTTGTTTGCGTCTGAGCGTTAGCTCTTCTGCTATGGGAGCAACGCCCAAAACCTAGATATTGTTAGACAATTTCTCCTGAAGAATTAGGATTTTCTTGGCGCGGGTCAGAACGGGGAGGGTGAAAACCACCTTGCACCCAAAGTTGCCGAGATTTTTGGATAAAGCGGTCAAGACGGCGTTCATCATTTAAATCAATTCGATTGCAAGTAGCTCGACCTGTAGCTGTGATGCCGATAATTTTTGTACCATCTGCCGACCAAATAAAGTGTTCAGCCCACTGTTGCTGACGGGGATTAAATAAGGAGACTTCTTGCTGTGTTTCTGGGTCGATTCCGACTGTAAAATTATAGTGGCGTTCATTGCACCGACGACAAGCTGAAGCCAAATTATCTACATCATCCGAACCCGCCAAAGATTGCGGCTTGATATGGTCGATTGTCAGGGGAGATGTGCTGAGAAATTCTGGATAATGACAGTATTCGCACCGAAAATTAGCGCGGCTCCGTACAAATTTTTGGATACTGTTAGGAATTGTCACGACCCAGATGCAATAGTGGCATTTATGTAGCTAAAAATTGTGTCTAATTCTCCAATAGCCTCTAGTTCAGCGGCTTCTTCTGGTGTCAGTAAATCAGCTTTTTTCTTATCCAGAAGTTCTTGCAAACGCGAACCTAGTTCTTCAGTAAATTTGAACAGATTGAGATTGTTGACTTTTTCGACTCGAATCCCAGTCGTTAGCCAAGATGAGGGTCTAATTACTACTGGATTCATAGGGTTATTACGATTTAATATACTACTATTGTACTTACCCATTCCTTCGGCTATATCTTTACTATAAATAGAATTGAGAAGTGATTTACTTTGGGTTGCTAAAATGACTGCACCACCAAATTTTCCAGAGAGATTGAGTAAGTTTGGTAGACAGGGCAACATAGGTAATACTTGCACCTCATCTAGAAAGATACATATTTGGCAGTCACCAGATTGTTGCTTATCAGCACTAAGAGTTTCTTGAGATAGAAGTCTTTCGGCAACGGCCTGCATAAGCATACCGTTAATTACTTTCATACTCTCATAACGGTTAAGAGGGTAAGAAAGTACTAAGGCTGTTCCCCAAGAATTAAACCAGCGACGCACAGAGAAGTGTCAATCCAAATAGCACCTAGACCATTACAGGAGTAAAGACGCTAAAATTTACAGCAGTTGACAAAAGTTAGGTTAATGAGTCCGTTACTTGAAAAAATTTTAAGCGAGATTGAGCAACTGACTCCAGAAGAGCAATTGACAGTGATGGGGCATTTGGTGGAACGTGTGAAGAAACGTATTACCCAAGCGCAACCAAATCCCCAACAGGCTTTTCTCTAAACGCGATCGCGTTTTGTAGACAAGTTGGAGAATTCTGGACACCACCGGTTGAAGTTAAATGCCCAATCCCCAATTACCCATGCCCCAATCCTTAAAATATGCCAAGTAAATATGCCTTAGCTGACTGAGACTGTCAGGATCAAAGAGTAAAGAGTAAAAGGCAATCTATTTTGACTTTTAACTTTCTCCTTTTGTTCAACTTCCACAACGGGAGGTTTAATCTTGACTAAATTGAAAGTTGGCATCAATGGCTTCGGTCGAATCGGGCGACTTGTACTTCGCGCTGGCATCGATAATCCCAACATTGAGTTTGTGGGCATTAACGATCTAGTACCACCAGATAACCTCGCTTACCTATTAAAGTACGACTCAACCCACGGTCAATTAAAGCACAAGGTTGAAGCCAAGGAAGACGGCATCCTGATTGACGGACATTTCATTCCTTGTGTGTCGGTGAGGAATCCAGCAGAGTTACCTTGGGGAAAATTAGGTGCAGATTATGTCGTGGAAGCTACCGGACTCTTCACTGACTACGAAGGAGCCGCAAACCACCTGAAGGCAGGTGCAAAGCGAGTGGTAATTTCTGCCCCCACCAAAGATCCAGATAGAGTTACTACCCTGTTAATGGGTGTCAATCATCACCTATTTAACCCTAGCAAGGATATCATTGTCTCCAATGCTAGCTGCACTACAAACTGTCTAGCTCCCATAGCTAAGGTGATTAATGATAATTTTGGGGTGACTGAAGGGTTAATGACCACAGTCCATGCCATGACTGCTACTCAGCCAACTGTAGACGGCCCCAGCAAGAAAGACTGGCGGGGTGGTCGAGGTGCATCCCAAAATATTATTCCCTCCTCGACAGGCGCAGCAAAAGCCGTAGCACTGGTTTTGCCAGAATTGAAGGGCAGGTTAACTGGGATGGCATTACGAGTTCCGACTCCCGATGTCTCTGTAGTTGATTTAACTTTCAAAACAGCCAAAGCCACCAGTTATCAGGAAATCTGTGCTGCCATGAAGGAGGCTGCCACAGGTTCACTAAAGGGTATCTTGGGCTACACAGATGAAGAAGTAGTTTCTACAGATTTTCAAGGTGATACTCATTCCAGCATCTTCGACGCAGGTGCTGGGATTGAGTTGAATTCCAACTTCTTCAAGGTAATTGCTTGGTATGACAACGAGTGGGGCTACTCAAATCGGGTGATTGACCTGATGTTATCTATGTCACAGAAGGAAAAACTCGCCCCGACAGCGGCTGTGGTTTGATTAGTCATTAGTCATTAGTCATTAGTCATTAGCTTTTGACTGCTGACTCTTGACTAGGGACTTTTGGGATGTGGGTGAAATGGTAAATACTCCGAAAACAAAAGGTAATCTAGTATTTTTATTTAGCAAACCAGTGATATGAAGCACGTGTAAATTTGGATGTTTTGTGCGATCGCTCAAAGCATCCAAATTTGCAGGTTACTCCTCAACCCCCAATCCCTATGCGTCGAACCAAAATCATTTGTACAGTTGGGCCGGCTACATCTGCATCTGAAAGGCTGCAAGCCTTAGTAGAAGCTGGAATGAACGTGGCACGGCTGAATTTCTCCCACGGAGCTTATGAATTCCACGCCCAAACGGCTCACTATCTCAGGCAGATTAGTACTGAGCAGCAAAAGCCGATCGCAATTATGCAAGACCTATGTGGCCCCAAAATTCGCTTGGGAACTTTACCACCAGAAGGCTTAAATTTAGAAGCCGGTACTGAAGTTACCTTTGTTTTGCAAGAAAAGGGTGAGAGTATTGACGAACTACCCCTACCATTGCCGACTTTGTTCGCAATGGTGCGACCAGGCGAACCGATTTTGATTAATGATGGTCGCGTCAAATTGATAGTTACCGCTCGCGACGCCGATCGCATTCGGGCACAGGTGAAAAATGGCGGCTTAATTTCTACGCACAAGGGAGTAAACCTGCCCCAAACTCCTTTACCTGTAAGTTCGATCACCGAAAAAGACTTGCTGGATTTGCGCTTTGGGATTCAGTTGGGTGTAGATTGGGTAGCGGTATCCTTCGTGCGATCGCCACAAGACTTAGAACCCGCCAAGCGCATGATTGAAGCCGCTGGCGCTTCAATTCGCTTAATTGCCAAAATCGAAAGAGCAGAGGCAGTAGAAAACTTTGACTCCATTCTGAAAGTTGCCGACGCGATTATGATTGCCCGTGGCGATTTAGGGGTGGAAGTGCCAATTCACGAAGTACCCCTAATTCAAAAAGATATTATTCGCCGTTGCAATCGTGCTGGCAAGCCGGTGATTACAGCTACCCAAATGCTAGAGTCGATGATTAGCGCCCCCGATCCCACCCGCGCCGAAGCAACCGATGTTGCTAACTCTATCTTGGATGGAACAGACGCGGTAATGCTTTCTGGTGAAACAGCTGTCGGACAATATCCCATCGCCGCCGTCCAGATGATGCACAACATCGCCGTGCGGACAGAACAAGCTCTAGATGAGGGTAGCAAAAATGCTTGGTGTCATGAAGCGGGCAGTCTTAGCGTTACCGAATCTGTGGCAGAATCCGTCTGTCGCATCGCCTATGAAACTGGCTCACGGGCAATTCTCTGTAACACTACATCAGGAAGTACGGCGAGAATGGTGTCTAAATATCGGCCGACTTCTCCGATTATTGCCCTGACCTCCGACATCACCGCTTACCGCCAGCTAGCACTTTCTTGGGGAGTGGAACCTTTGCTAATTCCACCAGTCCACAATGCTGAAGAGATGTTTACCAATGTGGTGAACACAGTTGTAGACATGGGTCTAGCGAATAAGGGCGATAAGGTGGTAATTACCTCTGGTGTTCCAATTGGTAAATCAGGAACAACTAGTTTAATCAAAGTGCATTCTATTGGACAGCCAATTTCCGCATAACCCACTTAGAATAGGGCTGTGGCTGTGAATAGTAAGCATTGGGCAATGATTCCGAAAAATTGCCAAAATTAGAATTGAAGGAATAATCAAGAGTTTAAACAACTGGGGAATTAAGTAAATCCTGTAACATTCATCACGGAGTATTTTATGTCCAAGAGTTTACTGGAACAATTGCGGAAAATGACTGTCGTGGTTGCGGATACGGGAGATATCCAGGCAATTGAAAAGTTCAAACCCCAAGATGCCACCACCAATCCTTCTCTGATTACTGCTGCGGCACAGATGCCAGAATATCAGGAAGTTGTCGATCAAACTTTACTCCAGGCAAAGAAAGATGCTGGAGCCAAAGCTACGCAAACACAGATAGTTTCTCTAGCTTTTGACCGTCTGGCAGTTGCCTTTGGATTAAAGATTTTACAAATTATTCCCGGTCGCGTGTCTACGGAAGTGGATGCTCGCTTGTCCTACGATACTGAAGCTACCCTGACTAAGGCACGGGAATTAATTGCCCAGTATAAAGCTGCCGGGATTGGCCGCGATCGCGTTTTAATTAAAATTGCCAGCACCTGGGAAGGCATTCGTGCAGCAGAAATCCTGCAAAAAGAAGGTATTCACTGTAACCTTACCTTGTTATTTGGTCTTCACCAAGCGATCGCCTGTGCAGATGCTGGTGTTACCCTAATTTCTCCCTTCGTCGGTCGGATTCTCGACTGGCACAAAAAAGATACCGGACGGGATAGCTACCCAGCAGATGAAGATCCAGGAGTTTTGTCTGTCACCAAAATCTACAACTACTACAAGAAATTTGGTTATAAAACCGAAGTTATGGGAGCTAGTTTCCGTAACCTTGGTGAAATTACTGAACTTGCCGGTAGTGATTTATTGACAATTTCCCCGTCACTTTTGGGTGAATTACAGGCAACCATTGGAGAACTGCCACGCAAACTCGACCCTGCCAAGGTAGCAAACTTGGAAATTGAAAAGATATCCATCGACAAAGCTACCTTTGACAAAATGCACGCCGCTGACCGCATGGCGACTGACAAACTAGACGAGGGCATCAAAGGTTTCACCAAGGCATTAGAAGACCTTGAAAAACTTTTGGCAGTCCGACTAGCTCGCCTTGAAGCAGAGGTAGTAGCAAGCCATTAGGGACTTGCAATTAAAAAACATCTAAAGTAGTGTGCGTTACGGCTTGAGCCGTAACGCACTTCAAATATCATGTCCGAGTAATTAGTTATGATTCCCAACCGCTCATGGAGGAAACCTTGATGAGCAACAGCAATGCTTGTCTCCGTAGGCGTAGCCCGTCGTAGACATCGCACCAAAAATTTACGCTGCGGATATGATATGACTCTTTTAATCTTCGTGGTCATCGAACGGATCGTTCAATTCCTTGCTAGGAGGCCCAAAGGAGGTATAAATCGAAACTCCAGTGATGGCAATCACCACGGCAGCCACAGAAATGCTAAGAACTATTGCGGGTTCCATAATTGAGAGATAGAGGATGAGTGCTATTCTTATAGAATATTACAGAAGATTAAAAAAAGCTTTGGCAAGTAATCTTAGGTGAACTATGGCACAAAGAACTAGGTTGGGAGATATCCTGAAACCACTGAACTCTGAGTATGGGAAAGTGGCTCCAGGTTGGGGTACTACCCCTGTAATGGCTGTTTTTATAGCGCTATTTTTCGTGTTTCTGCTGATTATTCTGCAACTTTACAATAAATCACTGTTGGTTCAGGATGTATTTGTCGATTGGCGCAGTTTAGGACGCTAACGCATACACAACGATCGAGTTTGGATACAAGTTAAGTTACACCCGGTTCTTCCGGGTTTTTTTGTGAGTTGTGATTTGCTACTGGACAAAAATTCAGTACTGATCCAAGTTGCTAGTTATACTGCCGAGGGAGCGCACATGGTCACTTAAATAATAAAATCCCCTCCAGGAAGTAAATGAGCAGGGGCAGATGCTAAACGAAATATATTACCGTCTATGCTATCATCGATGACCTGTTGAAGGCGATGCCTGGGGCGGGTTACGCCTACGCTGATAATGAAGATTCTCAAAGAGACATGAGTGATGCAGAAATTATTACAAGTGCTATCTGCGCTGCGATGTACTTTAACGGGAACCAGAATAAGGCTTGTGGCTATCTGAAAGACCATAACTTGATACCGGATATGTTAGAAAAATCACGATTTAATCGACCGTTGTTAAGCAAGCGTTAACTGATTTTGGGGCTGAAGAGTCATTTGGGCAAGCAGCCAAACGTTTTCAAGAACATTATGGCTGGAAAGTAGAAGGCAGTTGGCTTAGTCCAGAAGTAGAATCAATTGCAAATATTGCCCAGCAATATGTAGAAAATCTGGCGTTGCATAATAAAGGGATGAATTGAGGTGTTCTACTGTGTATTGTCCATACT